>NZ_VUNS01000001.1:0-300000 GCF_009695545.1 Victivallis lenta | reverse complement strand
AATGGCAACGCCTGATGGATCGCCGCAATGCCGAATCCATGGGCGATGGTTCGATTGCTCCGATGATGCAGAGTCAACGTGAAGAATCCCGGCTGAAAAATCGGTTTACGGAACTGACCGTTCCCGAAGAGGTGCGACAAGCATTTATCGCCATGCGGAATACGCCGATCCGCTTTCAAGGGGAAATCGTTACCTTGACTCATGGCGAGTTAGATTTCGTGATTCCTGATAATAAAAAAGATGATTTCACTCTGGAATTCGAAACCATTGCTCAGCTTAATATTCCCTTTTGCCGTGAACTGAAAATGGGGAAAGACACTTTCTGGATCAGCATCATCGAACCAACGAATTACCATGTACGATCATCGTTCGGCGAAGGTACAGAATCCAATTTATCCATTTGGAAAAATGGGGAGAATGTTGCTAATTTTCTGGTCGGCAAAAGAATCACGGTTCAAAATATTTCTATCTCCCAAGGGATGGTAGAAGTGTCTTTTCTTGACCAAGGCGGTAAACTCCATCAGAAGAAATTCGACTGTCAAACCACCAATGACGACCCGGTTCTGATCAATCACTGGACAACGGAGCGGATCAATTGATCTCGTATATTATTTTCGATAATAATTTCTTTTCAAGTTCTTATATTATAATCGATAATAATATAAAAACCGTTCTGAGCTTAGAAAGAAATAGAAGCGGAGTCGGTAATGGGGAAAAGTGTCTTTTCTCTGTAACCTGCAGACCTTTTGATCAGAAGGCTCTGGAGATGAATAGCCAAGAAAGACACTTTTTTAGGAAATGGATTCGTTTTATTTTTTTCAAAAAAATTGAATCGGATTCAGGCTGAAAGGATTTGGTGAACTCTTGCTCTTGATATATTACAGCGAAGAGCGATTTGAGCCAGGCTGAATCCTTGCTGGCGAAGTTCCCTGATTGCGGCGACATCGGCAGTTTGTGGACGACCAAGTTTTTTCCCTCTGCTGCGAACTCTTTCAAGTCCAGCTTTAGTTCTTTCCGAAATCCGAATCCGCTCCTGCTTGGCAAGGCAAGCCATGAGGCTGATGATGGCATCCGCAAAAATGCCGAGGCTTGAAATATATTCCTCTGTGTAGCTGTGCCACTTCACCTGAAAGTCATCCAGCTTGGTCAAATACTCCAAAGTTTTCCGAGAGCCTTCACGAGAAAAACGGTCGAGGCTCCAAAATAACAGAACGTCATATTTTCTCTGCCTTGCCATGGCAAGAACTTTTTTCAAGCCAGAACGTTCATTTGCCGATTTTCCTCCAGAGGCAACATCAGAAACAATGTCAATGATGTTCCAGTTCTGATGTTCTGCATATTCTTTCAATTGCGATATCTGATTTTCCACTGTTTGATCTTCCGTGCTGACCCGAGTATAAATGACACAGCGCATTTTTTTAATCTCCATTTTAGAGCTGTCAAATAAACGACCATTTTTTTGACAACAGTTTTCAGCGTTTTTCTGAGCGTGATTTTCTCTGATTTTTCGATACCCTTTTCTATACACTCCCATTCATGAAATATTGAAAGGCATTGAAACTGAATCCCGACTCATCAAATCGGTAGTGTCGAAACGAAGAAGTGTCATGGGGGTATTGGAAATAAGTTTCCAACCTTTGAAGCCTTTCCCCGCCATCGCCAGAGGCATCAGTTCACTTGAATAGCACAAGCACTGCAGTTTCGCATGATACTGCAAGCATAACGGCATATTGCCGATTCCGATATAAACAACATTGGCTTCCCGCCGATTATAAAGAATGAAGGACATCGTTCCACTGAATCCTTTCAATTTTTTCGAAAATTCCTCCATATCAAGTTTTCCATCATGGATACAATTGTCCGCACAACGAAAAATTGCTTCGGAATCTACTTGACCGACTCTTTCCCAATCGTGAATACGGAACAATTCCTCATGGTTGGTAATGGTTCCGTTATGAGTACCGACACAGAATTGAGTTTGAATCGGGTGATTATTCTCGTTGATCATGGGAGTTCCCACCGTCCGAAACCGAGTATGACCAAGCAAGGCAATAGTTTTATTACTGATACTCTGGATTGCTTCCTGATATTCTATTGATTCAGTCAAGTACATCGCCGAAACCGGAGCTTTCAATATTTTTCCTGCCCCACTCTGATCGGCAATGAAAATTCCCGTCGCATCACGACCACGACGCTCGTTATACCTCAACAACTCTGTGAACATATTGCCGAGAGCCTCCAGTTCTTCCCGAGTCCAACGCTTCTTTCCAAGAATGATTCCACATTGTCCGCACATATCAAGCAACTTTCGATTCAGGTTTGTGTTTATAGCTGGCGCAACCAGGCATATTTTCCAGTAAGAAATGACGCATGGTTTTATATTCATCGCCAATGGCTCCGATTCTCAAGAGGTGAACTCTCAAATCATACTTTGCCGATTCCATGGAGAGGCAACGCTTCTTTGAGGCAGCGAATTTCACTTCTCTTGCACGGTTGACAAGCAGAAGACAATATTGGATATAGGATTTCACCTTTCCGGCATGCAATGTCGATTCAAACCATCTGAACTCAACAGTTCCCCTATACAGCAATGAATGAAAATTTACTCCATGATACCGGCTCGAATGATAGTGCGTATGCCTCATTTCATCAAGGTTATTCTCCCCATACCACAGTTGACAAAGTTCAGTCAGTGATTGCGGACGATGTTTGTTGATATCGGCAATAAAATTCTCCTCTGTCGGCTTTGTGTAGCTATTTAAGCGTGATTGCGAAATTTGGAGCGCATGCAGAATCAGCGGTTCTTGCTTGTAAACAATTTTTGCAAGGTTTCCCAATTGCCGCCCATTGAGGCTGGAGGCATCGACATGAACATGAATACCACAGCTCGAATTGACTTTGCCGCCAGCTTTTCTGATTGCTCGAATCACATTTTGCAGAACTGAAATGTCGTCAGGATAGTTCAAAATCGGAGAAACGACCTCCGCATTCCCACGACCAATCGAAGCATCGGAAACAGCATTCCATTTACGACCGTCAGGAGCCGCACAGCTCCACTTATCATAAGAACCGCCCTCATGCTTGACTTCACCGCCAACCACTGTCAGAATGGCTGAAACGGTGTCTTTTCTGCTGATTCCGATAGTTTCGATTTCAACTCCAAACCGCATTCCTGAAAGTTCTGCAATTTTGTCCATTTTTACATCTTAAAGTATTGATATTACAATAACTTAAGATAGATGATGGACCGCAGATTTCAAGTCTAAATATAGATAAAATTATTAGTATTTTTAGAGCATTTATATAATTATCGATAATAATATAAAACCGTTTCAAAAAGGGAGAATTTAGGGCAAGAAAAGACAGAATTGGAACGGGTTCCAAAGAATGGACAGATTTCAAAAAATCAGTTATTTTGATCCATCAATAGCTCAATGGACGAAATTCAGAAATACCATAAGGGAAGAATTGGGAATGTGTCGCCTATACGGAGAAATCCCAATATGGATAACCTTCGCCTTGAGGCGGTCAAAAAATTTTTTAGGAAAATTGAGTTTCTGAAAATGTCAAAATCGAGGAATATAAGCAAGCTGTACAGATTTTCGATTAAACTTTAAATCTGTTCCAATGGTTTGTTGCCCCACGCCTTGTGAGCTATGTGATCATTGAACTTGCAGTAGATAAGCTACGCTCAAAACCATGTCAGTCTATTGTATGTCTATGATTTGGTGTTTGAGCGTAAGCGGTGGTGGCGGATGGTATCTTTCGCAATTTCGGCATGAAAAAAGCCAAGCAGTGTAAACGCCTAGCTGATAAGATCAAATTGGAGCCAATGATCGGAATCGAACCGATGACCTATTCATTACGAGTGAATTGCTCTACCGACTGAGCTACATTGGCTTATTTGTTTCATAAAGTAACCCGTTTTTCGGGATTTTCAAATTATTTCTGCGAGAAAATTAAAATTTTTTGGGGATTTCAGGGATGTTTGCGGCCGGATATCGCCGATTTTGAGAACAGAATGCGGTATTGCGGTTGATACAGCTCCTTCTGCATTCTCCGCAATTCCGCGTCGTTCAGATGTCCGGCGGCCAGCGTCAGCAGCGGTGCGGCACTGCGCGGCTCGAACGGGCGGATCTGGGGATGGCTCCACTTTTCCGGCGCCGAGTAGTACGGTTTCAGGTAATTCAGGGCGTTTTTCAGCTCCGGACATTCGTTCCAGAGGTCGGCTCCGGTTTTTATCGCCAGTTCCGCCGTACATGCGAAGGCGAGCAGATTGTAGGTGCTGTAAGTCAGGGAAAGCGTGCGGGCGAGCTCTCCCGGCTGGCTCCCGTCCGGGCGGATCTGCTGCCGGATACGTTCGAGGGTCCGTTCCAGCCGCCGGGCAATTTGTTCCTCACGGCCGGAAAAGCGGGAAAACGCGATGACCTGGGCGTCGTACCAGCTGCCGTGGTTGTTGGGTTCGGATTCCTCCTGGAGACCGAACGGATGAAGAGTCAGCCACCCGGTGTATGCTGCGAACCAGCTTTGCAGCTGCCGGTAATCGTCTTCCGTCCAGTACGATGATGCGGGCAGGCGGGTGACCGCGTCCAGCAGAAAGATCAGGCTGTTTGTGTCGATGATGCCGATGCCGCGCCCGTCGGTTACGCCGCGGATGAATTGGGCATGGCGCAGATTCGGGTTCATCCGGGTGGCCGGAGCGAGAAACCAGGCGCGCAGAAGCTCTGCCGCCTTTTCCGCGTGCGGCTCGGAACCGGTCACGTTATGGTAGAGGATCAGCGCCGGAACCGCGGCGCAGAGTTTTTCGAGGCGCGCGTTGTCCAGCGTGTAAAATTCGGGGTTGGTTTCGCCGTCACGCCGGATGTACGGCAGACCGTCCGTTGTCTCCGGATTCGGCCAGAAATAGGGGGCCATGCTCGTGTAATCGTGAAGGTCCCCGCTCGGCGGCGGCGTTTGCTTGGCTGTTACGGTGAGCGGTTCGAGGCCGAGCCAGCGGTCCGCTTCGGCTTTCAGGCAGGCCAGCGCCGCAGGGGCCGCCGGCAGGTCGCTGCTGACCTGCTCCCAGACTGTCCGGGGCATCAGCAGCGGTTCGGCGAAGAGGGCGGCACGGCGGTGCGACGGCGTTTCTTTCATGCGGATCGATCCTTTCCGGCGGTTGCTTCTCCCGTTCAACATATCACTTCCGCTGCGCTTTTCAATCCCTGCGCCGGTTTTCCGGCCGGAAAACCGGCGGCATATTCGGCGTATTGAAAAGCGATTGTGGGTTTCGCCGCTGGTATTTTCAAAGGAACGGTGCTATCTTTATTCCATCAACCGGAAGATGATGAACAGGACGTGGAATCATGATTGATTTAGAGATTCGAACCGCCGTTTCCGCAGCGGATTCAGTTCGGGAGGGCGGCGGCCGATGAAATTGGTTTCTTTTCTTGCGGCGTGTGCGCTGCTGGCCGCGGCGGCCGGAACGGCCGTGGCGGAGACGATTGCGCTTTCGGCCGGCAATCCGGCCTGGGCGTTCGATGACGGTTCGCGCGAATTTTCCGTGGGAGCCGGGGGCGGGCTGACCCGCGGGAACGGTGTGTTGCGGCTGGATGGGGATTTTGCGTTCGGCGGCCGTTACGCCGCCGTTGCTCTCGCCATGGATTATCCGGATGCCGAAGAGTTCCGGTTCAAGGTCCGGACGGCTGCGTCGCGGATCGCCGTCCGGTTTGAGGATGCGGCCGGCCGGATTCATGAACATTCGGCGAAGCTGAGCGGCAGCGATGCGGATTTCCAGGAGGTTGGTTTCCCGGTGGCAGCCTCCGCGCAGAACGGCGGGGAACCGTTCGCGCCGCCGTTGAAGTCGATCCGCATCCTGATTCATGCCAACGGGTTCCGGACCGATGCGGGATTCGCCGAGATCAGGGACGTCCGGCTGACCGGCGTTTCGGGGGCGAAGGGAGTGATCGCCTGCCGGGCGGCGTCGCCGGAGGAGCATTTTGTTACGCCGGGGGATGCCGCGCCGTTCCGGCTGTCGGTTCTGGCCGGCAAGGAACAGTTTTCTCCGGAGGAGCTGCGCTATCGCTGTCTCGACTACAGCGGAAACGAAACGGCGTCGGGAACCGCTTCCTTCGATGCGAAGGAGCGGATTCTTTCGGTGCCGTCGCCGCAGAAGCCCGGTTATTACGATCTGGAGTTCCCGGCGCTCGGGATTCGTTCGGCGGTCGTGGCCGGTGAGCCGTACACCGGAGTCGCCGAGGAGTATTTTGCGATGGATTTTTCGCTGAACGGCCGGAAACGCTTCGACACCGCCGCGTTCGGCGGATTTCTGCGGGTTCTCGCCCGGAACGGAATCGGCTGGGGCCGCGACCGTTTTGCGTGGGGGGAGCTTCATCCGGAGCCGGGCCGTTTCGATTTCGACGGCCGCGGAGAACGCAGTGAGACGCTGCACCGGCTCGCCGGAGAGGCGGGCATTTCGATTTTCGACACCTTCCGGGAAGCTCCGGCCTGGAATCGCCGGCTGCGCACGGACCGGGATGCCGAGGGGAGCGAGACCGGACACTACAGCTACGGATGCAACGTGTTTCCGCGCAATCTGATCGACGCGGCGCGGAGTCTGGCGGTCGTCGCTTCCCGCTGGAGCAGCGGAAAGGCGCTTGCGGTCTGGGACGCTCCCGACGCCGGTTTCGGCAACGGGTTTCCGGCCGAGTTCGTCACCGCGCTGACCAAGGCCGTTTCGACGCGTTTTTCGCTCGACAAGGTTCCGGTCCTGCTGGTGGGCGGCGGGCTGGCCGGTATTCGCGGCGAAGACGACATGCTGTACCGGGCATATGTATCCGGCGGCCTGCTCGACGACGTCGATGCGGTGAGCCTGCAGTCCGGAGAGGAGATTTCGGAGATCGAATACCGGGTCGCAGGGCTCCGGGCGACGGAGCGGGCGCGGAAGAACAACCGGGCCGGGATTCCGTACTGGATCACCGGGAGCGGCGGTTCGTGGACCGACGAATCCGGAACGGGCCGCCCCGAAGCCGGAACCGACCGCCGCATTGCGGCGCAGCTCGTCGCCCGGGCGATCGAGTTCCGGGCGCTCGGCGCGGAGAAGTTTTTTCCGTTCACCGGCAAAGACGATCGCGGCGGGGAGCGGAACTTCGGCATGCTGGACCGGAACGATGCTCCGCTGCGTTCGATGGCGGCATACGCCTATCTGCCGAGGGCGCTGGCTCACCGGGAGTATGTCGGCGATTTGAAAATCGGCGGCGTGATGCGTTCGCGCGTCTTTACGGACGGCAGGGATGCCGTCGCCTGTCTGTACGCCGGCGGCGAACGTTCCCCGCTGAAGCTGCCGGAGGGGCTGGAGATTCTGAAGGCCGCCGGCGCCGACGGGCGGACGCTCGAGGTCCGGGACGGCCTCGTCCCGATGGATGACGGCATTGTCTATCTGTATTGCGACACCTTCGGGCTGCTGCCGTATCTTGAGGTCGAAACGCCCGCCATGGAGCTGTATCGGCTGGCCCGGGGATTCAAGCCTGCGGCGCGCGCCGCGAAGCCGGTCGTGATTCAGCCGGGCTATGAGCTCGACGGCATGCTTTACGACCGCTTCGGCTACCGGGTCAAAAACGGGGAAACGGTTTTGTTCAAGGTATTTTTCAACAATCTCTCCGACAAGGAGGTCACGGTCGAGCCGTATTTGAACCTGCCGGCCGGAATCCGGTACATTGAGGAGAAGAAGCCGGAGGAGGAGAAGGATGCGAAAAAGAAGGCGGAACGGCTCAAGCTCGATATCCTGCCCGGAACGCAGGCGGAATACGTGTTTCGCGTCCGCTTCGATCCGTCGCTCGACCGCCGGGAGTATACGACCTTCTCGGTGGCCGACCGCAACAGCAACGCGACGCCGCTCGTGATCGCGGTCAAGCCGTATCAGGTGGAGCGCATTGCGCTTTCTCCCGGCGCCGGGCCGACCGATTGGATCGATTTCAGCCGCCCGGCGGACTGGAAGTCGGAGCGGATTCCGTCGGCCGGGCCGGATATCCGCGCGAAATTTCGCGCTTCCGCCCGGAAAGGCGGTCTGCGGCTTGAAGTGCAGGTGCTCGATGAGACGCAGGAATGCGATTTCCCGGCGGCGGAGGCGTGGCGCGGAGATTCCGTCCAGATCGCATTGCAGCTTCGCCGGAGCGCCGGCGACTTTTCCGCGCCGGTTCAGGCGTTCTGCGCTGCGCGGTCGAGGGAGGGGGAAAAAATGGTCCGGCAAGCTCCGGGCGGCGGTTCCGGCCCGGCAGAGGGGGCGGCGCTCGCGTTTTCGCGCAATGACGGCGTCTCTTCGTATTATGTGATCGATATACCGGCTTCGGCGCTGGGTGTTCCGGCGCTGGAAAAGGGGATGATGTTCGGTATTTCGCTCAAAGTCAACAGCGCCGCCGCCGACGGGCGCAGCGGCAGTCTCTCATGGGGAGATTTCCGGAACCCGGCGCTGTTTCAGCAGCTGGAGTTTTGAGGCGTCTGCCCGGTCCGCTGCCGCATGGTGCGGTTTTCGGAATTCCGCCGGCTTTGTTCCTGACTTCGGTAAGAAACGCCGGAATATTCCGTCAAACGGTTGAAGCAAATCGCCGGAAGGCGGAAACAAGGAAGGGAGGGAACGCCAATGAAATTGGCCGCATTCGGAATCATACTGCTCCTGGTGCTGCTCGTGCTGCTGCCGCTGTTCGTCTGGTTCGGCTGCCGCATTGAGCCGGGGAACGGTGAAATCGCCGTGCTGATCCGCAAGACCGGGAAGCCGCTGCCGCCGGACGAACTTATCGCGCGCTCGCCGGAGCAGCAGGGGATCCAGCTTGAAGTGCTCGGCGAGGGGCGTTATTTCCGCAACCCCTACACCTGGGACTGGGAGATTCTGCCGATCACCGACGTTCCGGCCGGAAAGTTCGCCGTCCTTGTCCGCAAGTTCGGCCGGGATCTCACGGACGGCAGGATCATCGCTCCCGACGACGAGAGCAAGGGCGTGCTGGCCGATGTGCTCGGCACCGGCAAGCACCGCATCAATCCGTATGCGTACGAGGTCAGGATTTACGACGACGTCAGGATCATGCCGGGCTTCATCGGCGTGGTGACTTCCGTCTCCGGCGAGGACGTTTTCAACGGCGTCCGCAACGAAAACGCCTATCAGCACGGATTTCTGGTCAGACCCGGACGCAAGGGTGTGCTGGCCGACGTGCTGAAGGAGGGGACGCATCGCATCAATCCGTTTATTTACAGCGTCGCTCTGGTCAACATCCAGAGCCAGCGGCATGAATTCAGCGGGGACGATGCGATTTCGTTCCTGACCGTGGACGGTTTTTCGGTTTCGCTCGAAGGAACCGTCGAATTCAATATCGACGAATCGCTTGCGCCGCGGCTGGCCCACGAGGTCGGCAATATGGAGGATATTTTGAAGAAGCTGATTCTCCCGTCGGTGCACGGGTTCGCCCGGCTCGAAGGCAGCAAGAAGGCCGCGACGGAGTTCATCATCGGCGAGAGCCGGCAGGTGTTCCAGACGCAGTTGGAGAAGTACCTGCGCGAAAACTGCCGCAAGTGGGGCGTCCGGATCAACTCGGTCCTGATCCGTGATATCATCGTCCCCCAGGAGGTCGCCGAAATCATCCGCAACCGCGAGCTCGCCCAGCAGGAGGCGCGCAAGTATGCCGAGCAGATCGAACAGGCGCGTTCGGAGGCCGAACTTCAGAAACAGAAGATGCTTGCCGAGCAGAACAGCCGCAAGACCGAGGCCGAGACGCAGCGGATCACCGCGACCATCTCGGCCCGGCAGAAGCAGATGGAGCAGGTCATCGCGGCCGAAACCGAGCTCAAGGTCGCCGAGGTCGCCCTCAAGACCGCCGAGGCCGACGCGCAGGCCGCGCTCAATGCGGCTGAGGCGGAACGCCGGGTCGTCGCAGAACGGAATCTGCGTGAGGCCGAGGTGCTGAAGCGGCAGGTGCAGGCCTACGGCGGAGGCGACGCATATATCCGGGCCATGCTGTACGCCAAGCTCATGCCGGGCGTGAAGTCGATCATCGGCAACAGTGCGGGAGGCGGTATTTTCGGGCTGCCGCTTTCGGAGTTCCCGGCGGCCGCGCCGGCGGAAGGAGGTCTGAAATGAGCCAGGCGGAGGAAAAAGTCGTGCCGGTCCAGTCTCCGGTGAAGCCGGCGGTGATGGCGGTGGCTGTTCTCGGATTCATCGCGCTGGCGGTCTATCTGGTTTATCTGTGGGGCTTCTGCCGCTTCTACGTTCCCGCCGGACACATGGCGGTGGTGACCGCGAAATCCGGCAAGGCTCCGGCGCCGGGAACGATCCTCGTCGAACGCGGCGAAAAGGGCATCTGGCGCGAAGTGTTGCCGGAGGGGCGGCATTTCCTCGATCCGGTCCAGTACGATGTGAAGATCGTTCCGGCGGTCAGCATCCCGCTCGGCAAGGTCGGCATCGTGACCGCCAAGGTCGGCAAAGAGCTCGCTCCGGGCGAAATCATCGCGCCGGACCGCGAAAGCAAAGGCGTCTGGCGCGACGTGCTCGGGCCCGGCGTCTACCGGCTGAATCCGGAAGGGTATTCGGTCGAAGTGGCCGACGCGATCAATATCCCGGCCGGTTACGCGGGCGTGGTGACCTCTCAGAGCGGCAGGCCTGCCGCGCCGGGAGAATTCGCCAGGCCGGGCGAACGCGGTGTGCTGTCGGACATCCTCCAGCCGGGGCTTTACTACCTGAACCGCTACGCCTATCAGGTCAATGTGATCGAGATCGGCATGAACCAGGTCACCATGGCCGCCGGTTCGAACGAGAGCATGGTTTCGACCCGCAGCCGGCTGTCGAATGCGACTGACGCGCTGGCCGAGCTTGAGTCCAACACGCTGAATTTCCAGAAGAAGCTGCGGCGCGAGCGGGCGGAGAGGATGAACGCGGCGCCGGCGGTCACGGTGTCCGACGGGAACCGGAAAAGTGCCGTCGGCGCTTTTCCGCTCCCGAAAGCTGCGGCGCCGCTGCCGGCCGAGGCGCAGATTTTCGGCATCAGCCGCGCGGTCGAATTCCCGTCGCGCGACGGTTTCAAGGTCGCGCTCGACATGACCGTCGAATTCGAGCTCATGCCGGAGAATCTTGCGAAGATTTACCTGCTGTACGGCGATCTGCCGCAGGTGGTCGAGAAGATCATCCTGCCGCAGGTGCTGTCGGTGTCGCGGCTCAAGGGCTCGAGCTACCGCGCGCAGGATTTCATCATGGGCGAGGGGCGCGAGACCTTTCAGTACGATCTGTCGCAGGTGCTCGGCGAAACGCTGGCCGGACGCAGCATCATCGTGCATAACGCGATCATCCGCAACGTCGATATTCCGATCAACATCCTGTCGCCGATCCGGGCGGTCAGCCTTGCGAAGGAGCAGAATCTGACCAACGAGTCGCTGCAGGGAACCGCGAAGAAGCTCGCCGAACTGAATATCGAGACCGAGCTCATCGAGCAGCGTCGCCGCGAAGTCGTGCAGGAGACCGAAAAGCTCGTGGCCCGCATCGCGGCCGAACGCGATCAGGCGGTCGCCCAACTGAAGGCGGAGACCGAACTGACCGTCGCCGAGCTCAAGCTCAAGAAATCCGAGCTGCTGGCGAAGATCGCCCAGCTCAAGGGCGAGACCGAAGTCAAGACCCGGTATCTGGTCGACAACGAGACGGCGCGGGGGGAACTCCTGAAGGCCGAAGCGCTCGGCGGAGCCGCGAAGCTTTCGGAACTCAAGCTGGTCGATTCACTGAATCCGGAGGTCGAGACCCGGATCATCTATGCCGGGCCCGGCACGCTGTGGACCGACCTGAAGGCCGGAGCGCTGCCGCTGTCCGCCGCACCGGAGAAGTGACGGCATGGGGAAAACGGGCCTGCCCGGGAGTGCGGCCCGTTTCAAACGCAATTCTGCAGGAGGCGTCACCGGTGTGCCGGGAGGTGGAGCATGGAGCTGCCTTGTTATCGTGTGAGGTTGCCGGAGGGCGAACGCGAGGTCGATGCGCTTGAGCTGCTTGGATGGCTGCGCATGGAGAAAGTCCGCACGACAGTTCAAGTCGCCCCGGCCGGGACGGACGATTGGCGGCCGCTTCACGAGGCGCCCGGAATCGCGGAGAGCGCGGCAGTGCTGGTGAAAGCGTACCGGGGAAGCCTGCTTGTTTTTCTATGGGAGACGCCTCTCTTCTGCCTGATTGCCGTCGTTTTGCCGGGGCTCCTGCTGTTGTGTTCTTCCTGGAGCTGGCCGCCGTTTGTTGCCTCCATATTCTGGTTGCCTTTCACCGGGACCGCCCTGCTTTACGCATATCCGGATTTTCTGTTCCGGAAGCCGAAGCCGTCGCCGGCGTCCCTATGGCCGCTGCTCCCCTATGTCAATCTGGCATACGGTTTCCGGTACGGGCGGCGTTTGCCTGCCGCGATTCCGGAACTCCCTGCGTGGCGGCGGGCGGCGCTGCAAATCTGCAATGCCGCGCTCTGGATCGCCTTTGCGGGATTCATGCTGTCGCTCTGGATCGCTCCGGCGACCCGTGCGGGAAGGCTATGGGTCGGCTGCCTCCTGGCGGGGATCGGCCTTGCTGAGTCGGCGTTTTACGGGTTCATTGCTCCGGCGGCGTACCGGCGGGGAAAAACGTTTCTCCGCGAAAATCCGGTGGAGCCGTATTCCGGACTTTGGAACCCGCCGCTTTTCCGCCGGTTGATGTGGGGGCCGCGGCCGTGGCGTTCCCTGCTGCGCGGAGTGGCGCTGCTTGCGGCGGCGGTTCTGCTTTTCGGACTGCTCGGCGCGGGACCGTTTCTGCTGGTGAATCACTTCCGGTGGGAGGCGGCTCGCCGCGCTTATCCGGATATTGCGGTTACAGCGGAGGAACTTGCGGCGGAGCCGACGGCGGCCGGAACCGGCCCCGGCACCGGAAGGATACGGCGGACGTGTCGTTTTCGCTGATCGGCGCGAAATAACGGAATCCGATTTGCTTTTTCGGGAGCGCTCTTTATATTGTATGATCGGTTACAACGATCAACAGATGGAGCGGACAGCAATATGAGTGCGAAGAAACTTTATGTCATCGGCAATTCCCATATGGACCCGATCTGGCTCTGGCGGCTGCGCGAGGGGCGTTCGACCTGGCTGAACACCTGCCGGTCGGTCGTGCGGATCATGAAGAAGTATCCGTTCCTGAAGTTCTGCCGCTCATCGAGTTCCTGCTACGAGTGGATCGAAGCGTGCGATCCGGCGCTGTTTGAGGAGATCCGCCTGCTGATCGGAGCCGGGCGCTGGGAGCCGGTCGGCGGCTGGGTCGAGCAGTCCGACACGATCATCACGCCGGGAGAGGTCCTGTTCCGGCAGGCCGAGTTCGGCAGGCGCTATTTCCGGGAGAAATTCGGCTGCGACATCCGGATCGGTTACAGCGTCGATTCGTTCGGCCAGAATGCGGGACTGCCGAAAATCCTGAATGCAACAGGGTTCGACCGTTACGTCTTCATGCGTCCGATGGCGGAGGAGAAGACCATGCCGTATCTGTTCCGCTGGCGCGGCGACGGCGGCAGCGAGGTCGTCACGCTGCGCGTCCGGCAGGCTTACTGCACGATGCCGGGCTGGAAGGAGAAAACGCAGCTTTTCGACTGGATCGACCGGCTGATCGCGGAAGGCGACGAGCATCAGACCTTCTTCTTCGGCGTCGGCGACCACGGCGGCGGCATCTACGAGCGGCAGCTGGAGTGGCTGCTTGAAGCGGCCGAAACCCGCGACATCGAATTTTCGACGCTGGCGCACTATTTCGACACGATCGAAAAGACGGAGCTGCCGGTGTACGAGGGCGAGCTTACCCACCATTCGCCGGGCTGCTATTCGGCCGTTTCGATGGTCAAGCGGCAGTTCGCCGCCGTCGAGCGTTCGCTTTTCAAGGCCGAGAAGCTCGTGCTCGAGTCGCCGGGGCCGGATGCCGAAGCCGATACGGCGAAGCTCGACGACGCATGGAACCAGTTCCTTTTCAACTATTTTCACGATGTCTACCCCGGCACGGCGGTGCGGAAATCCTTCGAAGGCGAAGTCCGCGACCTCGCAGGCTATGCGCAGTGGACCGCGACTTCGATTCTCGAAAAACGGCTTGAGCGCTATGCGGCGCAGTCGAAGAGCGATTTTCTGACCGAGGGCGGCATCCTGCTCTGGAACCCGCTGCCGGTTCCGGTGCGGGCCGTGTTCGGCTTCGACACCTTCGCGGACCCGAATTGCAACGGGAAGCGGTTCGACACATTGCGCGATGAGAACGGCAATACCGTTCCTCTGCAGTGGATTCGCTCCGCCGCCGCTTTCGGGCCGAACAACGCCTGGGGGCGCGCCGCCGCCGTGGTCGACCTGCCGCCGTCGGGACTTCGCGTGTTCGCTTACGGTTACGGCGGCAGACAGCCGGACGCGGTCGGCTTCGAGCGGCAGAAGGCGGCCTTCAGGCGCATTTCGTTCCCTGTGGTCGCGGATGTCGGCGATACCTGGGGGCACGGCCTTGCCCGGCTCGGCGAAACCGAAGGCGAGGCGGAGTTCCTCGGCTTCGAGGAGATCGACAACGGTCCGGCGGTCAGCTGTCTGCGGGCCCGCTACCGCTGGAAGCAGTCGGCTTTCAAGCTCGACCTCTTCGCCTATGCCGGAGTTCCGGAGCTCTTCGCGCGCTGGAGCGCGGAGTGGCGCGAAAAGGACGACACGGTCAAATTCAACTGGAAAACCGGCATCGCCTCGGGCTCCATCGTTTCGGGACAGGCCGCGACCGTGCTTGTCCGCACGCCGGACGAATGCGAGCAGCCGTTCATCGATTTTGCGGCGGCGGTGGATGAAAACGGCCGCAGCTCCGGCATTTTCGCCGAGGCGCTGCACGGATACGATTCGTTCGGCAGCGCGGAACTGCGGCTCACGCTGCTGCGTCCGGTCTGCTATGCCGAGCACCGCCCGTTCCCGCCGCACGGCGACGAGGGGTATGCGGATCTCGGCGAAGTTGAGCAGGAGTTCTGGATTGCCGACGGCCGTCCGGCTGCGGAGCTCCCCGCTGCGGCGCGCGGGCGGCTGTGGGGCGCGGAGCATATGGAGATCACGGCCGCCGCCGACGGTGCGGCCTTCCGCCGTCCGGTCTGGACGGTCGAGCCGCCGGAGGTCATCGCGCTCTGCCAGAACTGCCGCGAATTCCGGCTCTGGAATGCGTCGCAGGAGGAGAAGCCGTTCCGGCTGCTTTGCGACGGCGCCGAACTTGCTTCCGGCGCGCTCGCCCCGGAAGAGGTCCGTTCCATTGCGCTCAAATGACCGGCCGCGCGCCGAAACGCCCATTTCGCCGGGCGTTTTTTTGTGACTTTTTACAGACCTAACGTTGTAAGGAGTCCTCATTTGCGCTATTTTATCAGGATGAATCCACGAAAGGCGTGTGCTTATGATTACGAATATTCTGCTGACCGGCGTCGGCGGGCAGGGGATTCTGCTTGCGGCCCGGATCATCGCTTCCGCGGCCCGGAGCGCCGGGTTCGATGTCACGACCAATGAAATTCACGGCATGGCCCAGCGCGGCGGTTCGGTCACGGCCCAGATCCGCTTCGGCGAAGAGGTGCTTTCTCCGCTGATCCTCGAGGGGACCGCCGACGCGCTCGGCGCGCTGGAGCCGATCGAGGCGCTGCGTTACAGCCATTACCTGAAGCCGGAGGGCGCTGCGGTCGTTGCGTCGCGCCCGATCATTCCGGTCACCGTATCGAGCGGGCAGGCCGTCTACCCGGCCGATGTCGAAGAGCGGCTGAGACGTACGTTCCCCCGCCTCAAGTACGTCGATTTCGATGCGGCGGCGCTTGAGAAATTCAACAATCCGAAAACTGCGAACACGATTCTTCTCGGCGCCCTCTCATCCGGCCTCCCGCTGCCGGACGAAGCGTGGCGCGGCGCGATTGCGGAGTGCGTCAAGCCCGCCTATGCCGAGTTGAACCTGCATGCGTTTGAATATGGGAGAACCCTTTGAAATGAGTCGAGTAGAATTTTTCAACCCTGCGGCGGAGACGATGTCCGCCGATGAACTGCACGCGTTGCGGAACGCCCGGCTGAAGTCGGGCGTCCGCCACGCCGCCGCGAACAGCCGTTTCTTCGCGGAACACTTCGAACGGGCCGGGATCGACGTCGCGGAGTTCCGCGGCCTCGACGACCTTGCGAAACTGCCGACGATGTGCAAGGAAGATTTCCGGCGCGAATATCCGCTCGGGATGTGCTGCGTCGACCGGCAGGACCTTGCCGAAATGCACATGTCGAGCGGGTCGACCGGAACCCCGGTGGTCATGCCGTATACCGCGGCCGACCTCGAGCAGTGGGCCGAGTGCATGGCGCGCTGTTATGCGATGTCCGGCGCGCAGCCGCACGACATCTGCCAGATCACGCCGGGGCTCGGGCTCTTCAACGGCGGGTTCGGCTGCTACCACGGCGCGCGCAGATACGGAATGTTCATCGTGCCGTGCGGCCCCGGCAATACGCTCCGGCAGATCCGGCTCGCGCGCGATTTCGGCAGCACGGTGCTGACCGCGGTGGTCAGCTACGGCATCCGCATCATGGAAGTTCTGGAGGAGGAGAAGAGTTCGCTGCCGGAGCTCAAAATCGGTATTTTCGGCGCCGAAACCTTCTCGGACGAGATGAAGAAACGCCTCTCCTCCGGCCTCGGCATCGAGGTGTTCGACATCTACGGCATGACCGAGACCGGCGGCATCGGCACGCTCGGCATGGACTGCAAAGATCACTCCGGCATCCACGTCTGGGAGGATCAGTATGCGGTCGAAATCGTCGATCCCGATTCCGGCGAAGCGGTTCCGGACGGGGAGGAGGGAGAACTGGTCGTGACTTCGCTGACCCGCGAGGCGCTGCCGGTCATCCGCTTCCGCACCGGCGACCTGACCCGGGTCATTCACCGCGGCAGGTGCGCCTGCGGCCGGACCCACCTGAAGATCGCGGGCGTGACCGGCCGGGTCGACGACATGCTGATCATCAAGGGGGTCAATTTCTTCCCGAAACAGATCGAGCAGTCGCTGCTGAAGATTCCGGGCGTGCATCCGACCTACCAGATCATCATCGAGGAGGAGCACGGCGTCAGGAATCTGCACATCAACGTCGAAGCCGAGCCCGGCGTGACCGGCTACATGATCGAGAAGCAGCTGAAGGAGGACCTCGGCTTTTCGCCGGACGGCGACGTTTACGCCCCCGGCACCCTGCCGCGGCAGGAGGGGAAGGCGAAGCGGGTGTTCCACCGCAAAGCCGGGGAGGGGAAGGCATGAAAGAGCTGCTTTCCGGCAACGAGGCCATCGCGCGCGGCGCATGGGAGGCGGGCGTGAAGGTCGCCTCCGGTTATCCCGGCACGCCTTCGACTGAGATTCTCGAGAACCTCGTGAAGTTCAAAGACGACGTCTACTGCGAGTGGGCGCCGAACGAGAAGGTCGCGCTCGAAGTCGCGGCCGGCGCTGCGGTGACCGGCGTCCGCAGCCTGGTCACCATGAAGCACGTCGGGCTCAACGTTGCGGCCGACCCGCTGATGACGCTTTCGTATATCGGCATCGTCGGCGGCATGGTCGTGATTGTCGCGGACGACCCCGGCATGCATTCGTCGCAGACCGAGCAGGACACCCGGCATTACGGGCGGCTTGCGAAGCTTCCGGTTCTCGAGCCGGGCAGCGCCCGCGAGGCAGTGCGGTTCATGAAGGAGGCGTTTGAAATTTCGGAAAAGTTCCGCTGCCCGGTGATCCTGCGCAGCACGACCAGCGTCAGCCATTCGCGCGCGCTGGTCGAAACCGGGGAACGCCTTCCGGCCGCCGAGGCGAAGTTCGAGCGCAACCCGCCGCAGTTCGTGCCGATCCCGGTCTGGGGCCGCAAGCTCCGCGCGAAGGTCGAGGAGCGGATCGCCGCGCAGGCGGCGGAGGCGGCAGGGTCCGGCCTGAACCGGATTTTCGAGGGGGACGGCGGCCACGGTCTCGGCATTATTTCCGGCGGCATTGCCGCGCTGCACTGCCGCGACATTTTTCCCGAAGCCGATATCCTGAAACTCGGCTGGGCGTGGCCGTTTCCGGACGAACTCATCAGGCGTTTCGCCGCAACCGTGAAGCGGGTCGTCGTCATCGAAGAGGCCGACCCGATCCTCGAAGAGCATGTGAAGTCGCTCGGCATCGCGTGCGACGGCAAGAACCTCGTGCCGCGCTGCGGCGAGCTGACGCCTGTGCGCATCCGCGAAGTCCGTTCGAAAGTGTGCGGCGAGCCGTTTGAGGTTCCGGCCCCGGCGGCGGAGGGATTGCCGGGCAGGCCGCCGATTCTCTGCGCCGGGTGTCCGCACCGCGGCGTCTTCTTCGGCCTCGCGCAGTTCGATGTGATCGTGGCCGGGGACATCGGCTGCTACAGCCTCGGCGTCTTTCCGCCGCTTTCGCGCACCGACATCATCCTCTGCATGGGCGGCGGCTTCTCGATGACGCAGGGCATGGTCAAGGCCGGAGAGAAGCGTCCGGTGGTCGGCATCGTCGGCGACTCGACCTTTTTCCATTCCGGAATCACCGGGCTGCTCGACATCGTCTACAACCGCGGCAATTCGACCCTGATCGTGGTCGACAACCGGACCACTGCCATGACCGGCCATCAGGATCACCCCGGCACCGGCATGACGCTGATGGGCGAACCGACCGCGGCCGCCTCGATCGAAAGAATCGCCGAAGCGTGCGGCATGAAGCGGATCCGGGTCGTGAATCCCTACGATATCGCGCAGGTCCGGGCCGCGCTGTCGGAGGAACTGGCGGTCGACGAGCCCTCGCTCATCATCAGCCGCGCGCCGTGCATCCTGAAGGAGCGCAAACCGCTCGGGCCGGTGCTCTCGGTCGATCCGGACAAGTGCCGGAACTGCAAGCAGTGCCTGAAGCTCGGCTGCCCCGCCATCGAGACCGCCGGAGGGGCCAGGCCCGCGATCAACGCGCAGCTCTGCAACGGCTGTTCCCTCTGCCGTCAGCTCTGTAAATTCGGAGCCATCGGCTGACAGCCCGGTTCCGGGCGAAAAAGCGAGGGGAGGCCGAAAGCTTCCCCTCGCTTTTTCCTGCCGGCGGTCAGAGCTGTTCGAACAGGCGCTGTTCCCGCCAGCTGAGCGTTTCTTTGGAGAGAACGGCGCTCAATCGGTTCGGGATGCCCCACTTCTTGAATCTGACGGCGGTGACGGCACGGAACAGATTGTGCATCGGCTCGTAGCGCGCCTGGCTCGCGATCAGGTGGTTGCGGAAAAGCACCGGCAGCCGGAAATCCTCCGCTTCGAGGATGGGCAGCACTCCCGCCGCGATTCCGGGCCGCGCTTCGGGGAAGCGTTCCCCGAGAGTCAGCAGCCCGCGCCACGCTTCGGAGAAGGTCTGGTAGTCGGCCAGCCGTTCGCGGGCGAGTTCGAGCAGCAGCTCCGCATCGGCGGGTGTGCCGACCCGCCCGAGCAGGTAGGCTTCTGCTTCGAGGCGCGGATAGTTGTGGTTCCGGCTGGTGGCCGGCACATACGGATCGCGCTTGCGGATCTGTTCCCGGAGCAGTTCCGCGCCCGCGTCGTCGCCGCCGATGGCAAGCGCGAGCGCGGCATGGATGGCCGCGTCGGGATCGGGACCCGCGAGCAGCGCCAGCAGGGTGTCGCGGGTCCGGTCGAGGTGTTGCGCGGCATAAAAGATCGCTTCGCCGGGTTTGCGGGTGGCAAGTTCCTCCGCCCAGTGTTCGACCGGGAAAAGGCACTCCGGCAGGAGCGATTCATCGAGGCAGCCCGAAGCGCGCATGCGCTTTTCGAGTTCGGCGCGGTCGATCTCGCGGACGTCGTTTTTTTCGTCGCGGACGGCGAGGGCGGCGGCGTTCCCGGCGATTTCCCCGATCTTCTGGAGGCAGCGCTGCATGCGTACCAGACTGGCGGTCAGGTGATCGACCGACACGGCGCGGCCGACGACGAGGAGATTCCGGAATCTCTTTACGGTCATGAATTCAAGCGAAAGCGGGGCGAGCATATTCTTGCCCCAGAGGCTGGCGCCGACCATCCAGTCGCAGCCGAGGTCGTCCTCGAACGCCCAGTCGATCGAGTGGCTGTCGAAGTTGCTGTAGGCGTAGCCGAACGGCTGCACGTTCCAGTTCTTTTCGATGATCTCCCGCGCCGTGAGTGTATGGTCGCATTCGATGAGCCTCGCTTCGCGGTGACCTGGAAGCTGGGTGATATAGTAGAGCCGGGCCGGCGGAGCGCCGCCGGGCGGGAAACAGTGCAGCGAGTTCGAGTCGATGACGGCGCGGTTCAGTTCGGCGGCGTCGGTGGAGGTCGTGAAACCGGCGTCGAAATTCGCGCTGGCGAAGCGGTTTTCGGACCGGAACACGCGGACGCTCGAAAACGGCTGGGGCTGGCCGTCGGAGGCGCGTCCTTCGGTGAATCCGGCTCCGGCCAGCGCGCAGACGTCGCCGTTGCCGGTTCCGTCGATCAGGATCCTGCATTCGACGTCGGAGACTCCCTCCTTCGAAACGAGCCGTGCGCCGCGGACGGTCGCTCCGTCGTCGTCGAGCCAGACGCCGCAGATGCCGGTCTCGTAACGGAGTTCGACGCCGGCGGCGGTAAGCTCGCGGTCGGTCGCCATGATTTTCGCGTCGGGGTGGAAATGCCCGCCTTCGATGAAGGAGAGCACGCGCAGCTGCTGGGCGAGCGCGTCGGTTTTCTCGAAACGGCCGCCGGGGAGTCCGTAATAATATCCGGAGATGCCGCCCGCCGTGGCGGTGCCGCCCGGCAGGTTCAGCTTTTCGACGGCGCAGACGCGCGCTCCGGCTTCGGCTGCGGCGAGGGCGGCGGGGGCTCCCGATGTGCCGAGTCCGGCCACGAGCACGTCGCAATGGCCGGAGAAGGCGGGAACCGCCTCGCGCCGCACGGCTTTTTTGCGGATCATTTCAGACAGAAGCATGGTCAGGCCCTCCCGAAGCTGATGCCGGCGTCGACGGCGCTGAGCGGATTGGCGAACCGGCCGGCGTTGAAGTAGTGGTGATTCGGCGCGAAGCAATGGTCGTCCTCGCGGACCTCGACCTGCCGCTGTTTGGCGATGGAGGCGATTTTGCAGCTCCGGAAGAAGATCTCGCGGCGGCGGTTCCACGCCTTCAGGAGTTTTTCGCGGGATTCCGGCCAGCTGTCGTCCGCGCCGACCGGGACGGTGAAGAAGAGTTCGTCCGCGGTCCGGCCGGGCCGGAGCGTTCCGTCGGCCGGCCGCCATTCGCGCATGAGGTCAGCCGCGGCCGGGGCGATTACGGCTGCGGCGAGGGCGGCGTTTTTCCGGTTGGCGCGGCCGAAGTCCGGATTGCTGATGCAGTCGGGCGTGGTGTCGATGATGCGTCCGGCGCGGATCTCTTCGCTGCCGTCGGCGTCGAAGAGCGTGACCAGAAAGCCGTCGCCGTCGGGCCGGATCGACACGGTTTCAGTCCAGAGCCGGAACTTCGAATGGTGCGGAATCAGCATTTTGTAGAGAAACGGCGCGAGCAGATAGCTGTCGCTGCGCTCGCCGTCGATGCCGCCGCGGTCGGCCATCGCCCGGTAGAGCTCGCGCGCCTCGGCGGATTTGAGTTCGCTTTTCCAGCCGGAGGTCGGGCGGAAGGTGTCGAAGTATTCGGCGCCGATCACCGCGCCGCGGTCGACCACAAGGAGCGAGCCGCGGCCGGAGAGCGCGGCCCCGGCGCTCCAGCACCCGCTTCCGAGGATCAGGGTGTCGCAACTGACCATGATGAAAACTCCCGTTTTTTCAGTGAAATGATTTTCGGATACGGTTCAATATAGACCGCCCGTGCCGTTTTTCAACCGGATGAAACACTTTGCTCCGGGAACCGCGGGATGCCGCGATTTTTTCGGAAAATCCCGCGTATATTTCTTGAAAACGGCCGGAAAACGCTTATTTTAAATGAAACAGTAGAAGGAAACCCTCCATGAGAAGCGTCCGGAAACCGCTCTGCCTTGCCGAGCTCCATGCGAAGTCCCGCCGCGACGACGGTTCGCATGGAGTCCGAAAGCTCGTCTGACCGTTCCCGCCGGGACTTTGCTCGTCCTTTCCCGCAATGATTCAGTCGTCAAAATGAGCAAAGTCTTATGGATATTTCTATTTATCTTCGTGACCTCCGGGTCTTTCTGATTCTCTGGTTCAGCCAGTCGCTTTCCCAGATCGGCAGCGCGATGACCGCGCTGGCGCTGGTGATTTACGCCTATCGGGAGACCGGCAGCGCAACGGCCGTCACGCTGCTGACGGCCTCCGCCGCGATTCCGTATACGCTTGTGAGTTTTTTCGCCGGACCGCTGGTCGACCGTCTGCCGAAAAAGGCGCTCATGCTGACGGCCGACTCCGCTGCGGCCTGCTGCACGCTCGCGGTCCTGCTGCTGCATGCGGCGGACCGGCTCGAAATTCCGTTCCTGTACGGCATCAATTTCGGAATCGGGCTGGCCAACGCGTTCCAGCGTCCGGCTTCGAATGTTGCCGTGACGCTGCTGGTCAAGCCCGAATATTATACGCGGGTCGGCGGGTTTCAGTCGCTGGCGGATTCGGTGCAGGCGGTCGCCGCGCCGCTCGGGGCGGCGACACTTCTGGCTTTCGGCGGACTTGCTTCGGTGCTGGCGGTCGATCTCGCGGCATTCGTTTTCGCATTTGCGGCTCTGGCTCTGGCGGTCCCTGTTCCGGAACGGCGGCCGGCGGATTCCGGCGCGTTCCGTTTTTTCGCCGAATGCCGCGAGGGGTGGCGCTTTTTGCGGCGGAATCGGCCGCTGCTGACGCTGCTCGTCTTTATGGCGCAGGTGAATCTGCTTGCGTCGCTGAGCTATTTCAGCATTCTTCCGGCCATGATTCTCGCGCGGACCGGCGGAAGCGAACTCATGCTCGGCATCGTGAACGCCGTGATCGGCGCCGGCGGCATCGCGGGCGGCTGCCTCGTCGCGCTGCTGCCGCCGCCGCGGAACAGGGTGCGGGTCATCTTTCTCGGCTGCGCCGTCTCGTTCCTGGCCGGCGACCCGTTTTTCGCGGCCGGGCGCAGCCTCGCGTTCTGGATTCCGGCCGCCCTGCTCGGAAACCTGCCGCTGCCGTTCGTCATCGCCTGCGATCTTGCGATCTTCCGCGCGAAGGTGCCGGTCGCGATGCAGGGGAGGATTTTCGCGCTGCGCAGCGCCCTGCAGTTCGGCACCATGCCGCTCGGCTATCTGGCCGGAGGGCTGCTCGCCGACCGGGTTTTCGAGCCGTTCATGGCGGGCGGCTCCGCCGGGGCGAAGCTGCTGGAACATATCGTCGGCGGAGGACCCGGTTCCGGCATGGCGGTCATGTTCCTGCTCTCCGGCACGGCCGGCGTGGCGGCGAGCCTTCTTTTCTGCCGCGTTCGGGGACTCGCTTCATTGAACGCGCCGGAACAATTTACGGCTGAAAATCCGGGGCGGGATCTTGCATAATCGCGCGGGAAAGCGTATATTCTGTAAGGAACGAAAGTGACCGTATGTAACGGTTTCAAGACTGAAACAGGGAGTTGAAAATGAGTTTTTCGATGGTTTGCGACACGGTTCTCGCGCAGCTGGAGAAGATCCGCATCGTGCCGGTGCTCGTGCTGAACGATCTCGACACGGGCCTCAAGATGTGCGAAGTCCTGTCGGAGTGCGGGCTGCCGGCGGCGGAGATCACCTTCCGCACCCAGGCGGCGGCTTCGATCATCAAGGCGGCGTCGGAGCGTTTTCCGGAGCTCTATCTCGGCGCCGGGACGATCCTGAATGTGGCGGATCTCAAGCGGGCGTTCGATTCGGGCGCGAAATTCGCGGTCGCACCGGGCTTCAACCCGACCGTGGTTCGCGCCGCCGTCGAAAGCCATTTCGCGTTCGCGCCCGGCGTCTGCACGCCGTCCGAGGCCGAGCAGGCGATGGAGTTCGGCTGCCGCTTCCTGAAATTCTTCCCGGCCGAAGCCGCGGGCGGAACCAAGATGCTGAAGTCGATCATTGCGCCGTACAAACATCTCGGCGTGCGCTTCATGCCGACGGGCGGGGTCACGACCGCGAACGTCATGGAGTATCTGAGCGTAAAGGAGGTCGTCGCGGTCGGCGGCACCTGGCTCGGCAAGGCCGACGACATCGCGGCCGGGAACTGGGACAAGATCCGCGAGACCGTGAAGCAGGCGGTCGCGCTCAAGGAGGGAAAATAAGCCATGCTGCAGTATAAGAAAGCCGAAGAGTGCCGTTTTGACGAACTCAGCCTCGGGGAGATCATGCTCCGCCTCGATCCGGGCGAGGGGCGGATTCACACCGCCCGCAGCTTCACCGTCTGGGAAGGCGGCGGCGAATACAACGTCGCGCGCGGATTGCGCCGCTGCTTCGGGCTGCGCACCGCGGTCGTGACCGCGTTTGCCGACAATGCGGTCGGCCGGCTCGTCGAGGATTTCATCCTGCAGGGCGGAGTGGCGACCGATTTCGTGAAGTGGGTGCCGTACGACGGCATCGGCAGGACGGTCCGCAACGGCCTTAACTTCGTCGAGCGCGGCTTCGGCTGCCGCGGCGCGAAGAGCTGTTCCGACCGCGGCAACACGGCGGTATCGCAGCTGAAGGCCGGAGATATCGACTGGGAGTATATCTTCGGCAGGTGCGGCGTGCGCCACTTCCACACCGGCGGCATCTTCGCGGCCCTGTCGGATACGACGCCGGATGTGGTCATCGAAGCGCTGAAGATTGCGAAGAAGTACGGCACGATCACGAGTTACGACCTGAACTACCGCCCGAGCCTCTGGAAGGCGATCGGCGGCGTCGAGCGCGCCCGTTCGGTCAACCGCGAGATTGCGAAATACGTCGATGTCATGATCGGCAACGAGGAGGATTTCACCGCCTGCCTCGGGCTTGAGGTCAAGGGAGTCGATGCGAATCTCTCGAAGCTCGACACCGCGAGCTTCCGGGCGATGATCGAAGAGGCCGTGAAACTCTATCCGAATTTCCAGGTCGTCGCCACGACGCTGCGCGCTGTCAAGTCCGCCAGCTGCAACGACTGGGGCGCGATCGCCTGGAAGGACGGCAAATTCGCCGAGGCGGTCCACCGCCCGAACCTCGAAATCTTCGACCGGGTCGGCGGCGGCGACAGCTTCGCTTCGGGCCTGATCTACGGGCTTATGACCACCGGAGACGTCGACTACGCGGTCAACTGCGGCGCGGCGCACGGCGCGCTGGCCATGACCACGCCGGGAGACACTTCGATGGCGACCTTCGACGAGGTTCAGAAACTCATGAAAGGCGGCGGCGCCCGCGTCGACCGGTAAAATCCGCATCGGAAACACGACCTCCGGTTGGCCGCAAGCAGCGTCCGTCCGGAGGTTTTTCGTTATTGCCGGTAAGATTGAGGCGGCGGAAGCGTCTTATTGAACAGGTAAGTGCAGATTCATTTTCGAAAGGAAGAGCTCATGAAACGCTTGTTGTTCGGTTTTCTCCTGCTGGCGACACTTTGTCAGGCCGCGCCGCCGCCGATCACGCTCGGCAGCCCGGTTTCGCTGCCGGCGGTCGGACTGCGTTTCCGCGCCTTCCGGGAGATGAAGCCGATGCCGCTGCCGATGCCGGCGATTCGCGCCGAGCGTCGCGGCGACGGCGCGAAGCTGCTCAGCAATCACGAATACTGGCGTTTCCGGCAGACCGCCGGAGTCTGGTTCAACGACAGCTGCGTCATCCGGGTCGGCACGGTGACCATCGCTCCGTTCGAGAAGCCGGAGCTGAAGCCCGAAAGCGAGCTCCTCGCCGAATTCACCGAGCTCGACCGGGAGCTGCCGGAGGAGCAGATGAAAAAGTGGGTCCGGCAGTTCGCCGCATCCGAAGTGCTTGAGGTGAAGCCGTTTTCCCAATCGCTGTACGGCTGTTCGGCGCAGGTTTACGAGCTGGAGGAGAGGGACGGCGCTCATCAGGTCGCCTATCTGCTCTCTCCCCGGACTGATCCGCTGCGGAAGGTCCTGCTCCTGTTCTCCATCGAAAAAAGCCGGTTCGACGACCGTGCGGAGCGCGTGATCCGGCAGACGCTCGGCAGCGTGCAGTTCGTGGCCCCGAGACGCGAAACCGTCTCTCTGGCCGAAGGGAACCGGAAAAAGGGGACGCCGGAGTATGAGGCGAGCCGGGCGCGGGTGATTCAGAGCATCCGGAATTTCCGCGACTGGTGGTATGTCGAGACCGACAACTATATTTTCGTCTCGAACCAGACCGACCGGCGCGCCATGACCCGGCTCCGCACCGAGCTCGAGAATGCCCGGGAGGTGTTTGCGGACTATTTCCCGCTCAAGATTCCGCTTCAGTCGGTCAGTGTGGTCCGCATCTTCAACAAGCGCGACCAGTACAAGGAGTATGTCGGCGCCGACATGCAGTGGTCGGGCGGCATCTGGACGCCTGCGCGACGGGAGCTGGTCATCTCTCCGCTGGACCGCGGCGCGCGCGATTCGGTCCAGCAGATGATCATGCGGCAGGTTGCGTTCCACGAGGGGTTCCACCAGTATCTGTACTTTGCGACCGGCGAGGCGCAGGCCGGCATGTGGTTCAACGAGGGGACGGCCCAGTTTTTCGAGGGGATCGAATTCCGTACCGGAAAGGGGATCGTTGTGCTGCCGCAATACATCGAACGGACGCTGACCGCTCTGTTCGACGGCGACCGGGTTCACGATATTGCGGCGCTGGTCAAAATGGACCGTACCGAATTCTACGGCGAAAAGCGGAACGTGAACTACCCGCTTGCGCAGGCGCTCGTCTACTATCTGTGGAAGGGCGCGCCGGTCGCCGGAAAACCGGAGTATGCGCAGATTCCGGTCCGCTACTACGACAAACTGGTCGAGACCCGGGATGCCGGTGCGGCCAACGCCGCCGCCTGGGAGGGCGTCGATTTGCAGCAGCTCGGCAGGGATCTGAGCCGGTTCTGGAACGATTCGAACCTGATTCGTCAGTCGATCCGCTACCAGCCGCCGGCGGCTCCGGCTGCGCCGCCGGCCGGACGGGGCGCGGCGGTCGGTTCGCGCCGATGACGGATTGATGGAGCGCCTTGTCCACTCAGCTCCTCCGCTTCGGGACGAACCGTTTTCTGCATGGTGTCGAGCTGAGTTCGCGGGGAGTCGCGGAACTGTTTGAAATCCGCCTTGCGGGGAGCGTGAACGCGATTCCGGGCAGCCGCAGAACAGTCAGGTCCCGGAGTGGAATCTGCCGCTTTTTTGGGATTTCTTCTGGTATTTCGGGAAACTGCGGCTATATTAAGAAAATTTCTGAATGGAAAGAGGGGGGATTCATGGCGCATCACTGGAAGCGGAAGCTGATCTACTTGTATGCCAAAATCGTGCGGGACGACGGGTCTCCCTCTTATATTGCGCGCGGCTGGGCGATCGGCATGTTCATCGGCTGCGTGATTCCGATGTCCGCGCAGCTGGTGATTTCGATTCCGCTTTCGTTCGTTCTGCGCGGCTCGAAGATCGGTGCGGCGCTCGGCACGTTCATCACGAATCCGGTTACGGTGCTTTTCATTTATCCGGCCCAGTGCTGGGTCGGCAACAAGATCATCGGCGGCGATTTGACCTGGGAGGCGACGGAGAAGGCGGCCCGGGGGATCGTCAAGCTGGATTTCTCCGGTTTCCTGCATCTCGGCGGCGACCTGATCGCCTCCTTCTTCATCGGCGGCTTCCTGCTGGCGGCGGTCTGTACGCCGATCACCTACTTCGGCGTGTACCATCTGGTTGTGCGCTATCGCCGCATCAAGGCGGCGCTCAAAGCCAAGCGCATGGCGCAGAAAGCGGAAAAAACGAAAGCTGAATAACGGAGCGCGGCGCTCCGTGCGGCTGCGGCTCCACCCGCCGCAACCCATGCTTGCCCGATGGCGGGGACTTGCTGAAGGCAGTCCGGTTCCCCCCCCTCCGCGGATTTCTGTCCGGAAGGGAGAGTGCGGCGTTCCGTGAATGCCGGACAGGCGCCGGAAGCCGGGGCGGCGTTTTTCGGACGGACCGCTCCGGTTCCGGGCAGGATCAGATGCGCCTGAAATGGTAGAGGGCGGCGCCTCCGTCGCGGTCGAAGCGCGGAACGTGGAAGCCGGCCTGCATCAGCATTTCGCCCGTAAAGCGCTCTCCGGTCTGCTCGAGCTCGTAAACCGCCGCCGGATCGAGTCCGCGCAGGCGGCAGCGGAAGACCGGGCCGTTCGGGATGTTGCGCGGCTGGACCATCGTGACCAGCGCCTCGGAGCGGTCGCGGGCGGCGTGCTCCCAGATCACGACGACCGTGGCGGGATCGAACGGATCGGTGATCCGGTGGAAATCTCCGCCGGTGACGAGACGGTTGTATTTATGATAGGCCGCCACCTGCTCGCGGATGAAGCTGCGCTCCTCTTCCGTCATTTTGTTCAGATCGAGCTCGTAGCCGAAGGTTCCGGAGAGCGCGACGATGCCGCGGGTCGGGAACGGATTCGTGCGGCCGGTCTGGTGGTTCGGGCAGTCCGAAACATGGGCGCCCATGGTCGAACACGGATAGAGCATGCTCGTGCCGTACTGGATCTTCAGCCGTTCGAGCGCGTCGGTGTCGTCGCTGGTCCAGATCTGCGGAACATAGTAGAGCATGCCCGCGTCGAACCGGCCGCCGCCGCCGGAACACCCTTCGATGAGGAGCTTCGGATAACGCTTCAGCAGCCGCTCGTGCAGCTCGTACATGCCGAGCACGTAGCGGTGCGCGATCTCCTTCTGGCGTTCGGGCGGGACCGCGGCCGAGCCGACTTCGGTCAGATGGCGGTTCGCGTCCCATTTGATGTACTCGATGTTCGCGCTGTCGAGAATGCCGGTGATGACGCCGAAGAGGTAGTCGACCACCTCCGGGCGCGACATGTCGAGCACAAGCTGGTTGCGTCCCTCGGAAGCGCCGCGGCCCGGCACATGCAGACACCAGTCCGGATGCGCGCGGTAGAGTTCGCTGTCGCGCGAAATCATCTCCGGTTCGAACCAGAGCCCGAACTTGAGCCCGAGTCTGTTGACCTCGCTGACGAGCCGGCCGAGCCCGCCTTTGAGCTTCGACTCGTTGACGAACCAGTCGCCGAGGCTGGTGCGGTCGTCATCGCGCTTGCCGAACCAGCCGTCGTCGAGCACGAGCATCTCGATGCCGAGATCGGCCGCATCCTTCGCGATGGCGAGGAGCTTCTCTTCATTGAAGTTGAAGTAAGTCGCTTCCCAGTTGTTGACCAGGATCGGCCGCTTGCGGTCCTTCCAGTAACTGCGGATCAGGTGATCGTGGAAGAGATTGTGGAAGGTGCGGCTCATATCGCCGAGGCCGTCGGCCGAGTAGACGAGGAGCGCCTCGGGAGCAGTGAAGCTCTCGCCGGGAGCGAGGACCCACTCGAAGGTGCGTTCGTTGATGCCGATCTGGGCGCGCAGCAGGTTGAACTGGTCGAGCTCCAGCTCCGCCGCGAAGTTGCCGCTGTACAGCAGCGTGATGCCGTAGGCTTCGCCGGCCGTCTCCGTCGTCTGCGGGGCGGCGAGGGCGAAGAACGGATTCTGCTGATGGCTCGAAAGTCCGCGCACCGACTCGATGACGGTGCGGGTGTGAGAGAGCTTCCGCCGTTCGACGGCGCGTTCGCGCCCCCACGCGCCGGGGAGGTGCAGCAGCTCGAAATCCGCGCCCGGAAAATCGACGGAAGCGCTGGAGAGCTTCTCAATCCGGACGGTTTCGCCGGAGCGGTTCACGACTTTCGCCGCCCGGGCGATCGCGTTGTATTTCGTGAATGTGCTGTAAAGAAGGATGAATTCGACATCGCTCGCAGCGTCGTGGAGCGAGAGTTCGAGCGTATCGACTTCGCCGTCGGCTCCGAAGGTGGCCGGCAGCCCCTCCAGGGTCGGCTTGCCCTTGTAGATCTTGTGGGAACGGTATTTGAAGTCGGTGACCGTATGGCCGTTCTCCTGCCGGACGATGACGCCGGGGGCGTGGAAGTCGCCGATGCCGTTCGTGCCGAATTCCTGCGGAATCACGTCGCGCGATTCGGGGGCCTGAGTTCCGGGCGCGGCGGGCGAAAAGGCGCGGTCCATCGGCCGGTACAGGTATTCGAGCGCGTCGGAGTCGATTTTTCCGCCGTAGCAGAGATGGGCGATATAACCGTTGGGCTCAATCAGGAACGCATAGGTGGAGTTCCCCGCGTCGAGCTTGAACACCCGGTTTTTTTCATTGAATGTGATCGGCATGGCGATTCCTCTGTATGAGTGTATGATGTTGATATACAAAAAAATTTATGTAATATACCCCGGAAAATCCGGATTTTCAAGCGCTTGACGCACATTGTGCCGATGCATTTTACCGCCGTCCTTCCGCCGGGGGGCGGAATGCCGAAAAAATGACGGAACGAATTTGTATCCGGACGAGTTCGGGTGTAAATTACCCCCATGACGATGCAACTGATTGAAAGGCCCGGTTTACAATGAATTACAGGATTGAAATTTCGCCGCTGCCGCAGTGGCGCGACGCCCGCGGGGAGGGCGTGAAGAAGCAGATCGAGAAATTCTTCGGCTTCCCGGTGGAGAAGGTCTGGACCCGCGATATCTACACGATTGCGGCCGATATTACGGAAAAGGAAGCGCAGAAAGTTGCGGAACTTCTTTACAATCCGGTGCTTCAGGGGTGGCGGGTTACGGCTGCGAAATCCGAGAATTTCCAGGAGCTTCCGGAGTGCGAATATCTGGTTGCGGTCGGTTTCCGTCCGGGCGTGACTGACAATGTCGGCCGCTCGGCCAAGTCCGCCGTCGGCGATATCCTCGGCCGGAAGCTCGGCGAGGACGAGGCCGTCTTCAGCTCGACAGAATATCTGTTCTACGGCAGCAAACTCACGCGGGAGCAGGCCGGGACGATCGCGTCGAAGCTGCTGGCGAATGAGCTGATCCAGACCGTCCGGGTGCTCTCCGGCGAAGAGGTCGCCGACGGGATTCCGATGAATCTGCCGTTTGTGACCGCCGTCAACGACGTGAAGGTGCGCGAGTACGATCTCGAAGTCTCCGACGACGAGCTTATGGAGATCAGCCGCAAGGGCATTCTCGCGCTGTCGCTCGACGAGATGAAGGCGATCCAGAACTACTTCCGCAAGGCGGAGAACCGCGCGGAGTACGGTCTCGGGAAGAACCCGACCGACGTCGAGCTCGAAGTCATCGCCCAGACCTGGAGCGAACATTGCAAACACAAGATTTTCGCCGCAAAGGTCGATTATACGGACGAGGAGACCGGCGAGAAGCAGGAGATCACCTCCTGCTACAAAACCTTCATCCAGAAGAGCACGAAGGAGATCGGCGAAAAGGTCGACTTCCTCGTTTCGGTCTTCAAGGACAACGCCGGCGTCATCAAATTCAACGACAAGGTCGATCTCGTCTACAAGGTCGAGACGCACAACAGCCCGTCGGCGCTCGACCCGTACGGCGGCGCGATGACCGGGATCGTCGGCGTGAACCGCGATCCGCTCGGCACCGGGCAGGGGGCCGATCTGCTGATCAACGTCTGGGGCTACTGCCTCGGTTCGCCGTTCACCGACGACAAGGATGTGCCGGAGGGGCTGCTGCACCCGCGGCGGCTGCGCGACGGCGTCCACAAGGGCGTGATCGACGGCGGCAACCAGTCCGGCATCCCGTACGGCAACGGCTTCGAGTATTTCGATGCGCGCTACATCGGCAAGCCGCTGGTTTACTGCGGCACGGTCGGCACGCTGCCGAAGGCGGTCAACGGCGTTCCGGGCTGGACCAAGAAGATCGAGCCGGGCGACCTCATCGTCATGGGCGGCGGACGCATCGGCAAGGACGGCATCCACGGCGCGACCTTCTCAAGCGAGGAGCTGCATAAGGACAGTCCCGTGCAGGCCGTGCAGATCGGTGACCCGATCACCCAGAAGAAGCTCGGCGATTTCATCCGCGAAGCGCGCGACCGCGGGCTCTACCGCTTTATCACCGACAACGGCGCGGGCGGCCTTTCGTCCAGCGTCGGCGAGATGGCCGAGCATTGCAACGGCTGCCGCATGGATCTTGCGAAGGCGCCGGTCAAGTACGCCGGGCTTCAGCCGTGGGAGATTCTGGTTTCGGAGGCGCAGGAGCGCATGAGCTTCGCGGTTCCGCCCGAAAAGATCGAAGAATTCAAGGCGCTCGCGGCCGAACGCGACGTCGAAGTGTCGGTCCTCGGCGAATTTACCGATGACGGCAAGTTCCATATGCAGTACGACGGCAAGACCGTCTGCCTGCTCGACCTCGAATTCATGCATGACGGCCTGCCGCAGATGCACCTGAAGGCGGTCTGGAAGGCGCCGAAGTTCGAGGAGCCGGATCTCTCGACGCGCGACTATGCCGAAGACCTCGTGAAGATGATGGGGCGGCTCAATCTCTGTTCCGACGAATACAAGGCGCGCCAGTACGACCACGAGGTGAAGGGGTTGAGCGTCGTGAAGCCGTTCGTCGGCAAGTTCCGCGACGTTCAGGGCGATGCGACGGTGACCATGATCGAACCGCTGTCGACCGAGGGCGTCATTCTCTCGTCGGCTCTGCTGCCGCGTTACAGCGACATCGACACCTACCACATGGCGGCGAGCGAGATCGATCTCGGCATCCGCCGGGTCATCGCGGTCGGCGGCAAACTCGACCGGCTCGCCTGCCTCGACAACTTCTGCTGGCCGGATCCGGTTCGGAGCGAGAAGACGCCGGACGGCGAATACAAGCTCGCGCAGCTGGTCCGCGCGAATCAGGCACTGGCAGACTACACGAAGGCGTTTCTGGTTCCGTGCATCTCGGGCAAGGACTCGATGAAGAACGACAGCACGCGCGGCGGACGCAAGATTTCGATTCCGCCGTCGCTCCTGTTCAGCATGATTGCGAAGATGGACGACGTGTCGAAGGCGGTGACGCCCGATGCGAAGCAGCCGGGCGACCTCGTTTACGTGATCGGCATGACCCGTCCCGAGCTTGGCGGCAGCGAATATTTCGCGATGCTCGACGCGCTCGGCAACAACGTTCCGAAGGTTGACGCCGGGAAGGCGAAGGCGATTTACAAGGCGGTTTCGGCTGCGACGGAGGCCGAACTGGTCCATTCGCTGACCACGCCGGCGCTGGGCGGCCTGGCCGTGGCGTTTGCGCGGACCGCGATGGCGGGCCGTCTCGGGCTCGAAATCGACCTTGACGCGATTCCGGCCGAGAACTGCAGCGATCTTGAGAAGCTTTTCTCGGAGTCGAACAGCCGGTTCGTTGCGACGGTTCCGCCGGCGAACCGCGCGGCTTTCGAGGAGAAGCTCAAAGGCGTGACCTGCGCCCTGATCGGGACGGTCACGATGCGGAACGAACTGATTCTTCGTTCCAGGAACGGCAGGAAGACGATTGCACTCGATGCGTTGCTCGAGGAGTATAAGGGCACGCTCGATTCCATCTAACCGGGAGTTTTCAGGAGAGGCGCCGGAGACGGAGGTTCCGGAAGATTCCCCGCATATACTCAGGAAAGCGAGGTCGGAAATGGAGGAGAATACCGGCACGAAGCAGGAGACTGAGGAAGAGCGCGTCAATGCGCTCATCGAGCAGAATCTCAGACTGGTGCAGAAGATTGCGAACGACTTTCTCGGGCGCGGCCTGTCCTGGGAGGACCTGGTTTCGGAGGGGAACCGCGGTTTGATCACCGCGGCCCATAAGTTTGATCCGTCGCGCGGTGCGCGTTTCAGCACGTACAGCGCGTGGTGGATCAAACAGGCGATCCGCCAGGCGATCGCCGAGCAGGCCCGCACGGTGCGGGTTCCGATCGGCACGCAGATCAACTGGCGGCGAATCCGCAAAGTGGCGAAGGAGCTGACCGAAAAGCTCGGGCGCGAACCGACTGACGAGGAGGTGGCCGCGGAGGCGAAGCTTCCGGTCGCGACGATCCAGCGGCTGCGCAGCAGCAACCAGGTCGAGGTCCATTCGCTGAATGCGCCGGTCTCCGGAGAGGAGTCCGAGAGCGGCGAATTCATGGAGTTCGTCTATGATGAGACCGCACCGGGCCCGGACCAGGAACTGATCAACCTCGAGGACGTCGAGCAGCTGCTCGCGCTGCTCGAGACGCTGCCGGAGCGCGAGAAGCAGGTGCTTCGCCTGCGGTTCGGGCTCGACGGCGAACCGGTCCGCACGCTCGAAGAGGTCGGCGCCATCATCGGCTGCACGAACGAGCGGGTCCGCCAGATTCAGAATCAGGCGCTGCGGAAGCTGCAGCAGCAGATCATAAAAATGAAGTGATGAAATGAGTTTGTTCCCGTATCCGGAAGGGGCGCTGCTGATGGCGCCTCTTTCGGGTTATACTGATTTGCCTTACCGCCGGGCGGCACGGAAGTGCGGCTGCGTTTACGCCTTTACCGAGATGGTCGATGCCGCGTCGCTCGCCTATGCCCGGAAACGATCGGAGTCGATGCTGCTGCGCGGCGGCGACGAGCCGTTTCTCGGCGTCCAGCTGGTCGGCGCGAACGAGGAGCATCTGAAAATCGCGCTCGACGTGCTGAACGAATACGAGTTCGACGTGCTCGACTTCAATCTCGGCTGCCCGGTTCCGAAAGTTGCGAAGAAGGGGGCCGGAGCTGAGCTCGGGCGGCATATCGACCGGGCATTGGCTTGTTTCTCCCTGTTCCGGGAGCGCTCGAAGCATGTGCTGTCGGCCAAGATCCGCATTGTCGACGCGGAGGACCCGGCTCCGACGCTGGCGCTGGCGAAGGGGCTGGCGGAGCTCGGCGCGCAGGCGATCACCGTGCATGGCCGGATCAAGGAGGCGTTTTATGCCGGGCCGGTCGCCTACGGCATCATCCGGCAGGTCCGCGAAGCGCTGCCGGGAGTGCGGATCGTGGCGAACGGCGGCGTGACCGGACGGGAAAAATACGATGAGATCCGGCGCGAAACCGGCTGCGGCGCGGTCATGCTCGCGCGCGGTGCGATGGGGAATCCGTGGCTGTTTCGCGAGCTTGCCGAGGGCGACGCCTACCGTCCGCCGACGATCGCGGAGTGGCTGGAACTCATGCGCGCGCATATCGGCGAAATGATCGGCCTGTACGGCGAGGAGCCCGCGATGCGGATCGCCCGGAAGATCCTGCACGACTATTTCCGCGGGCGCGGCTTTCACAGTGAAATCCGCTCGCGCATCTCGTTTCTGGGAACGAAAGCCGAATTCGACGCATTTCTGGAGGCGGTTCCGGCCGCCCATTCCGAGACTTATTGGAGCCGCCCCGGCGCGGAGCGCCGGCTGCGTCGCGAGGAGAGTGCGGCGGAATGACCTGGACCGCGTTTTTTCTGGTGTTCGGCGCATCGATCCTGCATGCGAGCTGGAATTTCATTTCGAAGAGCAAACGGCCGTCGGCCGCTTTTTACATGCTCGCTTCGATGACCTCCGTGCTGCTCTGTTTTCCGATGCTGCTGTTTTCGGGATTGGATGCTGCGGCCCTGCCGTGGCGCTTCTGGCTCTGCTTTCTGGCGAGCGGGATGTGCGAGTGCATCTATTTCCTCGGGCTTTTCCGGGCTTACAGCCGCAGCGACATTTCGATGGCTTACCCGCTGGCGCGGGCGCTGCCTGTGCTGATGACTGCGGCGGTCACGCTGCTGTTCGGGCTCGGCAGGGCGCCCGGTGCGGGAGCGCTTTTCGGTATGCTGGTCATTTCGGTCGGCTGCCTGCTGCTGCCGCTCCGGAGCCTGCGCGAATTCCGGCTGAAGAGCTATCTTTCCCCGGCCGTCGCCGCGATTCTGATTGCCGCCGCCGGAACCACCGGATACACGGTTTTCGACAGCATGGCGGTTCCGTACCTGGAAAATCAGGTCGGGGCTGCGTTGTTCCAGAGCGGCGCTTATCTGTTCGGCATCGAGTCGATGATTGTGATCGGGCTCGGCTTTTATGTGCGGAGCCGGCCGCGTGAGCGGGTTGCGTTCCGGCAGCTGTTCCTGAAATCGGTTTACCCGCCGCTTTGCGGGCTCTGCGCGTCGGGCTGTTACGTCCTGATCCTGCTTTCGATGCGTTTCGTGAGCAACGTCAGCTATATTCAGGCGTTCCGGCAGTTGAGCCTGCCGTTCGGCGTGCTGGCCGGGATCTTCCTGCTGCGCGAACCGCGCTACCCGGTCAAGCTCTGCGGCATCGGCATGGTCATTCTCGGGCTTGTCCTGGTTTCACTGCTCTGATCGTTCCCGTTGCCGAAAGAGATAGAGCAGCCCCGAATAGACGGCGGCCAGGGCAATTCCGATAACGGCGGTCAGGCCCGGAGAAGTTTCCCGGATAAAAAGATAAATTGCCCAGGAGCCGATGTAGATCGTCCATAGTATTGCGATGCTGATGAAAAGCCCGAGCTGACACCAGCGGACAAGAAACATGGTTCCGAGTGTGAGGGCGATCAGAAGGCCGTAGAACATCGGGATCATGAGAAGGAATGCGGCAAAAATCAGGGCGATGAGAAATGCCGCTCCGGCGGAAAGCGGATTTTCGCATTTCCGGGTGGATTCATGCAGGCAGGCAAACCCGAACAGGAGCCGGATTGCGAACAGCGAAAGCTGCAGAACTGTCGGTGATACTCCCGGACCGGAGAACAGTGCGGCCATGAAGAGATTCTCCCTCTGTTCAGCGACGATAAAAAAGAAGAAAATAGACGATCCAGAACAGCGCATACTGAACTGCCCAGACCGCGGCGGTCAGTATCAGCGCCGGCCGGAACCTGATCTTGCACCATTTTGTCAGCAGCAGAAGGAGCAGCAGCACACCGATGACGCCGAAGGTGTGCGGAATCAGGTGACCGAGAATCCCCGTGCCGGAGAGAAGCAGCACCCGTTTCCGGCTCAATTCCAGATTGAATTTTTTCCCGCAGCGGCGCAGCAGGAACGCGCCGGCGGCGAACGACGCTCCGAAGAAGGCGGTCAGGTAAAACAGCAACATGATCGAACTGGTGAATTCCCGCATCCTGTCAGCTCCGGCTATGAGAAGTGGATTCCGGGGCGAAGCGGAACGCGGTTTCGGTGTAAGCGGGAGAGGCGGCCGGAGACAATGGGGCGGTCATGCGAATATCCTCCAAATGTTAATGAAACAGCGATATGAGCCACATCAGGATCAGCAAAGGCAGGAAAAGCCCGCCGAGCACCATCAGCAGGCTCGGGACCACGTCGCAATCGTATTTTTTGATCAGCAGCGACAGGACTGCGTAAGCCGGGAGGATGATTCCGGCAAACTGAATCCGGTAATAATGTGATCGGAGATAGATGGAACTGGAATGAAAAATGGAAAAAAGCATCACCAGGAAGGCGAGCAGGGCCGCCGCCGCCAGCGCTTCCTTCCACGAAAGCGGCCGCTCCGTCCGCAGTGAACCGAAAAAGAAAAGCGGGAAACTGATGACGCCGTACAGAATCAGCAGATAGAGGGGAGTAAGACCACTTTGAACAAGCAGAGGGAACGGATTCATTTTCGGTTGTCCTCCCGGCCCGATCCCCTTTTCCGGCGGGCCTGCTGGTCATGCGGTTCGCGGTGATGGCACTTCATGAATTCTCCCGGAGCTGACCTCAGCCGGCGATGCAGGAACGCAGCGCCAAATGGATGAAAAACGGAGCGAACATCGCGCCGAGCATCAGCAGGAGGCTCGGGCTGACCTCGCAGTCGCACCATTTGATCAGCAGTGAAAGGGTGACGAAGGCCGTTCCCGCCAGCCCCAGGATTCCCGCGAACGAAAGGAGAATCGAGCAAGCTGACATGACCAGCGCCACCGTCAGCGATTCGCCCCATGTCAATGGCTGCCGGGTCAGCTTCGACCCGAAGAAAAAGACGCAGAATGCGATGCCGGCCTGGAGAATAATGGCGATCAGCAAAGTCAGAATAAACATGGGTCCATTCCCTCCTGTTTCATCAAATGTTCCGCCGTTCCGGAGACATTCTGCTGTTATGACGTGTGAATGCCGCCCGCTCTTATCGTTTTTTTTATTTTTTTGCGAAAAAAAGCGGGAGGAAAAACTCCTCCCGCCCCGGCGTCGCTCAGTTGCGGATGCGCCTCGCATTGGCTTTGCCGATGTAGAACGCCTTGATGTTGTTCTTGACCACGTGCTCCTTCTCGTGGAAGCAGTCCATGATCGCCTCCTCGAAGACCCGGTCGAAATCGGCCTTGTCCTCGTCGTCGAGGAACAGGTCGCACATCATGACCGCCACGGCCCCGAGCAGCACCGAATTCGCATACTTCAGGTCGCCGAGCTGTTTGGCGAGATCCGAGGCCGGCAGCGTGTAGATGACCCGCTCCTGCACCTCTTCCGGGCAGCTGCCGTTCGACTCGTCGTAGAGCAGGATGCCGTTCCGCTTCAGCGTCGGCAGGTACTTTTCGAGCGCGGGCTGGTTCAGCGCGATCAGAAGGTTGCACTCCTTGTCGACCACCGGGGAACCGATCGGATTCCGGCTCAGCACGACCGAGCAGTTCGCGGTTCCGCCGCGCATCTCCGGGCCGTAGCTCGGCAGCCACGAGACGTTGAAGTTCCGCAGCTTGCCCATCGTGGCGAGCATGTAACCGAGACTCAGCACCCCCTGTCCGCCCGAGCCGCAGAGCTTGATCCGCCGCTCGGACTGGAAGATGCGCGACGGGTTGCGGAACGATTCGCTGACTCCGTCCGCCACCCGGACCGGATACAGCAGCTCGCGCACCGCCGTCGGCTCGTAGATGCCCTCCGGCCTCGAGATCGGGTCGCGGCTTTCGGCGGCATCCTTGTAGACGCCGAGCGGAAAATAGCGGCTCATCTGGTTGTCGAGGAATTCGTTCATCTCCCGCGCGCCCATTTTCAGGTTGACCGGGCAGCCGGAGAGCAGTTCGACCAGCGAGAACCCCTTCCGCTCGATGCTGTTGGTCAGCGCCTTGCGGATCGCGAGCCGCGCCTTGCGGATCTTCTGCACCGTCGACAGCGCGCAGCGTTCGACGTAAACCGGCGCGTCGAGCGCCGCGACCGTTTCGGAGACCTTCAGCGGATACCCCTCGCTTGTGACGCTGCGCCCCAGCGGACTGGTCTGGGTCTTCTGGCCCGGCAGTGTGGTCGGCGCCATCTGCCCGCCGGTCATGCCGTAGATCGCGTTGTTCACGAAGAACACCGCCATGTTTTCGCCGCGGTTCGCGGCCTGCAGGATGTGGTTGAAACCGATCGAGGCAAGGTCGCCGTCCCCCTGGTACGAGATCACGAGGTTGTCGGGATTCGCCCGCGCGAGCCCGGTTCCGACCGCCGGAGCGCGTCCGTGCGGCGCCGAGATGCCGAAGCAGTCGAAATAGTAGTAGCTGAACACGGCGCAGCCGACCGGCGCGATGATGATCGTCTTGTCCTTGATTCCGAAATCCTCGATCGCCTCGGCGATGAGCTTGTGCAGGATGCCGTGGCCGCAGCCGGGGCAGTAGTGCATATTCGTCTTGACCGGCCCCGGACGGCGTTCGAAGCTCGGGAAAAAGCCGTTGGAACGGCCGTAAAGTACTTTTTCGCTCATGATGCTCATGCCTCCTTCGCGCCGATGGCCGCGATGGTCCGCGCCACGATTTCGTCGATGGTCGCAATGTTGCCGCCCATGCGGTTGATCAGGTGAACCGGCCGGTCGCAGCTGATCGCGAGCTTTACGTCGTCGATCATCTGCCCGTCGCTCATTTCGACTGCGATGAACTCCTTTGCCTGCGTCTGCTTGCGGATCGCGTCAACCGGGAACGGCCAGAGCGTGACCGGGCGCAGCAGCCCGGCTTTGATCCCCTTCGCACGCAGCTCGTCGACCGCCGAGCGGCAGAGCCGCCCCGAGATGCCGTAGCCGATCAGGACGACTTCGGCGTCTTCGGTTCTGTACTCCTCGCTGCGCTGTTCGGCGCTGCGGATCGCGGCATATTTCGCCTGCAGTTTCCGGTTCACGGCTTCAAGGTCGTCGTGCTCGAGGAAAATCGAGCTGATCATGTTCGTGCGCGGCTTCGTGACGTCGAGCGCCCACTCCGGAATCGGCGCCCGGCCGGGCAGCGGCTCCGGCAGCGTGACCGTCTCCATGGTCTGGCCGATCACGCCGTCTGTCAGCAGATAGACGACGATGCGGTATTTTTCGGCCAGCTCGAAGGCGAGGCGCGGGAAGTCGCACATCTCCTGCGCCGAGGCCGGCGCGAGCACGATGCAGCGGTAACTGCCGTGCCCGCCGCCTTTGACGACCTGATTGTAGTCGGACTGCTCCGGCCCGATGTTGCCGAGCCCGGGGCCGCCGCGCATGATATCCACCACGAGTGCGGGCAGTTCGCTGCCGGAGAGATAGCTGATTCCCTCCTGCTTCAGGCTGATTCCGAGCCCCGAACTCGCGGTCATCGCGCGGCGGCCGTTCGCGGCGGCGCCCATGACCATGTTGATCGCGGCGATCTCGCACTCCGCCTGCAGGAACGTGCGCCCGAGCTTCGGGAAACAGCGCGCCGCGGTGTGGGCGATTTCGCTGGCCGGCGTGATCGGGTAGCCGAAGAAGCATTCGCATCCGGCGAGCAGCGCGCCGTAGACCACGGCTTCGTTGCCCTTCAGCAGCATTCGATTCGTGTAGTCCATCATGCCTCCGCGCTTTCGATCTGAACGACGGTGATGGCACCGGGCTCGGGGCAGGTCAGAAAACAACCGCCGCAGCCGATGCACTCCTGCTCCGTCCGAATCACGAACGGGACTCCGAGTCTGTTTAACTGCACACCCATTTTGAGTACGCTGCGCGGACAGGCGATGACGCACCGTTCGCACCCCTTGCACTCATCGGGCGCGATCCGCACCTCGAAGGTTTTTTTACTCATGAATCTGTTCTCCTCTCTCTTCCGGCCGGCGGATGCACCTTCGGCGCAAAGCTTCCGGCGCCGCTGTTCCGGGAATTCCGCCGCCGCCGGAGAGCGCATCTGCCGTTGCAGCAATGCGTTTTCGGGAGTTCTCCCCGGCGGAAAGCGGTTTGTGTACGGTTCTATTTTAAAGCGGAACCTTGACGCTTTGAACGATTTCCGCAACGATCTCCTGCGCCGACACACCGGCATAGCGGGTCTTGGCATCGACCACGAGACGGTGCGACAGCACGAGCGGTGCAAGTTCGCGGACGTCGTCCGGCAGCACGAATTCGCGGCCGCTGATCAGGGCCAGCGAGCGCGAACAGTCGGCCAGGCGGATCGCGGCGCGCGGACTCGCCCCGAGCGTCAGCCGCGCATCGCGGCGGGTCGATTGGACAATGGTGAGCAAATAGGCCGAGACCGACGCCTCCATGCCGACCTTCTTCATGTCCGCCTGCAGATCGAGCACCTCCTGGCAGCTGATTTCGGGCTTCAGCGATTCGAGCGGGTCGATGTGACGGCGGTCGTAGAGCATTTCGCGTTCGGCTTCTTCATCCGGATAACCGAGCGTCAGGCGCATCGCGAAGCGGTCGAGCTGCGCCTCCGGCAGCGGGTAGGTCCCCTGATATTCGATCGGGTTCTGGGTTGCGATGACCATGAACGGCGCTTCGAGAATCCGGCTCTGCCCGTCCGGCGAAACCTGATGCTCGCACATGCACTCGAGCAGCGCCGACTGGGTGCGCGGCGAGGCGCGGTTGATTTCGTCCGCCAGCAGGATGTTCGTGAAGACCGGGCCGGGCCGGAACTGGAACTGCCCCGTGCTCGGGTTGTAGATCGAGGTTCCGGTGATGTCGGCCGGCAGCAGGTCCGGCGTGAACTGAATGCGGCTGAACTTCGCGTCGACCAGCCGGGCGAGCGCCTTGGCCAGCGTGGTTTTGCCCACGCCCGGCACATCGTCGAGCAGAATGTTGCCGCCGGCCACGAAGGCGGTCAGCAAATGGCGGATCACATCGGCCTTGCCGCGGATGATCCGATTCAGCTCGGATTCAACAACTGCGAGTTTTTCTATCGGTGTCGGCATTTTGTCTTGTCTCTTTCCTGTGCGGAACCCGTCAGAACCAGCTGCCGTCATAATTGAACGTGCCGGTCTCCTGACTGTTCCAGTGAGCGTTTTGCAAATCGTAATAATCGTAGACTCCGGCCAGCCGCGGCACGGAGTGAATCTTCTGCGGGTAGAGCCGGGTGAGGCCGCTGCGCTTGTCGAAGCGGATGACAAAACCGTTGCCGCGTGCGTCCCGCAGCTCCCCTTCCGCCGGAATCCGCGCCCGGGTGATGAGCAGAACCGGCCGGCCGTAGCGGTAAAGTTCGACCGGCAGGACCGATTTGTCCCGCAGCGCTTCGACCGACTCCTTTTCGAGTTCGAGGTGCGCGGTCGCCCGCGTCACGCCGAAGCGGGAAAGTTCGAGCGCCGCCATCGAATTGCAGACCGGCAGCGGCGGCGAGGCGATGATTTCGTTCCCGCGATATTTCTCAAGCAGCGCGAGCGCGTAGAGCGAGGTGATCCGGAAGCGGCGGATGCCGGAGGCAGCCGCGTTCCGGACCGCCCGGCGCACCGACTCGAGCTTCTCCTCCGGACAGAACTCCGGCAGGATCGCTTCATTGCTCAGCTTGTTGAAGTCGAAAACGCCGCAGGCGCGGATCGCCTTCCGGTTGCCGGGCTCCGCGCCGTTCGGTTTCATCGCCACGGTTTCGGTCAGGTGCTCCGGCAGCGTGTAGGCCGGCTTCATCTCAAGATAGGCGCGGCGGAACTTTTCCAGCCCGACCGCGGACTCCCGGAAGGTGCTGCCGGGCCGGAGCACGCTCTTCACTTCGTCCCAGAAGGCGCGGCGCAGCGATTTCAATTCACTCGCCGGCAGAAAATAGCCGCCGTCTATTTCGCAGCGGAAGCTGCCGAGCGCGAACTGCTCCGAATCGGCCGCCGCGAACTCCTTTTCGAGCGTCTCCGCCGTGACCGGACGCGACGAGGCCGCCTGAAGCGAAAGGGCGCGTTCCCAGTGCGGGAACGGCGCATTCGTAAGTTCGATTTCAATTTTTGAGGCCGTGAGCTTCAAGGCGAGGTTCAGCTTTTCGCGCGGCGGCGGCAGGGCCGCAAGTTCCTTCGAGTAATCCGCAAAGCTTTCGCCGATCTTGAAGACGAGCCCGCCGGGCGCGACCGGCTTGTCGCAGAGCACGAGCACCCGCTGTCCCGGCAGCGCCTTGCGGGCCGGTTCGTTGTCGACGAACATCCGGGTGACGGTCAATGCCGGCCCTTCGTCGCCGGACTGCGGCTGGACGCGCACGCGGTCGCCGAGAAACAGCCGTTTCGAGGTCGTGAAACCGAAGCCGTTCTCACGCAGCTCGCTGACGGAGCCGCAAAGCTGCCCCGCCGCGCCGAGCGAATCATGCGAAATCAAGGTGTCGCCGGACTCCTTTGTGTAGAAGCCGAGCGACCATTTGCGGCCGCACCCCTTCGAAAGCATGTTGCGCGCCTCTCCGAGACGTTTCGCAAATTCGTCCGGCGGTGCGTCGAGCAGCATCCGGTAGGCGCCGACCGTCTGCTTCACATAGTCCGGCTGCTTCAGCCGCCCTTCGATCTTCAGCGATTCGATGCCGAGTTCGCGCAGCTGCGGCAGCAGCTCGATCGTGCAGAGGTCCTGCGGTGAAAAGAAGAAACCGTTGCCCCCTTTGCCGAAATAGCGTCGGCGGCACGGCTGTTTGCATTTGCCGCGGTTGCCGCTGTAACCGCCGAGATACGAAGAGAACAGGCACGCTCCCGAAAGCGAGGCGCAGAGCGCGCCGTGCACGAAAACCTCGAGTTCGAGCTTCGTCGACCTGCGGACCGCCGCGATCTCCTCGAGCGTCATCTGCCGCTCGAGCACGACCCGGGTTACGCCGAGCTTTTCCGCGACTTCGAGTCCGGCTGAGTTGTGGAATCCCATCTGGGTCGAGGCATGCAGCACGAGCTTCGGGAAATATTCGCGCGCCATGCGGATGATGCCGAGGTCCTGGACCAGCAGCGCATCGGGCCCCGTCTCCTCGAGCATCGCGAGCGTTTCGGCCACTTCGGGCAGCTCGGACTCTTTGACGAGCGTATTCAGCGTAAGGTAGACCTTCCGGCCGAGCCGGTGGGCGTGCGCGATGATCTGGCTCATGCGTTCCGGCGTGAAATTTTCGCCGCGCTCGCGGGCGTTGAATTTGGCCAGTCCGGCGTAAATCGCATCCGCCCCCGCCTCAAACGCCGCCAACGCGCAGGCGGGACTGCCCGCCGGCGCCAGCAGTTCGGGATTCGGCCGAACGCCGGAATTGGTTGTTATCTTCATTCTTCAGGAATCTTTCCGTTTTTCTAACTATATGGCAACTTCCGTAAAAATCAATGCGGGTTCGTCGAATTTTTCTCAAATTCGGCAGAGCAGCGCGCCGAGCGCCGCCGAGCCGAAGATCGTGACCATGATGCTGCATTTGTTCCGGTAGAGCACCCAGCCGGACAGGAGGAAGATCGGCAGTGCGCCGAGGCAGAGCCGGAACGGGCCGTGATAAGCCTCGAGCTTCCCCGTGGCGAGCTCGGTCAGGTACGCCCACGGCAGCGGAGCCGTGAAGAGCGAGAGCTCGAGGTAGATGACCGTCGTGGCGGCCATGAGCCCGATCGTGACCGGGCCGATTCCGTCCATGATGCCGCGGACGACCGGGCTCTCCTCCCACCGCGCGAGCGAGCGCAAGGCGAGCTGCATCAGCAGGTAGCTCGGCAGCAGGAGCCCGATCGTGCAGATCAGCGCTCCGAAGTATCCGCCCTGCCGGAAGCCGAGGAAAGTCGCAAGATTCACGCCGATCGGCCCCGGCGTGACCTGCGAGATCGCGGCGAAGTCGCTGAGCTCGTGCAGCGTGAGCCAGTGGCGCGAGTCGACGAGCTCCTGGATATAGAGGGGCATCAAAGCGCTGCCGCCGCCGAAGCAGAGCAGCCCGAACCAGCAGAAAAGCAGAAACAGCGTTATGATTTCGGCCATGCCGCTTTCGGTGTTCACGGTGTTCTTCCGCAGCTGCTGCCGGATGCCGTGCGCCGTGCCGACCGCGATGCCCGCTCCGAGCAGAATGGCGGGATTCACGGCGTAGAAATAGACCGCTTCGATCGTGAACAGCGCCGCGCCGAGCCCGATCGCGCCGCGGATGACCTTCGGCCAGAGCCGGACGATCGCGACGATGGTCAGTGCCGAAAGCGCGGTCCGCACACCGATGAAGGCGCCCTGCACGTAGAGATTCTCCATCGGGATCACGCCGAAGCCGAGCGACACGAGGCAGATGATGATGTAGGAGGGCAGCGCTACGGCGACCAGCGCCGCCAGTGCTCCCCACTGTCCGGCGGTGCGGTAGCCGACGTAGATCGCCGCGTTCCCGGCCGTGAGCCCCGGAATGGCCTGGATCACGGTCAGCATTTCAAGCAGTTCGCCGTCCTTCAGCCAGCGCAGCTTCCGCACGAAGATCTCCTCGGCCGCGAGGATGATCGCATAGCCGCCGCCGACCACGAAGAGCGCGATTTTGAAGAAGTTCCAGAAAAGCAGCCGGATTCGTTTGCCGAACGGCACGTTTGCAAGTTCCGATTCCATTCTCTCTATTCCAGGCGGATGCGCGGGTCGGCCCACGCGTAAGCGAGGTCGGCGAGCAGATTCATGACGACGAAAAGGATCGCGCTCGTGATGACCAGCGCCTTCAGGAGCTGAAGGTCCGAATTGTAGAGCGCATCGACCCCGGCGAAGCCGAGGCCCGGAATTCCGAAGAACGATTCGAGCAGCAGGCTGCCGGTGAACAGGAACGGCAGCGCCGCGCTGGCCCGCGTGATGATCTGGATCGCCGCGTTGCGGAGCAGGTGCTTCCCGTAAACCCTGAACGGCGACAGCCCCTTGGCCGCTGCGGTCCGCAGGTATTCGCGCCGCAGCTCGTTCACGAAGACCGTGCGGTAGAAGCGGACGTTCCCGCCGATGCCGCAGAGAATGCCGACCAGGACGGGCAGACAGAGATACGCGATCCCCTCGAAGCCCCAGACCGGGAACAGGTCGTAATAATACCCGAGGAACCATTGCGCGAAGATGATGACCACGAGGTACGACACGCTCATCCCCGCCACCGAAACCAGCACGAGTGCGCGGTCGATCAGCGTATCCTTGAACGCGGCGGCGACCAGGGCGAGCGCGAGCCCGATGACGAGTTCGCCGAGGAAGATCGGCAGCATGAGGCAGAGCGACGGCCAGACGCCGCGCAGCAGGATCGTCGAGATCGGTTCCCGCGTGGTGATGGTTTTTCCGAAGTCGAGAATCCGGAGGTACGGGAACTCGGGCGTGAAGCTCACGATCTCCTTCACTGCCCGCAGGAACTGCGAATTCCACGGCGACTCCTGAATCCGGTAGAACGTGATTTCCTCCAGGCCGGTCACGGGAGTCCTGAAGGGTTCGCCGTCCAGAGTGAATTCGGTGTAGCCCGTCTGGCCGGAGCGGACCGTCCGGCAGGCGTATTCAGGCAATTCGAACTGCGGGGTTACGACCAGATAAGGGCCCTTGATTCCGTCCGGTTCGCTGATCGAAACGCCGGGCTGCAGCGCTTCGCCCGCCTTCCACGACGGCAGGGCCTCCGTCTTGCAGTAGCGCCCGTAGAAGAGCGGCAGATCCGCGCCGAGCTCGCGGCGCAGCGAGTCGACCTCTTCGGGGCGGGCGTTTTTGCCGAGCACCGCGGCGGCGGGGTCCCCCGCCGCGACGTTGAACAGCGCAAAAGTCAGGAGCACCACACCCAGCAGGATCAGTACGGAATAGAGCGTTCTGCGGATGATAAAATTCAACATATTATAAAATAGGTGCGAAAGCGCGTTTTTGCAATTGAAAAAGCATGTTTCCGGCGGTAAAATATAGCATGACCAATTCAACGGAACCAATGCTGCTGCTGCACGTCTGCTGCGCTCCCTGCGCCGCAGGCTGCGTCGAGCGTCTGCTCGAAACCGGGCGCGAGGTCCGGCTCTACTACTCGAACAGCAATATCACGACGAAGGAGGAGTTCGAACGCCGCCTCGATTCGGTTGAACGGCTGGCCGGAATCTTCGGCCTTGCGCTCGAGGTCGATCCGTATGATCACGACGGCTGGCGGGGCGCGGTCGCCGGCTTCGAATCCGAGCCGGAGCGCGGGCTGCGCTGTCCGCTCTGCTTCGGCTGGTCGCTCGGGCGGACTGCCGGACGCGCCGCCGCGCTCGGCGCGAATTTCGCTACGACCCTGACCGTGAGTCCGCACAAGCCGAGCCGGGTGATCTTTGAGACCGCTTCGATCTGGAAGCATTTCGAACCGTGGGATTTCAAAAAGAAGGACGGGTTCCGGCGCAGCCGGGAGCTTGCCCGGGAGCACGGTTTTTATCTGCAGAATTTCTGCGGCTGCGAATTTTCGGAGAGGTGACGCATTGACGGAGTTTGAACGGATTCTGGCACGGCGCATCCGGCAGGCGAAAGGGGAGGAGCCCGCCGATTTCGTGATCCGGAACGCGACGGTGTTCGACCTGGCGACCGGTGCGCTGCTGCCGGGCGACATTGCAATCACGGGCGATACGGTCGTCGGCATCGGCGAGCGGTATGACGGAGCGGACATTCTCGACGCGGACGGCCTCGTCGCGGTGCCGGGATATATCGACAGCCACGTTCACGTCGAGTCGTCGCTGGTGACGCCGTTCGAATTCGAACGCATGGTTCTGCCGCGCGGCGTGACGGCGGCGTTCTGCGATCCGCACGAGCTGGCGAATGTGGCCGGAACGCGGGCGCTCGACTACTTTTTCGACAGCGCGGCGAAGATGGCCATGGATCTTTTCCTCCAGCTGCCGGGCTGCGTGCCGGCGACGCCGTTTGAAACGGCCGGAGCGGAGCTTTCCGCCGCGGACCTTGCGCCGTACCGCGGGCGTTCCGGCGTGCCCGGGCTGGCCGAGATGATGAATGTGCCGGGCGTGCTTTGCGGAGACCCCGGCGTCCTGGAAAAGCTCGCGCTCTTCGAGGACCGGAACATCGACGGTCACGCGCCGCTGCTCTCCGGCCGGGCGCTGAATGCTTACCTGGCGGCCGGAATCCGCAACTGCCACGAAACCGACACGCGCGCGGAGGCGGAGGAGAAGCTCCGCCGGGGAATGGCGGTCATGCTCCGCGAAGGGTCGGCCGGGCGGAATCTCGACCGGCTTCTGCCGCTGCTGACGGTCGCGGCTTCGCCGTTCCTCCTCTTCTGCACCGACGACCGGAATCCGGCCGATATCCGGTCGGAGGGGCATATCGATGCGATGGTGCGCCGGGCGCTTGCGGCCGGCTGCGAACCGCTCGCGGTTTTCCGCGCCGGCTCCTGGAGCGCGGCGCGGGCGTTCCGGCTGTTCGACCGCGGGCTTGTTGCGCCGGGATATCGCGCCGACATCGTTCTGCTCGACGGGCTCCGGAGTGCGAATGTCCTTCATGTGATCAGGAACGGCCGCCGGGTGACTGAGGCGCTTTTCGCATCGCGCCCGGAGCCGCCCTCCGCCGCCGCATTTGCGGGCAGCGTCCGCTGCGGCAGGATCGCTCCCGAAAAGCTTGCAGTAAAAGGCGCCGCGGAGAAGTTTCCGGTCATCGCCGTGCGGGACGGCACCCTGATGACCGGGGCCGAAATGCACCGGCTGCCGCATGAAAACGGCGTGTTGCGGCCCGATCCGGAGCGCGACATCCTGAAGTGCGCGGTCGTTCACCGGCACGGCCGGAATACGAATGCCGGCGCCGGGTTCGTCCGGGGATTCGGCCTGACGCGCGGTGCGCTGGCTTCGAGCGTCGGCCATGACAGCCACAACCTCTGCGCGGTCGGCGTGAGCGATGCGGAGATCGCGTTCGCGTTCGACGCGCTGGCCGCCGCCGGAGGCGGCTTCGTCGCGGCGGCGGAGGGGCGCGTGCTGGCGCTGCTTCCGCTGCCGGTCGGCGGACTGATGAGCGACCGCCCCTGGCCGGAGGTCGCGGCGCAGCTCGGGCAGGTGATCGCCGCGGCGCACAGCCTCGGCTGCCCGCTGCACGAACCGTTCCAGGCGCTGGCGTTTCTGCCTTTGCCGGTCATTCCGCACCTGCGGCTGACCGACCGCGGCGTTTTCGATGTGGATCGTATGGAATTTCTGACAGAGGGATCAAAATGAGCATTTTCGAAGAGCGCCGCAGCGATATTCTGCGGCGCATGCTGGCAGATTCGGTTCCGGGGCCGCTGAACATGGAACTGCCGCTGCTGCGGTTCGAGCTTGACGGAGACGCCGGAGTTGCTAACCGCGAATTGCGCGGGCTTGCCGGGTGGTTCGACCGGCCGCACCCGACCGGGCGCGATCTGCGCGGCGAATGCGATTTCGCGGCCGAGAAGCTTGCGCTCGCTCTGGTCCGCTTCGGGGAGAAACTCGAGCCGGAGACGCATGCGGCGGTTGAGCGCTTCTTCACGGCCTTCGATTTTTCGAGCATCTACTGCTCCGAAAACCACTGGCTTCTGTTCCTGAGTTCGCGTCTCATTGCATCGCGCGTCTACCCGGACCGGCTGTTTCAGGCGTACGGGAAAACTGGCCGCGAGCTGTTTGAGGAGGACCGGCGGAGGCTTGCCGACTTTCTCCGTTTCCGCGCCCGCCGCGGCTGGGGGGAGTTCGATTCGGGCTGTTACATGATTCCGGTCTGGGAGTGCATGACGCTGCTTTACGACTATTCCGGCGTGCCGGAGCTGCGCCAGCTTTGCGGTGATATGTTCAACCTGCTGCTGGCCGATCTGCTGCAGGAGTCGTTCGACGGCTGCCAGGGCGGCGCGCACGGCCGGATCTACCCGGACAACGCGCTCGATTATGCGAAATGCGGCACGACATTCCTCTGCCGGCTCTATGCCGGAACCGGAGCAGATGCCGTTTCGGCGGCGAATTACGAGGCGCTGATCTGCTCGTTCCGGCCCGATCCGGCCGTTGCGGCGATCGCGGCATGGGAACCGGAACGGCCGGTGGAGATCCGGGAGCGCAAGCATCTGCACAACATCTGCGACATGCAGCCGGAGCGGCCGCTCGACGGGTCGGTCCGCAAGCTGACGTTCCGCAGCGCGAACTTCCTGCTCGGCAGCGTGGTTTATCAGGACGATTATCCGGACGACGCTTCGCGGGTTTATGCGTTCCACCAGCAGCACGACTGGGACCTTTTTCTGCGCGGCGGAAGCACGCGCTGCCGGATTTTCACCCACCATCCCGGCGATTTCGGCGAACACAATTACTGGACCGGCGACCTCGGCTGCCGCTGCGGCCGTTTTTTTCAGCACCGTTCAGCCGTGCTGGCGCTCTACGACATTCCGGCCGATCAGCCGATGCAGTTTATCCACGCCTGTTTTCCGAAGGCGGAATTCCGCGAGGTCGCCGAAACCGAATTCGCGCTGTTCGCCGCCGGCCCGGCCGCCTATGCCGCGCTTCTGCTGCCGAACGGCTGGAGCCGGACGGAGGAGGGCGAATGGGCCGGTATCGAAGTGACCAGTCCCGGCGCCGTGAATGCGGCGGTCTGCGAGGCGGGGGAGGCTGCCGATTATGCCTCGTTCGCTGCGTTCCGGGAAGAGATCCTGTCAAACCGCCTGACGTTCGACCGCGGCGCGCGCCGTCTCGTCTACGAGTCGAAGCGCTGCGGGCGCATCGGGCTCGGTGCGGACGGCAGCCGCAGCGTCGACGGCGTTCCGGCCCGGTTCGACTGGCCGCTCTACGATTCTCCGCTCATCCGTTCCGGGTGGGATTCCGGCGTGGTCGAAATCACCGTGCCGGGTTTTCCGGCACGGACGCTGGATTTTACTTTACCCCGACATTCATGACCGAGTCCGCGATCCGGCCGAAGCGGTCGGATTGCACGATGCTGCGGATTTTCACCTTCGCCGCGGGTCTGTCCGGCGTGACCAGGAAGGTCGCGGCGACCGTTTTCTCCGCCCCGGCTGCCGCTTCGAAACGGATGGAGCCGGGTTCACAGCGCCACCTCTCCGGCAGCTTGAGCGAGATGGTTCCGCTTTCGGCCTCCTTGCCGAGGTTGGTCAGCCGGACGTGGATCGGATACGGCTTTCCAGCCTCGAGCCCGGCCGAGAGGTTTTCCCGGTCGAAGACCGATTTCCGGGCCGGATGCTTCTTTTCGGCGGGGAGCACGGCCTGGACCAGCGTCTTCCAACGGTCGTTTTTCCGGAAGGTTTCCGGGAAAAGGCGCAAACTGAATTGTTCCGCTTCGCCGAGCAGCGCCGGGTCGGCGCCGAAGACGAACTGCGGGTAATCGTCGAGCGCCAGCGTGAGAAACCCATTGTCGGCGGCAACTTTGCGGCGGTTGCCCATCAGGTCGGCAACCTCGACTTCGGGGACGCCGACCCGGAAGCGGACCGGCAGCGGCTTCGGCGGTTCCGTCGCGGGGAAACCGTTCCACAGCAGCGAGATGCCTGGCTTCTGATCCTGCCAGGCGGGGGTGTCGATCGAAGTGTCAACGAGTTTCTGACGGTAGAGCGTGGCCCAGCAGGCGAGCAGCGGCCGTCCGTCCGGCGTCCGGAAGGCGCGGATATAGACATACGGCTTCAGCTCCGGATTCCGGTCGTTCTCCGTATAGTCGCGGTCAGCACCGAGCAGCTCCTTCTCCAGTCCCGGGGTGGCCTGTCCGAACCAGGAACGGCTGAATTCCGCATTGCGGTCCATCGCGTTCGACACGCGCCCCGGCGACAGGAGCTCCCCGGCATATCGGGCGCCGTCGAGCATGCGGGTCATCGCGGCGTAAGCCGGATAGGCCGGCAGCGGCTGGCCGTACTCGGTGATGCCGAAGCCGCCGTAGCTGTCCACTGTGAACCACATCTTGTTCGACACGCCGTAGGCGAGGCACTGCAGATAACTGCGGACCATGAAGGCCGCCGCGATGCTGCTGTCGGAGACGGAGCGCAGCGGATACTTCTCCACCCGACGGTCCGGAAAGCGGGTCAGGTAGCCGTTTTCACTGTCGTAGACCGGTTTTTCTCCATATTTGTCCATGAGTTCGCGCAGCAGCGTGACGCGGTCGTGCAGCCAGAACTCGCGGGTCATCGTGTTGTTGACCTCCGGAGCGCGCGGGAAGCAGTGCAGATGGACGAAAAGCGCATCGAAGTAGTCCCATGCGCCGTTCTCCTGCAGTTCCTCGAACCAGTGGAGATCGATTCCGGCGGTTCCGGTCGAACCGACCTGCAGTTCCGGATCGTGCAGTTTGGTTCGGACATATTCGATCTTCAGTTCCTCGGCATAGTCAACCGGGAGCCGCCGGATGTTCGCCTCGTTCGACGATTCGGTCAGGCGGAAGGTTCCGGCCGGATAGTTCCAGCTTTCGGAGGTGAGCGGCACCGGCTCGATGCCGCGTGCGGCCTGCTCGCGCAGCACGAGGGCGGCTTCGTCCGGCGTATATTCCGGTCCGGCGGGGAGAGAGCTCCCCTCCCGGGCGATCGGGTAGGCGCGGCGGATCGTGCTCATGCCGATCCAATGCATGAGGTCGAGCTTTTCGACGGTTTTGCGGTTCCACGGATAGATGATGCCGCCGAAGATCGACCCTTTGCCGAACTTCCGTCCGGCCGGCGGCAGGATGCAGCAGCTGCGGCGGAGCGGCGCACTGCCCGGCAGGTCGAATTCAAGCTCGAACCAGCCGTACCGGCCGGATGGGAGCGGAACTGCCTGAGAGACGGTTTTTCCCGGAGCGGCTTCGATTCGGAGCTTCCTCGTTTCGAGGTTCCGGCCGCGGTGGTCGCGGATGGTCAGACGTGCCTCGCGGTCGAGCGGTTCGGCCGAACGGTTCAGCACTTTCAGCTCCGCCGTGCGTTCGTCTTCGTCCAGCAGGACGTTGCAGTAACGCCTGAAATCGAAGCGGGCCTCATACGGCTCTTTCGACAGGCGGCTGAATTCGGGAATCCGGCCGGAATACGGTTCCAGCGTGATTTCGAGCCGGAAGAAGCGCTCTTCGTCCCGGCCGGTCCAGATCTGCGAACCCGTACTGTTTTTTTCCTTGCGGTTGTAGAAGAGCCGGAGCTGCGGCGAAGACTCCAGCCGGATGCCGCTTTGGCCGCCCTCCGGGCCGTTGTCGGCCGCCGCTCCGAGCAGCCGGAGCTCCTCCTTCGGATAGCGGAACAGAATCCGGCGGTGGAAGAACTTGTCGGTGTCGCCGCGGAAGTTCCCTTCAAAATTGATCCGCATGTAGTCCGGATGTGCTTCGAGCGTGCCGCCGAGCCTGATTCGTTTCGCATCGGGGCCGGTAAAGCGGTATTCGAAGCGGTAAAGCGCGGATTCCGGCGTCTGTTTCACACACTCCGCCCGGAATCCGGCGGAACGGAAGAACGTCTTCCAGTCCTTGTCTGTCGCGTCGAAGCCGATGCCGGAGAGAAACGGGGCGAAATCGCCGTTCTTCTGTTTCACCGAGATGGCGATGCCGCTCCGGCAGTCGAGGATGTAGTTATCGCCGTGAAACGGCTTGAGTTCGGCTCCGCCGCAGCAGGCGGCAAGGCACAGGGCGAGCATGATCCAGTATTTTCGCATGGGATTGCCTCCGGTTGGGTAAATTCAGTTGCCGAAGCACTGCCTGTCGCCGGCGAGCCAGCTGGTATGCTTGCGATATTCGGCGTGACCGTCGAGGAAGCCGCCGTTCGCGCCGAAGTTGTGGCGTTCCGAAAAGCTCTGGACGAGCGTCGGGCTCCAGGTTGTGGTTTTTGAGGAGTAGAAGGACATTCCGCCGCGTGTATCCCCGATCAGGACCCGGGTTGAATTGTCCCGGATCCGGGTCAGTTTGATCGAATGGTCATAGCTGACGCCGTAAATTGCGCTTTCATAAATGCCGATCCGCCCGGAATCGACCTGCCCGGACGGACACATGAAGACGCCGTCTCTGCATTTCCCCTCGTACTCGTTCTCCCAGGCGCGTGGCGCGGGCAGATAACTGCCCCGGATCAGCAGGCTCGTCCACCAGTTGTAGGCGCGGGACGGATTGCTGCCGGAGAAGCTTTTGGCGAGGTTCAGCGGTGTCGTGAGGTCGTCATTGTCTCCGGCGTACATCAGCATGCCGGCCATGATCTGTTTCTGGTTCGACATGCAGCTGCTCTGCTGCGCCTGGGCGCGGGCCCGGTTCAGGGCCGGCAGCAGCATGGAGGCGAGAATCGCGATGATGGCGATAACAACCAGAAGTTCGATCAGAGTGAAGGCGCGTCTTGCGGATTTCATGGTGGCTCCTTATTGAAGTTATTTACCGGGAGGCAATGCTTTCGCGTTCGATGATTTCTGCCGGATAGAGCCGCAGCTCCTGCCGGGGCAGTCCGCCGGCGACGATATCCAGAGCGTCGCGGCTCATGGCCGTGAAATCGGTCTTTGTGCTGGTGAGGGCCGGGATGCAGTCGCCGAGCAGCGAATCGTTGCCGTGGGAGAGCAGGCTGACTTCATCCGGCACGCGGATTCCGTTTTCCCAAAGGACGCGGCGCCCGGCAATGGTGCTGCTCGGACCGATGTAGATGAGCCCGGTGATCTGCCGGGAACGGATGATGTCAAGGGAATTCCGCGTGATGTTGCGCCCCGCATCGCAGTTGCTTTCCCAGGATTTGATCGCACAGGAGAGGACGGTGAACTCCATGTCGCGCTCCTCGGCCGCTTCGAGTGCTCCGGCGATCATCTGCTGCGGGATCGAGCCGTCCGGCGCCGAGCGGACAAAGCCGATGCTCCGGTGTCCTGCGGCGTGGAAGTATTCGACGCAGTTCCGGCCGTTTGTCTTCGCGTCCGGCATCAGCAGCGAGACGTTGCCGGGCAGGGAGTCATAGTGGAAGTAGCTGTCGAGGATGACGGCGGGGCAGGGGAGTTTGCTGAGCAGTTCGATCAGTTCCGGTTCGAGCCGGTCGGCCGAAGACATCAGGACGACGCCGCGCAGCTCCTCCGCTCCCATGGTGCTCCGCAGCAGGCCGATCCGGTCGCTGTCGCGCTGGAGCCGGTAGTTCCGGGCTGTGTAGCCGAGCTGCTGCGCGTAGGCGTTCAGTGTATGTTCCATCTCCCAGATCGTGTTGGCGAAATAATCGATGCTGAAGAAAGCGACCTCGCCGCGGCGCTTCACCTCGGCCGGCGGTTTCACGGTGAACGGCGCGCTTCCGGAGCGGCTGACGATGCCGGCGCCGCGGCGGCAGTAGAGCACGCCCTCGCGTTCGAGATCGTGTACCGCGCGGCTGACCGGAGACTGCGAGGCGCGGAATCTCTGCATGAGTTCCGCGATCGTCGGCATTCTGACCCGAGACTCGGGTTTCAGCGCCTCCGCCTTCAAAAAAGCCTTGATTTCATCATATTTCTGTGACATGACCGGTTTCCTGATGGTGATAGTAAAAGCACTATATTGATATTATGACAAAGTCAGAACGATTTGTCAAGAGGGAAAACGGAAATTTTTCTGAAATCGTGTGAAACATGCCCGGACACAGTGTCGGTACGTTTCGCAGTTGGTATGAAACTGCTGTTTCCGGACACGGAGGAACTTTGCCTGCCGTTTGAAACGGCCTTGAGGATTTTTCTGCCGGAGCTGAAAAAAACGGGGAGCGGTGCGGAACCGGCTCCCCGTCTGTATCGTCGGAACGACTATTTTTTGTTCTTGAACAGATCCTTGAAGCTGCTTTCAAGGGTTTTGCCGGCATCTTTCAGGGAGTCGCCGCTCTGCTTGAGCGAGTCGCCGAGGCCCTTTCCCGCTTCAGTCAGCGAGTCGCCGATCCCCTTCAGACCGTCGAGCCTCAGACCGGAGTCGGAGACCGCCGTCAGGATCGCCGCCAGCATCTTCGCCGCGAATTCATTGACCGTTTCACCGAAGTTTTTGCCTTCGCCGAGATCGGTCAGCGTGATCGGCGGTAGCGGCAGCGGCACGGTCGTATTCAGCAGCGAAGACGAAACGGAAAGCTCGGTTCCCTCGACTTTGACGATGCGGATGACGACCTTCTTCTGAGCCGCTTCCCGGGCCGCTTCGGGTTCCTGCGCAGCCGGCTGATCCGGCGACTCCGGCTGCCCGCCGCCTTCGCCGGCGAACGTCTCGACATTCTGCTTGATATCGGTCAGGTTGCTGCTGCCGTTGAGCTTCAGCTCGAAGTTCACTTTCGTGCCGGAGATCAGCACCTCACGGACTTCGATCTTGTCCGAGAACAGCGAACCGACGTCAACGCCGACCCTGACCTGGGCGACCTGGAACGCATACGGGTCCCGGTAGCCTTCCGGGTTCGCCACCCGGAATCCGGTCAGCTCGACCGTTCCGCCGAAGGAGCTCGAGAACGAATCCATCTCAACTTTCGTCCCCGTCACGGCCGAACCGATCTTCGTCACGGCGGTCTTGATGATCGCGTCGCGCGCGATGATTGCCACGATCAGGAGAACCGCGATCACGCCGAGCGTCCAGCCGAGAACCCGCAGCCAGAGCCGCTTTTTTTTCGGTTTCGCCCCCGTTTGCGTTTCGTGCCCGGTTTCCTTTGCTCCGGCGTTTTCAGCCTTTACGGCTTCCTTTTTGCTTTCTTCGCTCATGCTGTACTCTACTCCTCACTTTTTACGCTGTATTTTGCCGCCATTTTTTTCAGCGCCGCCACCTGCCGGTCGCTCAGGATGCGCCCGGAAGCGTGCTGTTTGGCGATGGACTCGTAAAACTCCCTGTCGTCGTAAGTGAACCGTCCGCGCTTGACCGGCTCGGCCCACTGCGTGACTTTCGACAGCCCCTCGAGCAGCCGGGCGATTTCCGGATTCGGCGCGGCGGGCGCGGCGGAACCGGTACTCTCCGCCGCCTCCGCCGCGGCCGGAATCTCGAGAATCCGGTCGACGAGCGCCGGATCGGTCAGTTCGCCGCGGTACTTCTGCGCCATGCGCCGCAGCGCGGCGTTCTGCTTCTCCGACAGCGCTTTGCCGTCGAGCGCCTGCCGCTTGAGCGAATTGAAGAATTTCTTGTCGTCGTAGGTGAACCGCCCCTTTTTCGTCGGCGGCTCGAAGGTGACTTTGTCGAATGCCGCGAAAAGTCCGGCATAGTCGATCGCGGCGGCGGCGGCCTGCGACTGCTCGCGGCGTTCCTCCCGCTCGGCGTGTTCGGCGGCGGCGGCGTTGACTGCTTCCTGCAGGGCGGGCGGCAGCGCGCCGATGCGGGCGTCGAGCTGATTCCGGTATTTGGCCGCGATCGCGAGCAGCGCCTGAAACTGTCTGGCCGTGATTTTGCCGTCCTCGAGAAACTTGTCGCGGATCGAACGGAAGAATTTACCGTCGTCGTAGGTCCGGCGTCCGACCTTTTCCGGAGCCGTGAAAGCGACCTCCTCCAGCAGCTTCAGCAGCGCACCGGCTTCTTCGGGCGGCGGCGCGTCGCTGTTGCGCGCGTCTTCGAGCCACGGGGAGAACTTCGCGTAAAAATCCGCCATCATGTCGGTCCAGGAAACCTTGCCTTCTTCGATCTCGTCAAGCTCCTGCTCCATTCTGGCCGTGAAACCGACGTCGAAAAGCTCCGGAAGCCGCTCGACGAGGAAGTCATTCACGCTGAAACCGAGTTCGGTCGGAATGAGCTTGCCCTGTTCGCGGTTCACGTAGTCGCGATCCTGAATCGTGCGCAGGATCGTCGCGTAGGTCGACGGGCGGCCGATGCCGTTTTCCTCGAGCTCCTTGATCAGCGCGGCTTCGCTGTATCGCGGCGGAGGCTCGGTGAACTTCTGCTCGGTCTTGAAATCCCGGATCGTCAGCGGATCGCCGGTTTTGAGGCTGCCGAGCACTTCGGCCTCGCGGCTTTCGTCCTTGCTTTTCTTCGCATCCTCGTAAACCTTGCTGAAGCCCGCGAAGACCGGAACCGTCGCGGTGGCGCGGAAAGTGTACTCCTGCGCGTCATTGCCGCCGATCACGACGTCGACCGTGGTCAGGTTCTGGATCGCCGGAGCCATCTGGCTGGCGACGAAACGCCGCCAGATCAGCGTGTAGAGCTTGAGCTGCATCGGGTCGAGGAACGGCGCCATCGCCTCCGGCGTACGGCGCACGTCGGTCGGCCGGATCGCTTCGTGCGCCTCCTGCGCGGCGGCCTTGTTCTTGTAGAAGTTCGGCTTCGGGGGCAGATAGTTCGCGCCGTAGGCTTCGCGGATGAAAGAGAGCGCCGCCTCCTGCGCTTCGCGGGCGATGGTGACCGAGTCGGTACGCATGTAGGTGATAAGGCCGACCGCGCCGCCTTCGCCGATGTCCATGCCCTCGTAAAGCTGCTGCGCATAACGCATCGTGTTCGTCGCACTGTAGTGCAGCACGGTATTCGCGGTCTGCTGGAGTGTGCTGGTCGTGAAGGGCGGCGGCGCGTACCGCTTGCGCTCGGCTGATGTGACCGGCCCGACTGCGGGGGGCGCGCCGGCCCGGACCGCCGCCATGAGTTTCTCGGCCTCGACACCGGAGCCTACTTTGAAATCCTTGCCGTTGATCTTGAAGAGCCGCGTCGTGAATTCCCGGCCGTCCGCAGTCCGGAAGACCAGCGCAAACACCCAGTATTCCTCGGGCTGGAAGGCGTTGATCGCCCGTTCGCGCTCGACTACGAGCCGCAGTGCGACCGACTGGACGCGCCCGGCGCTCGAACCTTTTTCGATCCGCGACCAGAGCAGCGGGCTGACTTGGTAGCCGACGATGCGGTCGAGGACCCGGCGCGCCTGCTGCGCGTCGACGAGATTCAGGTTGATCTCGCCCTTTTCGGTCATCGCCTTCTCGATGGCGCTCCGGGTGATCTCGTGGAAGGTCACGCGGTAAAGCGGGGATTTCGTGCTCTTTTCGAGCACTTCGGCCAGGTGCCATGCAATCGCTTCCCCTTCGCGGTCGGGGTCGGGGGCGAGATAGATTTCGTCCGCGGTTTTGGCGGCGGCGCGCAGCTCCTTCACGACCGATTTGCTGCGCGAGGTGTCGACGTACTGCGGCGCGAAGTTGTGTTCGATATCGACCCCGAGCTCGCGCTCCGGCAGGTCGCGGATATGCCCCATCGAGGCGATGATGGTGTAATCTTTCCCGAGCATCTTCCCGATGGTCCGGGCTTTGGTCGGCGACTCGACGATCAGAAGTTTCGACATGTTATTGATAAGCTCCTCAGGCAATTTCGTAAATTCACATTATCTCCCGTGCGCGTGTGCGCACATGTATATTACTACTTTACCGCCGCCCGGACCGGATTGTCAAGCCGCCGCCGGAAAAAATGACGATTAAAGTGCGGAACCGGCTGGAATTTTCAGCCGGGAAGGTGCATATTACACATGGTCATCCGGAGGATGGACGGCCTTGGACGAGGAGGAGGAATCAATGAAAAAACAATTGTCTGAAATCGGAGTCGCCGGTCTCGCGGTCATGGGGGAAAATCTCGCGCTGAATCTGGCGAATCACCATTTCCGCGTCTCGGCCTGGAATCGCAGTTATGAGAAGACCGCCGCTTTTCTCGAACGGGCCGGAAGCCTGCCGGTGACCGGCTGCCGTACCCCGGAGGAGTTCGTCGCCTCCCTTGAACAGCCGCGCCGGATTCTGCTGATGGTCAAGGCCGGCAGGGCGGTCGACGACTGCATCGAGGCATTCCTGCCGCATCTGGACCCCGGCGACATTCTGATGGACGGCGGCAACAGCCTCTATCTCGATACCGTGCGGCGCGAGCGTGCGCTCGGGGAGCGCGGCATCCGTTTTCTCGGCGTCGGCATCTCCGGCGGCGAAGAGGGGGCGCTCCACGGCCCGTCGATCATGCCGGGCGGAGACGAAGGCGCCTGGCCGTGCGTGAAGAAATATCTGCAGACCATCGCCGCGCAGGTCGACGGCGTGCCGTGCTGCGACTGGGTCGGCCCGGAGGGGTCCGGCCATTACGTCAAGATGGTGCACAACGGCATCGAATATGCCGATATGGAGCTGATTTCCGAGGCCTATGCGTTCATGCGCGATTATCTGAGGCTCGATAACTCCTGCATGGAAAAGGTTTTTTCGCGCTGGAGCAAAGGGGTGCTTTCGGGCTATCTGCTCGATATCACCGCGCAGATTTTCCGGCGCGGCGATCCGGAGGGGGAGGGGCTGCTGCTCGACCGCATCCTCGACGCGCCGGGGCAGAAGGGCACCGGCCGCTGGACCGGCGTTGCGGCGCTCGAAACCGGCACGCCGGCTCCGGTCATCACGGACGCGGTTTTCCAGCGCAGCCTGAACGCCGACGTCGAATTGCGCGCGCGGGGGGCGGAGCTGCTGCCCGGAGTCGAATCGACGCCGCCGGTCGACCGGACCGCGGCGCTGGCCGATCTCGAAGCCGCGCTTTACGCCGCCAAGATCTGCGCTTATGCGCAGGGCTTCGCGCTGCTGGCGGCGGCGGAGAAAAATTACGGCTGGAAGCTCAATTACGGCGGGATTGCGCTGATGTGGCGCGGCGGGTGCATCATCCGTGCGCGTTTTCTCGACGACATCAAGGCGGCTTACGACCGGAAGCCGGAGCTGGAGAATCTGATGTTCGACGAATTTTTCCGGCAGGCGCTCGCCGTGAATCTGCCCGGGTTCCGCCGGAGCGTCGCGGCGGCTTCGCTGGCCGGAGTCCCGATGCCGTGCATGGCGGGGGCGCTGAATTATTTCGACAGCTGCCGGACCCGGCGTTCCGCGGGCAATCTTCTGCAGGCGCAGCGCGACTTTTTCGGCGCGCACCGGTACGAGCGTGTGGATCGTCCGCGCGGAGAAACGTTTCACACGGAATGGATATAAAGAAGGATTGGGAGGTTACATGAAAACGAGTTGGCTGAATGGGGCATTCTGTTTCGGCGGCGCGCTCCTGCTGGCGGCCGTGTTCGGCGTCGGCGGGTGCAGTTCGCTGCCGGACGAGGAGGTGTATCCGGTGGACATCACCATCGGAGAAATCGAGGCGAACATGCAGAAGGCGCTCGATCCGGACGGCCGCTATGCCAAGGCGAAGAGCTATGTGCAGCGGCAGATTACGCAGGAGATCCGCTGGCTGGAGGAGAATGCCGACGAGATGCTGACCGACGTGAAGTTCGTCAGCCCCGACAAGCTCATGATGGTCAATATCGTGGACAACGCGCCGCAGAGCGGAATCATCATCAACGGCGACCGCGGGTGGCAGATCGATTACGCGAATAAACGCTCCAATGAGCTCGGCGAAAGCCAGATGAAGCTGGTGCGGACCCTGACGCTGATTGCGAATCCGGGCAGCCGGCTCTCCAAAGTGTTCGACGATATCAAGATCACCGGCTGCCGGGTCGGGGATGAAGATTTTTACAAGCTCGTCTGCACGGTGGATGACTCGAATCCGAACCTGCCGTCGCTCGATATCTATATCGACAAGGACGATTTCCTGATCAAGGGCTACCGGGTCGGCAAAAGCTCGTCGAAGATCATCCGTTACGGACTTCACGAGGGAGTGCGGATTCCGGTCGAAATCGAGACTGTGGCCAACGGCCGGAAGAACCGGGTTTCGGTGGTCGATTACAAGCTCGATGTGCCGATTCCGCTCACCGACTTTTATCCGCCGGTCTTCCGGTAGGGGGTGACGGCGGGGCCGGGGCGAAAGTCCCGGCCTTTGTCTGCCGCCCGGTTTCGAATATGGGGTGATGCAGTGCGGCGGAACGGACCTTCCGCCGCAGTCATTCCGTGTCCGGGCGGCGGCCTGCCGGCAAAACCGTTTGCGCCTGTTTCCCTGCCGGCTTTTCACCTCCCTTATCCCTTGCGGGGGCCTGCCGGCGGCGGAATGGAGGTCAAAAAATGCGAATTTTTTTCGATTGCGCATTGACAACGCGATGAAAGTTTGGTATAATTAAAGAAAGATACCTCGTGATATTTTCCTGCCTCTGCTCACATTGAGTGACTTTTGAGCGGAGAAAGACGCTGTTTTTAATATCACGTGAAATTGAGACGGGAGTGCGATGATTTCGGGGAAGCGGAAAATTACGGTGCGGATGGTTGCGGAGGCTGCGGGAGTCTCCCGCACCGCCGTTTACGCCGTCCTGAACCGGGATGCGAAGAACAATATCGGGCTGCGCCCCGACACCCGCAGAAAGATCGAGAAGACCATTGAGGAGCTCGGCTATATTCCGAACAATTCGGCGCGGACGCTCGTCTCCGGCCGCAGCAACAACATCGGCATTCTGCTGAACACCTCCAACGTGATGTTCAGCCGTGTGATCGGCGACCTGCTGGCGGAAACCTGCGTCGAGCACGGCTATATGCCGCTGCTGGAATTCTACAATTTCAATCTGGAGCTTGAACGCCGCAAGCTGGAAATGCTGTTTTCGCGGGGGGTCGACGGGCTTTTCGCCATCACCGGCGGCGAGCGGAATCTCGATGTATACAAACGGTTTACCGATTTTCACCTGCCGCTGGTCATGCTGGGGCACAACACGCCGGGCGGCCCGAATGTCTCCCGCGTGGGCGTTTCCGAAGAGAGGATCGCCGCGACGCTGATCGATTTCCTCGTGGGCAACCGTGTGAAAAGTGTCTCCTACCTGACGTTTTCGGAGATGGTCAGCAACCCGATTTCAATTCGCGAGCAGTGCATTTTTCGCGGACTGGAGGCGGCCGGAATCCGGCTGGCGGGACGTTATGCGGTTTCCTGCCACCGAGAGACGGTTGCGGAAATGCGCCGGCTTCTTGCTGCTCCCGGCCGTCCCGACGCGCTCTGCTGTTTCACCGACGAACTCGCCAACTCGGCGGTGACCGCGCTCATGGAGTGCGGCAGCGGCGTGGATGAACTGCCGGTGATCGGGATCGACGGGCTGGAGATGCCGTTCAATGCCCTGCCGCTCACCTCCGTCCGGAACCCGGTGGAGGATATCATCTTTTCCGGCTGGCAGCTCTTCGAAAACGCGCTGCTGCACGGCAAGTATGCGGCGGTGGAGCTTTCCGCACGGATGGTTCTGCGCGATACGACCCCGGGGTTCCGGTTGCCGGACCGGTGAGTTTTTTCATAGGATGTTTTAATATCACGTGGTATTATTCCGGAAGGAGAGCTGAAAAAATGTGGAAAGCGATATGTCTGTGCTGCGCCGTCGCATCGACGCTGGCGGCGGCGGAAATGCGGCAGTTCGAGGTGGAGAATGTCGTGGTCGAGCGGGAGAAGCTGAACCGCGACCGGCTCTCCTCCTCCGCCTGGGACATCTGGACGACCGATCCCGAAGGCAGGCGCTGGTCGGAAGGCACGGTGCTTCGCATCGGCGGCCTGAAGAGCGACCGGAATCCGCAGGACCCGGCTTCGGCGATGCTGACGCTGCGGCTGCCGCTCGAGGACGGCGTCTACCGGATCTCCGCGACCGGCGGGCGCACCTTCGGAATCTCCGCGGACGGCGGCCGGAACTTTGCGCGGATTGACGCGCGCGGTGTGGTCGCCGGGCGCGTTGAAGTGCGCGGCGGCGTTCTGGAGCTGAAGCTGGCGAACTGTTACGCCGAGGCGAATCCGGCCAATTACGGGCTGGTCTATGTCGACCGCATCACGGCGGAGCGGCTCGCGGATTTGCCGAAGGCGGTCGCGCCGGCCGTCCTGAAGCCCGGTGTTCCGCGCCGCTTCGAAGCGGAGGATTTCGTTGTGGAGCGGGAGAAACTGGCCCGGAACAGGATCTCCTCCGCCGCCTGGGATGTCTGGGACGAGGACCGCAAGGGCGTCTGGTCCGGCGACCGGGTGCTGCGCATCGCGGGCCCCCGGCGCGACCGGGAACCGGGTGATCCGGCTTCGGCCGCGCTCACGATCCGCATTCCCGTGGAGAACGGCAGCTACCGGGTCTCGGCCAGCGGCGGCCGTTCGTTCGGAATCTCCCTTGACGGAAAGACATTCCGGCGCATCTCCGGGCACGGTGTCGCGGCCGGGCGCTTCGAGGTGAAGGACGGCCGTCTCGAACTGACCCTGTCGAACTGTTTCGCCGAAAAAGACCCGGCGAAATACGGCGCGGTCTATCTCGACTGCATCACGCTGGAGCGGCTGGACGGGGCGGCCGCGGCGACGAAGATTGTCCCGGTTCTGCCGCCGCCCGTGAAGTATCCCGATCCCGGCGTGAACTGGCTGAAGAACGACGGGAACAGCCGCAAATTCGAGGCGGAGGAGTGTGTTGTGAACCGGGAGCTTCTGACCTGGGACGTTGCGCAGCGGGGCAAATGGGAGCTCTGGTCGAAGGACGAGAATGCGTCCCGCTGGTCGGGGCGCAAAGTGCTGCGCGCATTGGCGTGCGACACGGACCGTCCGGCGGCGGACTCCGATTCGGCCCTGCTGAAATTCCGCGTTCCCGTGGAAAAAGGGGCGAAATACACGGTTTTCTGTGCGGGCGGCCGCAGCTACGGCGTATCGCGCGACGGGAAGGAGTTCCGGAAATTTTCCGATGGAGCCACGATTTTCGAGGATGTTTCTTCCGACACCGGCTTTTTCGAGTTCTACGTCGCGAACTGCTTCCGCCATGACCCGGGTCCCGGCGCGGTCTATCTCGACTACTTTCAGGTCATGAAACAGCGGGAGCTCAGGGATCTGCCGCGTGTGAGGGGCTGGGCGAAGGAACGGGTCCGGGAAAGGCTCGGGCGCGGAGTCGTCGCGCTTCCGGCGGACGGCGGCGGCGCATACATCTCCTGGCGGCTGCTCCGGGAGGACCCGGCGAAGATCGGCTTCGATGTGTTCCGCATCCGCGACGGCAGGGAGACCCGGCTGAACCGGGAGGCGGTCGTCCGGACCTGCGACTTCACCGATCCCGGCGCAAAGGAGGGTGACCGCTACGCGGTGCGCCCGGCCGCAGGCTTCACCGGAAAAGCGGGCGAAAGCGCTCTCCTGAAAGAAAAATACATCAGCTTCAAACTCCCCGACCCGAAAACGAACATCATGCGGGTCGGCGTCGGAGACCTCGACGGCGACGGAACCTACGACTATATTTTCAAGACGCCCGACGCCAACATCGACCCGTGGGAGGCGTACTGGTATCCGACGCCGGAGCCCTACAGGCTCGAAGCCTTCCGTTCCGACGGCACCCATCTCTGGACGAAGAGCTATGGCTGGGCGATCGAGCGCGGCGTCTGGTACTCCCCCTTCATCGTCTACGATTTCGACGGCGACGGCAGGGCGGAGGTCGCGCTGAAGATGGGCGAGGGCGATCCGCGGGCAAAAGACGGCCGCGTCTTCACCGGCCCCGAGTACCTCGTGATCCTCGACGGCATGACCGGAGAGGAGATCGCCCGCGCCCCCTGGCCGTCGCGGGAGGGATTCGAAAGCTACAATCTCGTGAACCGCAACCAGCTTGCCATGGCGTATCTCGACGGTAAAACTCCGTGCGTCGTCGCGCTCCGCGGCACCTACGGGCTGATGAAGGGCGAGGCGTGGCAGCTGAAGGACGGAAAACTCGAAAATGTCTGGAAATTCAGCAACGAGGGACTCGGAGACAAATGCCGCGGGCAGGGGGCGCATGCCACGATCGTCGCCGACCTCGACGATGACGGGCGCGACGAGATCCTGCTCGGCAGCATGGCGCTCGACGACAACGGCGAAGTGCTCTGGACGACCGGCATGGGTCACAATGACTACATGTATCTCTCCGACATCATGCCGGAGAATCCCGGACTGGAGGTCGCCTATATTTATGAAACGCCGCAGCGGAAGAACGGCGTCTGCGTCGCCGACGCGAAGACGGGCCGGATTCTCTGGGGACTCGGCGAGCAGACCTGGCATGTCAATGACGGCTATGCGATCGATCTCGATCCGGCGCTGCCGGGGATGGAGGTCATGGGACTCGATTTCGACGGGCGCGGTCCTTCGAAGGAGCGCCGCTGGCTCTTCTCCGGCTCCGGCAGGCTGCTGAACCGGGGCGCCTCGGTCGGTCCGATGCGGCGCGGCGTCTACTGGGATGCGGATCTGGAGAAGGAGGAGTGCACCGGGCTGATCCGCGATTTCGACGGCGGTCCTGTCGGCGGCATGTTCGCGGGGAACTGGGTCACGACTGCCGACCTTTTCGGCGACTGGCGCGAGGAGCTGGTCGTCTCCCTGCCTGGCGAGGTGCGGATTTACGCGACCTCGATTCCGGCCATGGACCGTCGTCCGTCGCTGATGCAGGAGCACTCTTACCGGACCGGGGTTCTGAACAATGCGCAGGGCTATCCCTCCGACGCCTGTCTGCCCTGTCTGCCGACGCAGGAGTCGGACAACTTCAGCCTGATCCACCGTTCCGGCGGCGATCCGCATATCCAGGTGACGGTCAGCGCTTCGCGCCACGGCGCGCTGGCCGGCAGGGTCAGGCTTGCCGCCCCGGCCGGGGTCACGCTGGAACCCGCAGAATGGGATGTGGACCTGAAGGCGGGCGGAGTCTCCGTCACCCGGGTTGCGGCATCGGGTGATGTGAAGACCGGGCTTCTCGTGCGCGGGGAGTTCGCCGGGCGGGACGGGGAACGGCTTCTTCGCGGGCAGGTCCCCCTGTATAGGAAGAAAACGCGCACCGTCGCTCCGGGCGCGGTCACGGTTCCGGCTGCGAAGTTCTCTTCCGAAAAGGGCGGGAACGTCAAGATCGAGGCGGGCCGCTCGCTCGCCAAGGACGGCTGCATGCTCGGCTGGGATGAGAAGGGACATGCGCTGAGCTGGAGCTTCCGGGTGCCGGCAGCGGGGAAATACCGCCTGACCATGCTCCGTGCGAGCGCCCGCCTGGCGGAACGGAAGCTGACGGTGGCGGGGAAAGAGTACGGAATCTTTGCCTTTCCGCCGACCGGAGGCTTCGGCCACTCGCCGGAGGAGTGGGTGCTGGAGGGATTTGAACGCGAGGGCGCGGAACTGGTTTTCGACCTCCCCGCGGGCGAAGTCACGGTGTCCATGGAAAATACGAATTCCGGTTCCATGAATCTCGCTTACCTCTATCTCGAACCGGTCAGATAAAAGGGGGAAGCCGGGTTTTCCCGCGATTTCAGCATGAGCAACGTTGAAGAGCAGAACGAACAAATTAACCGCCGGAGGCAGGAAACCATGTTCAACAAAAGGAATCACATTATGTCAAGCCGGAATAGCAAACACCATATGCCGCCTGTGATGCGTCGACACTTCACCTTGATCGAACTTCTGGTCGTGATTGCGATCATCGCGATTCTCGCCGCCATGCTGCTGCCCGCGCTGAACCAGGCGCGGGAGAGGGCCAGGACCAGCACCTGCCTCAACAACCAGAAACAGGTCGGCCTTGCTCTGAACATGTACGCGGGTGATTTCCGGCTCTACCCCTCCGCCCGCTACAACGCCGCCGACACGGGCATCCGTACGAGCGAGGGATACTGGGGATATCTGATCTGCCATAACGGCTACCTCCCGGAACCGGTCCGGAAGCGGAAGACCATGATCATGTGCGAAGCCTACCAGCCCGACGGCTTCGACGGCTATCACCAGACCTACGGGCTCTGGGATGCAACCGCCTATTACCAGCTCGGGGCGCAGGACCTCACCTCCGACGGAGCGAACAGCGTCTTTCTCGATCCCGCGCGGCTGGCGGCGGACCGGATCATTCTGGCAGACAGCACCCGGACCGGGTACGATGCGAGCAGCCTTCAGAGCTCTTCGCTTGCCGGCCGCGATACGCCGAATTCCGGGAGCTGGGGCATGATGGGAACGATCGCTTCGCAGCGCAATATTCATATGCGTCACAACGGCAACACCCGGGCGGTCGTCGCGCACAATGACGGCAGCGCCGGAGTGGTCTCCATCGGGGATATCGCCCATACCGCCATGTATAATTACGTGATCCGCGATTGACGGATTGTGCGGAGAATGCGGAAGATGAATCAGGAAACAGCGGCTGCGCCCGGAAGAAAGCTCTGGCGCGTCGGCACTCTCTCCTATACCGCCGGCGGTTTGCTCATGCTCTGCCTCTGTCTCCTGGGCGGCGACTTCCCGTGGGCGCTGAAGGACCGCGCCGTGGCGCCGTCGGCGACGCTGCTGATCCGGCAGATCGGCGTGTCGGAACTGGTGTATGGACTGGTGATCATCGGATTCCCGAATTTCACCAATCTTTTCCTCTCACCCGCGATCTGTTACATTTCGGACCGTCACCGCGGGCGGTGGGGGCGGCGAATTCCGTTCCTGATGTTCACGACGCCGTTCATCGTGCTGGGGCTCTATCTGCTCGGATTTTCCCGGATGCTGGGCAGCCGGCTGCACGGCGCGGTTCCGGCGGTTTCGGAACATGCCGGGATGCTGTTCTTCTTCTGCGCGGCATGGGTCCTGCTGGATTTCGGGACCACGCTCTCCGGCTCTCTGTTCAATGCACTGGTCAACGACGTGGTTCCGCTGGAACTGATCGGCCGTTTCTTCGGGCTCTTCCGCATAGTCAGCCTCGGGGCGGGCATTCTCTACAACGGCTGGCTGATCGACCGGGTGAAAACGCATGCGGCGGAGATTTTCTTCGGCATCGGAACGCTCTATCTGCTCGGGCTGCTGCTGCTCTGCTTCAAAGTGAAGGAGGGGGAATATCCGCCGCCTCCGGAGGAGCCGGCTCCCGCCGCCGGCCGGGAGTCCGTGCTGCTTCGGGTCATGCGTTCGGCGGTCACCTACCTGCGGCAGAGTTTTGAACTGCCGTATTATCGCTGGTACATGCTCGCCGTCACGCTGGGGATGATCGTTTTCATGCCGGTCAACTTCTTTTCGATCCAGTACGCCGAGAAGCTCGGCATCGATATGGGGAAGTACGGCCTGTATCTTGTCGTCACCTATCTGGTTTCCATGCTGCTGAGTTATCCGCTCGGAGCGGTTGCAGACCGTTTTCACCCGATCCGCTGCGGAATCGTCACCATGGCGGCTTATTTTCTGGTGATGGCCGTCGGCTGGGTGCTGCTGGCGGATGCACGTTGCTTCGGCGTTATTTTCGTCCTGCACGGCGTGTTGTCGGGCTGCTATATGACGGTGACCGCTTCGCTGCCGTCGCGCCTTGTGCCGCGCGCGCTGTTCGCGCAGTTCGGTTCGGCAGTCGGATTGATCGTCTCGTTCTGTTCGATGGTGATGGGGCCGCTGCTCGGAGGCATTCTCGATCTGCTGGACCACGATTACCAGTCGCTGTTCCTGCTTGGCGGAGTGCTGACGCTGTTCTCCATCCTGCTGCTGTTCAAGGTTTACCGGAATTTTCTGAAACAGGGCGGGGATGCCGGGTATCGGGCGCCGATGCCCGAGTGACGCACCGGACCGGAAAATATCTCCGGCCCGGCGGCTTTCCCGGCTATTTCCCCTGCATCATGGCTTCCGTGTCGGCTTTCGCCTCTGCGGTCGGCTTGAGGCCGAAGGTTTCGGCCAGTATTTTGGCCACGCCGGGCGACAGGAAGGCCGGCAGCGTCGGTCCGAGCCGGATGTTCCTGAAGCCGAGCGCCAGAAGTGCCAGCAGCACCGCGACGGCTTTCTGCTCGTACCAGGCGATATCGAAGGAGAGCGGCAGACGGTTCACGTCGTCGAGATCGAACGCCTCTCTGAGTTTCAGGGCGATGACGGCGAGACTGTAACTGTCGTTGCACTGGCCGGCATCCAGCACGCGCGGAATGTCGCCGATATCGCCGAGCGGCAGTTTGTTGTAGCGGTATTTCGCGCATCCGGCGGTCAGGATGACGGTCCCCTCCGGCAGTCCCGAAGCGACGTCGGTGAAATACTCCCGCGTTTTCTGGCGGCCGTCACAGCCGGCCATCACCACAAAGCGTTTGATTGCGCCGGATTTGACCGCGGCGACAACCTTGTCCGCCAGCGCCAGAACCTGGTCGTGTGCGAAACCGCCGACGATCGTGCCGTCCTCAAGCGGAGTCGGCGGCGGACAGGTCCGGGCGAGCGCGATGATCGCCGAGAAATCCTTCGGGCAGCCGTCCTTCCGGTCGGCGATGTGCGGAATGCCTGGATAGCCGGCCATTCCGGTGGTGAAGATGCGATTGCGATAGCTCTCCTGAACCGGCGTGATGCAGTTGGTGGTCATCAGGATCGGCCCGTTGAACGCGGCGAATTCGCTGTTCTGCCGGTGCCAGGCATTGCCGTAGTTGCCGTAGAGGTGCGGATATTTTTTGAGTTCCGGATAGTAGTGTGCCGGCAGCATCTCACTGTGGGTGTAGATGTCGATTCCGGCCTCTTTGCTCTGTTCAAGCAGCTCTTTCAGGTCGCGGAGGTCGTGGCCGGAGACGAGAATGCCCGGGCGCTTGCCGACGCCGGTTTTCACCCGCGTGACCTGCGGTTTTCCGTAAGTTCCGGTATTGGCCTCATCCAGCAGCGCCATGGTTTTCACCGCGATGTTTCCGCACTCGAGCACCAGAGCAATCAGTTCTCCGGCGGAGAGCTCCTGCGCGGTGGCCGCCAGCGCCCTGAAGACGAATTCATAGACTGCATCGTCCTCTCTGCCGAGCATCGCGGCGTGGTCCGCATACGCGGCGATGCCTTTGAGGCCGCAGGTCAGCAGCTCCCGCAGCGAACGGATATCCTCGTTTTCGCAGGAGAGCACGCCGAGCGGAGCCCGGGCCGCGGTCGGGCCGGTCAGTTCCTTCGCACGTTCGAGCTGCGCCGCGATCCTGGCTTCGTCGAAATTCGCGTTGGTGATGGTCATGAACAGGGACTGTACCGCGAAAAGTCCGAGTTCCCGGTCCGGCTTGCGGGTCAGCGCCAGCAGCTTCAGCTGCCGGATCAGCTCATCCATGCGGTTGGCGGTTTCGGGTTTCTTTCCGCAGACGCCGCCCAGCGTGCAGCCGGTGTTCTTTGCGGTCTCCTGACACTGGAAGCAGAACATGCACTCTTTCATCCTCTTTTCTCCTTCTGATGGATGGCCGTTCTCCGCCGCCGGAACCGTCCGGCGGATTTTTCAGTTTGTTATTGCAAACTGACTTCTGCTGTGAAAAAAAATCAGCGCAATGTCAGGCGCAGTGCATTCAGGAGCTCCTCGCCCTTGCGGCGGAGATCAAATGCTCCCCGGGCCATGCCCCACTGCTTGATCAGCAGACGCACCGGGCCGAAGAAGAGCCGGAACAGCATATCGACCGGCAGATCCTTCCGGATTTCACCCCGTTCCTGCGCTTCGCGGAAATGGCGTTCGAGCGTCTCTTTATGGCGGTGCATCATCTCGAGCATCCGTTCGGAAAATTCCGCGTCGGCCATGAACAGCTCTTCGGCGAACATCACCTGGGCCAGCGGCGGGTCGGCCTGCACCTGCCCGAAGCGGTTTCGGGCAAACGCCGCGATCGCCTCAATGCCGTGCAGTTCCGCGCTTTCGGCCGGTACGGCCTCGTCGAAGCGGCCGATCATGGTCCTGACGATTTCGGATTTGCTCCTGAAATGACGGTAGATCGCCGGCTCGGTGATCCCGAGCGCGTTGCCGAGATTCTTGATCGTGAGGTTCTGGATGCCGCCCTCCGCCGTCAGCTTCAGCGCGGCGTCGATGATTTCGGATTGCCTCTTCGTCAGGCTCATGATTACTCCTGTTAGTTATACTTCACTAACAATATATCCTTCTTTCGCCGGATATCAAGAGCGGATTTCTCTTTTTTACGGGAAACTTGCGGATGTGCGCGCCGGGCTCCGCTATTTTGCGAGCTTTTCGAGGCGTTTGCGTGCTGCGGCGATATGGTTTGTCAGCAGCCGCCTCGCGCGCTTCGCGTCGCCGTCCGCCACGGCCTGCACGATCGCTTCGTGCTCGCGGTCGGTCCTGCCGCGGTCGGCCCGGAACAGCTTCGGCGCCACGGCGAAAACGGTGGAGAGCAGCAGCGTGTTGTCGATGATGCCGCGAAGCGCGGCGGAGCCGCAGTGCCGGCAGATGGCCCGGTGAAAGGCGAAGTCGCCGGCTTCGAGCTCCCCGTTGACGCTGCTGTTTCGCCGGAGTTCGCAGGCCTGCCGGAGTTCCTTCAGCAGTTCGGGCGGGACTCCGGTCCGGATGGTTCGTTCGATGGCGAGTCCCTCGAGCGCTTCCCGCAATTCATAAATTTCGCAGAGTTCCGCGATGGTGGGCTGGCGCAGTTCGTAACCCGCATTCGGGGTGCCGCAGACCAGCCCGTCCTCCTCCAGCCGGATCAACGCCTCGCGCACGGGTGTGCGGGAGACCCGGTAGCGCTCCGCCAGCATTTCGCTGGTCAGCCGGCTTCCGGCCGGAAACACTCCGGTCTGGATGTCCGCCCGGATCGCCTTGCGCACCTGTCCGGCCGTACTGCCGTGCCTGCTTCTTTCCATCGGAGCCTCCTGTTTCGCATGTTTCGGTTACAGTATATCATCTTTTTATCCAATTTTCAATTAAAAAATAGAATATATTCTGATAATTTGAACAAGTTTGCTTGAAAAATTGGATACAATCCGGTATAATTAATGACAACTTGTCATTCATGGCCGGAAAGGATTTGTCATGCTGAGATTCAAAGGATTGGTGGCGGCGACGTTCACGCCGATGCACGAGGATGGTTCGATTGCGCCGGAGAAGGTGCCGATGCTGGTCGAGCATTCGCTGAAAAACGGAATGGCCGGATTGTTTGCGATCGGCTCAACCGGGGAGTTCCCCTCGCTGACGCACGAGGAGCGCCGCTCGATGGCGGAGGCGTTCATCGGCGCGGCGGCCGGACGCATCCCGGTCATCATCAATGTCGGATCGTGTTCGGTGCGCGAATCGCAGGCGCTTGCCGAACATGCGGCCGAAGCCGGGGCCGATGCCGTCTGCGCCATGGTGCCGTTCTATTTCCGGCCTCCCACGGTTCGGGAGCTGGCCGACTGTCTGAAGGAGATCGCAAAGGCATGCGCGCGGAAACCGCTTTATCTGTATCATGTTCCGTGCATGACTCACGCGAATCTGCCGATCCGTGACCTGCTGCCGATCATGGCGCAGGAGTGTCCCGAATTCGCCGGAATCAAGTATACGGATGAAAATCTCTGCGAATTCCAGCGCTGCGTCGATTACTCCGACCGTTTCCAGATCATGTTCGGGCGCGATGAAATGCTGCTCGCCTCGCTTGCCGCCGGCGCCGAAGCGGGCGTCGGCAGCACCTACAACTATTTCCCGCGGCTCTATCGGGAGCTCCTGAAAGCCTATGAGGCCGGCGATATCGAACGCGCCCGCAGTTTTCAGGAGCTGACCCATCGCGGCATCGTCCTCATCGGCAGATACGGCATGTCGTCGCAGAAGCTCTACATGAAGTTTGCCGGACTCGATGTCGGCCCGATGCGTCTCCCGGCTCCGCGTCTTCCCCTTGAACGGGAACTCGCTTTCCGCCGCGACATCGCCGAAGCCGGACTCGACCCCTGGCTGGGCTGATTCCGGGGGCAGCCCAGCCGCAGGAGCCGGCGGAGACTTCTCCGTTTCGGCTTCCGCGGCGTGTCCGCTTTATTCGAACCGTATGTCGGCGATTTCGAGTGAAGTGGCCGGGCGCGGATACAGATAGTGCTTGTTCTCCCCGTTGTAGAGGAAGAGTTCGCCGCGCAGAACTTTATCGCGCATGGCGCCGCCCTGCTGCCGCGAGAGGTCGAGCCGCACGCGCCGCCATTCGCCGGAACGGTTGCCGAGTTCGAAGCCGAGACGCATCTGGCCGTTCCAGTTCCGTTCCGGGATCGTGACGTCGAGTGCGCCCGGTTTGTCGGCTTTGATCAGCATCGAAAGGCAGCGGTGCTTCTTCGGGTCGTATTTGGCGGGGTCGAAACGGATCATCGCGTAGCTGAACCCCTGTTCCCCGGCGACCTTCGGGAATGCGATGCGGGTAACTTCTGCCGCACGGCCGTCCGGCAGCGTCGTCCTGACCTTGCCGATTTCGGGGGCCGGAACACCGTTCCGCCCGCCGCCCTTCCATTCCGAGGCGTTGACGGAGAACGGCGCTTCTCCGGCGCGCTCGCCGGTCATGGCCACCAGGATCGGAACCGGACAGCGGCCCGGCAGGTAGTCGATATCGGTATTCTGTCCGGCCGAAAGGAAGTCGATGGTCTTGATCTCCTTCTCCGGAAACGGATTGTCCCAGACGGCCATATAGGTGCCGACCTGATCCGTTACCGGATTCGGCCGCAGAATGCCGGGTGCCGCATCGCCGAGGAACGCGCAGTTCCACCAGTCGCCGATATTGCGGCCCGGGATCAGCATGTAGTCATATTTCGTGCCGTCGGCGTAGTTGATCCGGTAGCAGCCCGCATCGGTTCCCTTCCAGGCACAGGTGTGCAGGAAAAAGAGCCGCGACAGCTTCGCGTTGACCGGAATGCCGTCGATCCGGGCCGGGAGCTCGGGTTTTTCGGTGCCGCGCACGATCAGGCAGGACTTTCCGTTGTTCTTCGCCGGATCGATGATGCGGAAGGGGATGCCGTTCACCTTCTGCAAGCCGGTTGGCATGTTGCGGAAGTCGTTCTCGCCCTGGCCGGTCCAGCCGGTTCCGTCACCGTCGTCGCGGAAACCGCGGTTCGCCTGCTTCGTGAGGTCGATCGGATATTCGCGCCCTTCCGGAATCGACCAGTGCATCGAGCTGAGCTCAAGCGGCATGACCTTTTCGTACGGTTTGCGGCCGGAGAGCATGTAGTCGAAGACGTTTCGCAGGTAAGTCGAAGCCGAGCTGTCCCGGCCCCAGAGGGAGGTCGCGTCGAGCTGCGTCCAGAAGACGTGCCCCTTGCCGACCAGGGCTTCCAGAACCGCGTTTTCGACATTCTGGCTGCCGAGCAGCGGACCGCGCACGGCGATCGCGTTCGTCGAGAAAGGCGCCAGGGCTACCGTGATGACCCGGCCTTCGACCGGGTTTTCCCACAAATCGAAGTTTCGCTGGTCGAGTCCGGCGAAAACCGGGTGCTGCGGATAAACAAGGTCCGCGAACGGCAGCGGAGAGAGTACCGGCTTCGATTCGGGCAGCACGTTGCCGGAGGTGACCGGCTGTTCGAGAACCAGAAGTTTGCCGCCGGCTCTGAGCCAGGCGTCCAGCTTCCGGGCGTCGAGTTTCAGCGGTTCGCTGTTTTCGAGTCCGGCCGGAATGATCGCCGCCGTGAAGGCGCCGTCGAGTTTCGCCGCCGGGATGACTGCGTACGGAATTGCCAGCGCTTTCAGGACGGCGCCTGTCGTTTCGACGTCGGCCGGGCTGCCGACATCAAGCAGTGCGACCTTTTCGGCGCACTTGACCGGGTCGGTCAGCACGGCCGGGCTGCCGAGGTAGACATTGTAGAAGTTGCGCGACAGTTCCTTGCCGTCCGCGCCGGAGAAGGTGGCGCGGAGCTGCGCATGGCCGATCGGCTTTTCCGGCATTCGAAGGGTGACCGGGAGTACGGCCGTCTTCCACGGAGCGAGCTCGGGGAGGGCGGCCTCTGCGAGCGGAAGCTCTTTGCCCTGCTCCGTCAGGAGCCAGACCCGGATTTTCCCGTTCTTCACTTCATGATTCGTGCTGTTGACGACGAAGAGCTCGCGCTTTGTGTCACGGCCGGCGAAGAAGTTCGACGGCGGCAATCCCTGTTCGTTGCGGAGTCCGACCAGAATCGGCTGATTCCAGAGCGTCGCCGGGCGGAAGCCGGTCGCATGCTGCCACGGCGCGAAACCGTCCACGCGCGGATTCTGGCGCGCCAGTTCGAGCAGCCGGTGGCCGAACAGCGCTTTGCCGTAGCTCATGCCGCGCTTCGGGTCGAGCGAGGCGGCCAACCCGATCGTGCCGGCGTAGCCGATGCCGTTGCCCTGTGCCCAGGAGGTGCTCGAACGCGCATATTTCGCATACTGGTTCATGTCGCCGATGCGGAAGGCGGCGTCGCTTTTGCCGCCCCAGGTAAAGCCGACGCACTCCCAGATGATGTAGGGCCACGGCAGCCGGTCACCCTTGACTTTATAATGCTCGAGCGAACCGTCGTAGGCGTCGTTGATGTTCTTGTTCCAGCGTGTCCAGGAGTTCACGGAGAGCCCGTGATAGCTGTGCAGGTCGAGGAAATCCGTGTTCAGCGGCTCGATGCCGTAGCTGATCCATGAGGCGGAGCCGGAGAACGAACCGGCCGGCCGCCCCGATTTGTCGAATTCACGGATGAGGTCGATCTGACGGTCGAGCTGGCGCTTGACATCCGGCTTTTCCCGGTGCCGGACCTCGTTGGCGCCGGACCACATGACCACCGACGGGTGGTTGTAGTCGCGCCGGAGCCATTCGCGCAGCTCGCGGTCGTTGTTCTCCTGAAACGCTTTTTCGTCGAGAAGGTTCGTGAAGCTCCAGCCCCATTCGTCGTAGATCATGAGTCCGATTTCATCGGCGATCTCAAGCGCGGCCGGAAGGATCGGCAGGTGGGCGTTCCGGATGATGTTGACGCCCTGCCGCTTGAAGCCGTTCATGTATTTGCGGAGGTTCGCCGCGTCTTCGGCCGGCGTCGTGCCGCGTCCGCCGAAATCGACCGAACGGATGTTTTCGCCGAAGAGATAGATGCGTTCGCCGTTCAAATGGAATTTTCCGTCGACGATTTTGAAATCACGGTAGCCGAAGCGCTCGACAGCTCCCGAGACGACCTTGCCGCCGTCCGCAAGCGTGGCCGACAGATAGTAGAGAAACGGATTTTCCGGCGACCATTTGACCGGGTCGGCCAGTTTTACGGATGCCGTGCCGGTGTTGACGCCGGGCTTGAGCGAAACCGGCAGCGAGAGGTTTCCGGCGGTTTTGTTCGGGTCGCGTTTCAGCGCGGTCGTGACCGTGAGCGCGAGTTCGCCCTTGAACTCGCGGCCTGAACGGTTGTCGATGGTGTAGTCGACCCGGATTGCCGAATCCTTCAGCACCGGATTCACGAGCATGGTTTCGATGTAGAGCTCCGGCACGAAAGCGAGTTCGACGCTCTGCCAGAGGCCGCCCTTGATGTTGCCCCAGCCCCATTGCGAGCCGTAGACGTGCTTCGCGGCCGGAACCGTGCCGTGGGTGGTGCCGAAGTCGGTGAGCACACGGATGGCGAGCGTGTTTTCTCCGGGCTTGACGAGGTTCGTCACGTCGAATTCGCACGGCGTGAAATCGCCCTTGTGCCGCCCTGCCTCCCTGCCGTTGACGAAGACGACCGCATCGTAGCCGATCACGCCGAAGCGCAGCAGCGCGCGGCGTCCGTCCAGCTCGGAAGCGTTCACGTCGAATTTCCGGCGGTAGAAGCCCTTCACATACGGTTCTTCCCGCAGATACGCCTTCGGATATTGTCTGTACCAGTCGAGCGGAACCGCGATCGCATCCCATTTCGAGTCGTCGAAACCGGGCTGTTCATACCCTTTGTCGAGGTCGACCGAAGCGTCGAACGGCCGGGCGGACCGGACCGGGGGGAGTATCTTCCACTCCCTGCCGTTGAGGGAGCGCGAGAGCGTGAAGGCGCCGGGCTTGACCACGGAGCCGTCCGCACGTTTGAGTTCGACCTGATTCGGCGCGACGGCGGGAGACTCCATCGGCAGCGCCGGACCGAGTTCGGGGTAGAACGGCGGAATCTCCGCCGCTGCTGCGAATATCGCGGCGGAGGCCGCGGCAACCAGAGTGAAACGCTTGATCATGTCATGCTCCTGTCTTCAGCGGGAGTAGAAGTTCTTGAAATAGTCGTTGTTCGTGTTGAGTTTGGACTTGATGTCCTCCCACTGCAGCGACTCGACATGGCCGTCGAAGAAGCAGGCGTTCGTCTTTTTGCTGTGCCGGTAGGCGAGCACTCCTTTTCCCTCCGGCGCGTCCTCGCCGTAGTTGAAGTAGCCGCGGTCGGCGGCATACGGGTCATACCCGTAGATCAGGTGGTCGAGCGCATCGGCGAAGGAGACCGACTCGGTCGGCCGGGTCAGTCTGGTCACCTTGTAGGCCCGGTAGTCTTTCCACCCTTCGGTGTCTTCGAGCGTCTTGTAGCCGACTCCGTAGGAACGCAGGACGTGGCCGGCTTTGATCCCGTCCGAAGTGCCGGCCTGAATGACCGCGCGGGAGTTCGGGCAGAGGATGTTGACCGGGAAATAGGTTTTGTTCGATTGGTCGGCATTCAGCGGCGGAGCGCCGATTTCGCGGCGGAAATCGTCGATTTCATAGTAACTGGGCCGGAACGGAACCCAGTAGTCGTTGTTGGTGGAAGCATACAGAATGGCGGCCGTGCCGAACTGTTTCAGGTTGCCGGTGCATTTGGTCTTGCGCGCCGACTCCCGCGCCTGGTTCAGCGCCGGCAGCAGCATCGAGGCGAGAATCGCGATGATCGCGATCACGACGAGCAGTTCAATCAGGGTAAATGACTCTCTCTTCATTCCGGAACCTCCGTTAGACTTCGTTGCGTTATTTGTGAAACTGCGGAATATATAAATACCTTACATTACCTTACAATAAAAATTATACCACAAAACGGTGCGGATGTCAATAGGCGAGTAAAAAAAACGGAATTATTTGAATCGGCGGGGCTCCGGAGATCCTCCGGAGCCCTGCCGTCCTGCCGTCAGCGGGCGGAATCGACGATTTTGCCGACCAGCCGCGGCAGGGCGCTCCCGGCATACATGGCGTTGAGCCGGATCTGGTTTTTGTGGGCGACCAGAACGGCATACAGCCCGCGCCCGCGGTCGATCCACGGGTAGGTCCCGGCCCAGCCCGGCGAGCTTTCGATCAGGACATTGCCCCGGGCGTCTTCGCTCTCGCGCCAGTGGCCGAGCCCGTAGATGCCGGGGTGTTTGCCGCCGCAGTACGCCTCGACGAACACGTCTTTCGGAACTGCGGCGCCGTTGAGCTGATCGCGGCCCATCTCCTTCACCGCCTCCGGCGAAAGAATGCGCTTTCCGCGGTAGGTTCCGTTGTTCGAGAGCATTTCGAGGAATTTCGCATAGTCGCGCAGCGAGGAGCGCGCCCCGCCGGAGAGTTTCGGAATATGTCTCGGATCCACCGGCACCCAGGCGGTATCGGTCAGCCCGAGCGGTTTGCCGATTTTCTGCTCCCAGAGCTGCTCCCAGACGAGCCCCGACGCGCGTTCGGCCATGCGTCCGGCGATCTGCATGGCGATGCCGCCGTAGTTCCATCGGGCGCCAGGCCGGGCGACGAGCTTGCGCGGCAGGAGCGCCACGACCGATTCCTGCAGCGTCGCGTAGTTGTCGTCATGTCCGACCGGCTGATAGCTGATGTAGCCGGAGGTGTGCGAGAGCAGCTGCCGCAGCGTCGCTTTGCCTTTGGGGTCTCCCTTGAATTCGGGAATCCACTTTTCCGCCGGATCGTCGAGGGAGAGCTTTCCCTCGTCCACCAGCGTCATGATGCAGGCCGCCGCGTACCATTTTCCGGCCGAGGCGATGAACTCCGTCGTCGCCGGCGTGTGTTCGCCGAGGCTGCGTTCATAGATCGGTTTGCCGTCCTTCACGACGAGAAACGAGAGTCCGGGGTAGACGCCGGCATCCATCCAGCCTTCGAGCAGCCGGTCCAGTTCGGTGAAATCATAGTCCGCGGCGCCGAGCGCGAACGCCGCCGCCGCCAGTACGGAAATGAGTATGCGTTTCATGGTACCTCCGGGTTCGGTGAGGGAATACATTACCTGCTGACGCCGGAAAATCAACGGCGCATCAGAAAAAAACGCACCGCTTCGTCTGAAGCAGTGCGTTGCAGTATTCCGGAAATGCGGGCAGCTTACTTGCCGAGCTCTTCCGGCATCGGAATCAGGTACTTGACGCCGTATTCCTTCTCAAGCTGCTGGAAGAACTCCATGACGGCTTTCTGCTGCTGCTGCTTCTCTTCGACGTCCTTCTGGGCCTTCAGGAACGATTCGATGTCGCCCTTGACCTTTTCGAACGGAATGGTCGTGCCTTCGGTCTGCAGGGCGTCGCGGCGGATGATGTGATATCCGAACTGCGTTTTGACCGGCTCGGCCGAAATTTCGCCCGGCTTGAGCGCGAGGGTCGCCTTTTCGAATTCCGGAACCATCTGGCCCTTGCCGAAGGCGCCGAGCGAACCGCCGCGGGCGCTGCTCGGGCAGGTGCTGTTCTCTTTGGCGAGCTCTTCGAAGAGCTTCGGATTCTCCTTGAGCTGCTTCAGCAGCGCGGCAGCCTTCTCCTGCGCCTTCTTGTCGGCGGCATCATCCTTGCCGTCGGGGGCGATCAGGATGTGGGAGGCGCGGATCTGGTCCGGCTTGTCGGCCTCTTCCTTGAACTGGGCGGCGTTCTCGTCATAGTATTTCTTCGCAGCATCGGCCGGGATGGTCTTGTCGAACTTCAGGTTCTTCAGGACCTTCTCCTCCAGATACATCTGGTTGGCGATCTGCTGCTGCGCCATCGGCTCCTTGGACATCTCGTCGATGTACTGATCGACGGTCTTGTTCTGCATCTGGAGCTGCTGGGTGATCATGGCGAGCATCTGCTTGTCCATCTTCTTGAACTCTTCGCCGATTTTTTCCTTGACCATTTCGGCGGACGGCTTGATGCCGGCCTTGGCCATCTCGGTCTCGAAAATCTTCTGGATCACGAGCTGCTTGACGATGCCCGGCAGCGCGGCCTTGAGATTGTCGGCGGTGACGCCCTCGGGAATCTTGCCGTTCGGGAACATTTTCATGACTTCGGCCACGAGCATGTCTTTCGTGATCTTTTCGCCCTTGACTTCGGCGACGACCGCCGGCACCACTGCGAAGAGGTCCTCCGGCTTGGTTTCGGCCGGCTTGACCGTTTCGGCGGCCTTGGCCGCTTCAGCCGGCTTGGCCGTCTCGGCCTTCTTGGCTTCGTCGGCCGCGGACGCCGCAAAGCCGCCGCAGATCATGCTGCCGGCGACGAGAAGCGCCATCATTCTGCTGTTGTCCATTTCTCTTTCTCCTTCTTTAATCCGGGAAACGTCCTCTATTGCGCTTCCCTTCTGAATTGCCTGTGTCACGGATTTCAACGCCAAAAGCTGTCGATTGTTAAATTAATACACTCTTAACCGCATAATTTCAAGTCGCAATGCGAGGATTCCCCAAAGATATTTCCGGCGGAATCCGCCGCATCCCGCCGCGGAGCACAGGCGCGGGTCAGCAGAAGTCGATATAATCGATCGCGGTCCGGGCGTTTTTGCCGCGCAGCCCGATCCGCAGGAGGTTCGAGAGCTTCGCCTTGCGCCGTTCCGCGATGATCCGGTCCGCGTAGGTCGGGCCGATGCACGGAATGCGCAGCAGCGCTTCACGGTCGGCCGTGTTGATCCTGACCGGGAAGAACTCGGGGTGGCGCTCGGCCCAGCGCAGTTTCGGATCGCGCGCGAGATCGAAATTCCCGTCCGGTCCGAACTCCATCTCGTCCGCGTCGAAGTGGTATTTCCGAAGCAGGAAGTCGGCCTGGTAGAGCCGGTGCTCCCGGGTCAGCCGGTCGTGGTTGGAAAGCACGAGTTCGAGCGATTCGGGCCGCGGCGCGAGCGGAATGTCCGCGCCGGGCTGGAAGGCGGAGAAGTAGACCCGCTCGAAACGGAGCTTGCGGTAGACGGCGGCGGTATAGCGGACCAGCTCGCGGTCGCTCTCATCCGCCGCGCCGACGATGAACTGGGTCGAGCAGCGGATTCCCGCATAGGGGCTGCCCGGCTGCGTCTGGTCCGCGAGGAAGCGCAGCGGCCTGACGATATCGCTGTCGAAGCTCTTGTAGGCGGAGAGCTGCCGGAAGTAGCGCTCTCCCGGCGTCTCGATATTCAGCGAGACCGCGCTGGCCAGCTGCAGCGCCCGCGTGATGGCCGCTTCGGAAGCGCCTGGAATGATCTTCAGATGGATATAGCCGCGGTAGCGGTACTTCCGGCGCAGAATCTCGGCCGCCGCAGTCAGCCGCTCCATGGTCCGGTCGGGCGTGCCGACGATGCCGGAGGAGAGGAAGATGCCGAGCAGCCATTGACGGCTCAGGTGATCCATGAACAGCCGGGCGATCTCGTCCGGCAGGAGCGTGCAGCGCCGGACATTCCCCTCGTGGCGCAGCGGACAGTAACGGCAATCGCTCGAACACGCATTCGAAAGCAGCGTTTTCATCATGATGCCGTACCCGCCCGCCGCCAGCGGAACCGGATAGAGCCAGCTTCCGTCCAGCTTGCGCCTGCGCCGCTCTTTATCGCTTGAGGAGCAGGCACATGCGAGATCGTAACGCGAGTCGTCCGCGAGGTGTATGAGTTTCTGCAGCGCATCCATGATGCCGGTAATATACGCCGCCGGAAACGGAAATCAAGTCCGCGAAATCAGAAATCCGGAAGGCGGCAGAACCGCTTCGTCTCCGCCGTTCAGGGCGGCCCCGCCGCCGCGGAAAAGCACCTCTCCGCCTCCTGTCCCGACGGTCCGGGTCTCGCGGCCGAAATTGACGGCGGTGAGGACGCTCTCCGCCGGCATCGTCCGCCGGAAAGTCAGAAGCTCATCCGGATACGGGTTGTCGAGCCAGACGGTTTCCCCCTGCGTCAGGGCCGGCGTCCGGCGGCGGAGGGCGATCAGTTCCTTCAGGAATCTCATGCGGCGTTCGCCGGCCGGCGTGACCGCGTTCGACCAGTCGATGACGAGCCCGGGGCCGTAAAAACGGTTCCCGAAGATGCTGTGGCGGTGCGAGTCGGCGATCTCCTGCCCGCAGTAGAGCAGCGGCACACCGTCAAGCGCAAAGCAGAAGGCGAGGGCGGCTTCGATCCGCTCGGGGCCGAGTTTCTCGATCCGGTCGTCATACTGGTCGTTCGCAAGATCGTGGTTGTCGAAGGCGGCGAGGAACCGCGCGCCGGGCAGCGCCTCCGCCCGGCGCTGTTCGCGGGCCTCGCGCAATGCCGAGGCCGGTTTTTCTCCGCGGAGGACTGCCGGGAAGCTCCAGATGAACGTCATGCCGTAGTTCAATTCGAAGGCGGCGCGCTGCTCCTCGCGGCGGTCGCCCTCGCTTTCGGCCAGCATGATCAGCCCGGGTTTCAGCGCGTCGATGCGCCGCCGCCCTTCCTCCCAGAAATCGAGCGGAACGGCCCCGGCCACGTCGCAGCGGTAGCCGTCGACGTCGAATTCCCGGACGAAATACTCCATGTTCCGCCACAGGTATTCGCGCAATCCGGACGAAGCGAAATTCAGCTCCGGGAAATGCCAATGGCCGTTCCGGATTTCCCCGTTTTCGTCGCGGACCGCGAAATCCGGATGTTCCGCGAGGAACGCCGCCGACGGGCCGCAGTGGTAGTAGACCAGGTCGAGCAGCACGCGGAGCCCGAGGCCGTGGGCGGTGCGGACGAACGATTTCAGGTCGTCATCCGTGCCGTATTCGGGATCGACCGCGTAGTAGTCGCCGACGCGGTAGATGTTCTTCGGGTTGTTGAGCCCGGACTGCTTCTGGCGGTCGCTCCAGAATTCCGGGCGCGGGTCGTCGTCGGCCAGCGTGACCGGACAGAGATAGACCATATCCGCCCCGAGCGCGGCGATGTGCGGCAGCAGCCGTTCCGCCGCCCTCAGCGTCCCGTCGGGCGTGAATGTGCGCAGATTGATCTGGTAGATGACCGAGTCCTTCAGGAATTCCGGCGCGGCTTTTGCCGTCAGGTTCGACATTTTTTATCCTTTCCGATGGTTGACTGAGTGGATTCCTGCGATATATTATACCGGATGATGTTCAAAACGGCAATGGCCGGGATGATTATCTTTTTAACCAATCCGATTATTCCGATGAGACAACGCCTGATCGAAAAAGCGAAGCTGCTGCCGGAGCCGGAAAGTTATTTCCGGGGGCGCGAGATCGGCGGCGGCTTCCGCCTGCCGTCGAGCCTTCTGCTTTACTGGCACGATTATCCGCATGAGCGGACGATCATCAGCACACGCCATATGCTGATCCTTCCGGCGGTGCCGATGGAGTATCTGGTGAGCGGAAACCGGATCGCGCTGGAGCCGGGCCGGGCGCTGCTGGTCAAGCCGTATCTGCGGCGCAGCGTCCCGGAGGGGCGGGAGCGTCATGACCGTCTGATCGTTTCGTTCGAGGCGGAGGAGGGGCAGCCGTACCTGCCCGCCGAACCGCTGATGGAGGCGAACGATGCGGCATTCGCGGCGGCGGAGCGCCTGGTCGACGCTTATCTCGACGGCGATACGCTGCGGTCGATGTTCGAGCTGGTACTGCTGCTGCGCGAACTGTCGGCCGGGCAGCTGCCGAGGAGGGACGCGCCGCTCTCCCCGCCGGTCAAAGCCGTGCTGAACCGGATCAACCAGGAGCTGACCCGGCAGCTCTCGATCAAGCTTCTGGCGGAGGGGGCGGGGCTGTCGGCCAGCCATCTGCGGCGGAAGTTCCGGGAGGAGCTCGGCATCGCGCTCGGAGACTACCTGGCCGAGCGGCGGCTCAACGCCGCCCGGCGGCTGCTCGAGGAGACGGACGAACCGGTCGGCCGGATCGCCGCCGCGTGCGGTTACGATTCGATTTACTCCTTCAGCCGCTTCTTCCGCAAGCGGACCGGCGTCGCGCCGTCGTTCTGGCGAAAGAGCGGCGGGCGCTGAATGGCGTTCAGCGGACGCGGCTGTTCTGGCCGCCGGGACTCCGCCTGCCGCCGGGGCGTTTCCGGTTGCCGGGGTTGACTTTGGTGCCTTCCGATTTTTTGACTTCCGTCCCGTCCGCGAATTTCATGGTGGTGATCGAGAGGTCTTCGAGCGAGATCGCCGGGTTTCCGGAGATTTTTTTCACCCGGCTTTTCGGGTTCAGGTTCTGCAGGTCCCGGGTCAGCATCCGCTTTTCGCCTTTCTTCAGGTTGCTGCCGTTTGCATACACCTCGAAATCCCGCCTGTCGATCTCAAGTTCGAGTTTGCAATCGAACGAACTGATATCCTTGCCGGAGGTGTTTTCAACCTGGAAGGTGATGGATTTTTTGTCGAAGTCGTATTGGAACTCCGACACTTTCAAGAATTTCGATTCGGCGGAGAGGGTCAGCGCCGCGCAGAAGAGCAGCATGGAAAAAAGGTATTTCATGATATTGTGTCCCTTTCATTCAGAGGTGTGATGACTTTCGACGGGTTCAGGATGTTCAGCGGGTCGAACACCTGTTTGATGCCGGCCATGAGCATCTGTTCGGAGGCGCTTTGCGACTCCGCCAGGTACGGCCGCTTCGCATGGCCGATGCCGTGCTCGCCGGAGACCTTGCCGTTCAGCTGCCGCGCCCTGGCGTAGAGTTCGCCGAAGACGGCTGCCAGCGTTTTCTCCCACGCGGCGTCGTCGAGCCCGTCGCGCAGCACGTAGATGTGCAGATTGCCGTCCCCGGCGTGGCCGAAGGAGCGGAGCCGGACGCCGTATTTCTCCTGCAGAGAATGCGAAAACAGCACGAATTCCGCCACATCCCGGCGCGGCACGACCACATCGCACTCGTCCATTTCGGTCGTCGACGCCTTGATCGCTTCGAGGAACGCGCCCCGCGCGGACCAGATCGATTCATTCCGTTCTGCCGTGTTTGAGAGGAACACGTCGATCGCGCCCGCCGCGAGGCAGGTGTGCGCGGCCTCGCGGCTGGCGAGGTCGATCTCCTCTTTGCTCGCTCCGTCGAAGGTCAGCAGCAGATACGCATCCGAACTGTTGTCCGGAAACTTGCGGCCGAGGAACTCCTCCGCCGCGAGAATCACCTCGCGCTCCATGAATTCGACCGCGGTCGGCACCGAACTGGCGCGGATGACCGCCGGAACCGTCCGGATCGCCGACGGCAGGTCCGGGAACGGCACGAGCAGACTGATCTTGAAGCGCGGCAGCGGCAGCAGCCGCAGGATCGCCTTCGTCACGATGCCGAGCGTTCCTTCTGAGCCGACGATCAGATCCTTCAGACTGTAGCCGGAACTGTTTTTGACGACTTTGCCGCCGAGCTCGACGATGCTGCCGTCGGCCAGCACGACTTCGAGCCCGCGCACGTAGTCGCGGGTCACGCCGTATTTGACCGCGCGCATGCCGCCGGCGTTCGTATTGATGTTTCCGCCGATGGTCGCGGTTTTTTCGCCCGGGTCGGGCGGGTAGAAGAGCCCGCGCTCCTCGACATATTTCGAGATTTCCATCAGCAGTACGCCCGGTTCGAGCGTCAGCGTCATATTTTCCTCATCGAGCTCGAGGAAGCGGTTCATGCCGGAGAGGTCGACCATGATGCCGCCGAACAGCGCGACCGAGCCGCCGACCAGCCCGGTCCCCTGGCCGCGCGGCGTGACCGGAATCCGGTTCGCCGAGGCGTATTTCATGATTGCGGAGACCTCCTCCGCCGACATCGCCTTTACGAGCGCATCGGGCCGGCTGAACGTCCCCGACAGCTCGTCGTGGCAGTAATCCTCGCTGATTCCGGCGCCCGGGATCACCCGTTCCGGCGCGCAGATCTTCCGCAGCTCCGCGAGGTCGGTTTCATCGAATTGCTTGTAGGAGAGCGACATTTACCTGCCCTTTCCGTTCTTGATCTTTTCAATCAGCCGCGGCACGATCTGATAGAGGTCGCCGCGGACGCCGATGTGCGCGACCTTGAAAATCGGCGCGTCCGGGTCCGTGTTGATCGCGACGATCAGCTCCGAACCGTTCATGCCGGCGACGAACTGGATCGCCCCCGAGACGCCGCAGGTGATGATGAGCTTCGGCTTGACCGTCCGCCCGGAGAGCCCGATCTGGCTGCGCGGATTGACCCAGCCCGCTTCGGTAAGCGAACGGGTCGAGGCGAGTTTTCCCCCGAGCAGCCCGGCGAGTTCCTCAAGCATCGCAAGGTCCTCCGCCCTGCGGACGCCGCGTCCGGCGACGACGAGGACCTCCGCCTCCTCGATGCCGGTTTCGCGCTGTTTTTCGGCCACCCGGACGACCGAAATGCCCGACGCGAGCTTTTCCGGCGGGACGGCGCGGCGCGTGACCCTGCCGGATGCCGCGCCCTTCGGCGGGATCGAAAAGATTTTGTAGCGGACCGTCGCGAACTGCGGCCTGTGGTTCGGCGTGTTGATGTGCGCCATGATGTTGCCGCCGTAGGCCGGGCGGATCTGGTCGAGGTCCGTGTTCGGCTGCATATCGAGGAAGGTGCAGTCCGCCGTGAGCCCGGTCCGGAAGCGTGCCGCGGCCCGCGGCGCGAGCGAGCGTCCCGACGGCGTGCCGCCGACCAGCACGGCGGACGGGTGTTTCGCGTTGATGAACTCCTCGAGCACGGCCGCGTACGGTTCGATCCGGAAATGCTCGAGCGCCGGGTCGTCATAGACGAACACCTCATCGGCGCCATAGGCGAGCAGTTCGTCCGCCTTCTCCGCGACTTCATGCCCGATGAGGACGCAGTAGACCGTCTGTCCGGTTTTCCCGGCGAGTTCGCGCGCCTTGCCGATCAGTTCATAGGTGACCGGATGCACGGTTCCGGCGGTCTGCTCCGCGATGACCGCGATGCCGCGCCAGGCCGATTTGTCGACCGACGGAGAGCGGTCTTCGACGTACTCGAAAACGCCGTTGCCCCTGCGGATGCAGATCCGGCACATCTTGCATCCCGCGTCGATGTCGAGTTTGCCGCCGTCGGCGCGGATGGCTCCGAACGGGCAGAGCGCCGCGAGCGCCGCCGGATCGGCGGCCTTCTCCTGATGGATTCTGATATGCGCCATAAGTCGTTACCTCAGCTGCTGCAGGAATTTCCTGTCGTCGAGAAGGCGGCGTAGGCGTTCCGCGAGCTCATCGCCGGAGCCCTCCCAGCTTTCGTGCGTATTCGTATTTTCCGGCGGAAAAATCCGTTTTACCTGGGTCGGGGAGCCGGAGAGCCCGTAGTGTTCCGGCGCCGGGTCCTCCATATCGTCGAGCGTGAAGGTCCGGACCGGACGGCCGGCCGTTTCGAGCTTGCGCCGGAACGACGGCAGCCGCGGCTCGTAAATCCCTTTCTCGACGCAGACCAGGCACGGCAGCTTGACCCGCACCGTTTCCACATGGAGCGGCAGATCAAGATCGAGCAGGATTTCTTCGCCGCTGAGCTCATGAATCCGCGATACGCCCGCGACGTGCGGAATGCCGAGGAACTCCGCGAGCTCCGCGCCGACCTGCGCGGTGTCGCCGTCGGTGGTCTGTTTGCCGCAGATCACGAGGTCGGCGCCGCCCGCCGCCCGGATTCCCTGCGCGAGCGTGTAGGCCGTCGCGAGTACATCCGAACCGCCGAAGCGGCGGTCGGAGAAGATCGCGCCGTGATCGACGCCCATCATGAACGCTTCGCGGATCACGCTTTCGGCCTGCGGCGGCCCCATCGTTACGGCCGTGATTTCGGCTCCGTGCGACTGCTTGAACCGCAGTGCGGTTTCGAGCGCGTAGAGGTCGTACGGATTCATCTTCGATTCGACGCCGTCGCGTTTCAATACGCCGGTCGCCGGGTCGATTTCGACCTGGGCGGTTCCCGGCACCTGCTTGATGCATACCGTTATTTTCATAAACACCTGCTGGGGTTGACGATGACGGAGACTCCATCCGGAATGGCCGCGACCTTCGCCTCCGGCCCGAGCAGCGCGTACGCCATGCCGAGCGCTTCGGGGAGGGTGGAGGCGGCAGAGAGGTGCATCCTCTCGAGCATCCGGTGGTCGCAGTCGCGGGTGACGACGATGACCTTCCGCTTCGACAGGATGCGGGCGAGGATCTGAAACTCCCACTGGTCCGGTTCGGTCCGGCCGCGCGGAACGGCCGCGACCCGCGCGAGCAGCTCCTCCGGCGAAGCCGCCTCCGCCAGGTTCCGGTAGAACGATTCGCCGCCGTGTCCGTCGGAACAGCTTGCGGCGATGATGATGACGCCTCCTTCGCGGCAGGCCGCTTCACCCGCCGTCATGCCCTTGACCGCCTGGTAGACGTTCTGGTCGAGCGGATAGCCGCCGTTGCCGGTGAGGACGATGTCGGCCTGCGGCACGGCGACTCCGGCGAACCGGCGCAGGCAGCCGCAGCCCTCCGCGTGGGCGGCGACCGGGTCGCCTGCGAAGGCGCGCACGATTTTCCTGTCACGGCCGATGATCACGTTCGCGATGAAGGCGAGTTTCGCCGTTTCTGCCGCGAACAGCATGTCGCGGTGGATCGGGTTGTTCTCAAGATTGCCGGTCCGCGCATACGGGCTTTGGATGAATTCCGAACAGTGGTTGGCCAGCACCGTCCGGCGCGCGGCGATTCCGGGCAGGACGCTTTTGCGGCCGCCTGAAAAACCGGCGAAGAAGTGCGGTTCGATGAACCCCTCCGCCAGCAGGAGTTCCGTTTCGGCGGCGAGGCGGTTTATGACGAGCTCGCCGCCGGAGGGGAGTGTGCCGAGGCTGGTCAGCATCGATTCGTCCGAAGAGTCGTGGACGACGATTTTTTCGTCCGCGGCGATCTTCTCTCCGAATTTTTCGACGAGTTCGCGCCGGGTCGTGCCGCGGTGGAAGCCGGTTGCGATGAGGATCGTGACGTCGATGCCGGGGGAGCCCCTCCGCAGCCGTTCGAGCAGCTGCGGCATGAGAATCCGGCTCGGGACCGGCCGGGTGTGGTCGCTCGCGATGATTACGGCCGAACGCCTGCCTGCGGCGAGCTCCTCGAGGAGCGGGGAGCCGACGGGCCGGTCCAGCGCTTCGCGGACGGCCGCCGCCTGGTCCGCCGCGGCGGCGGGCAGCGCTGATTCGAAGCAGCCGAGAAAATTCCTCTCGTCGATTTCCGCCTCAAGGACGGTCCGGTCGTACGGAATGCTTACGCGTCTCATAATCCCGCCGTGAATCGTTGGTTTCGGGGCCGATTGCAAGACAATACCACCCGGCGGCCGGAAAATCAACCGCCGGAATCGAAAAATGCCGGATAATTGCCGGGAATCCCCCCGGCCGGCCGATCAGGCGAGGAAGGGACGCACGGCGTCCGCCATGACCCGGTAGGCGCCGGGCATGACGTGGGTGCCGTCCGGCCGCGCGAATTCGGCCGCGAGCTGCCCGGTTTCGTCCTTCAGCAGCGAGTGATAGTCGATAAAGCCGTCGAGGTTCCTTTCGCTCCACGCCTTCTGTTCGGCGTTGATTTCGACGATCTTGTCCTGATAGCGGAAGCGGTCCCATCCGTCCGGCTCGCGGAGCGGCAGGATGCTGCCGAGGTAGACCCGGCTGCCGCGCTCGCGGATCAGCTCCGCCACGGCGCGGGTGCGGTCGAGGATCAGCTGCTTCGGCAGTTCGATGCCGTTGATTCCGATCAGGATGAACACCTTTTCCGGTGTATATGCGAACACATCTTCCGCAAGCCGCAGGTAGAGTCCGCAGACGTTGTCCCCGCCGATGCCGCGGTTCAGCAGCGAATGATTCGGGAAGTGCTCATGCAGCGGCCACGCTTCGGTGATCGAGTCGCCGTAGAAGAGGTTCCGGACATGGCCGATCCGGTCCGCCAGTTTCCGATAAGCGAGGATCTCCTGCCAGCGTTCGCGCGTGTCGTAGAATTCCTGGATGGCCCGGAGACTCTCCGGATCGAACAATGCATCGTATTTGCCGCTCATTTGCTACGCTCCGATTGTTGGGTTTCCGGATACTATAAAGCCGCTTTCGCCGTTTTGCAATCCCCGGCCGTTTCGATTTTCGCGCAAACGGGCCTGGCGTAATTTTAATTTTTATTTTAAAATTGAAAATAAAATATTTTAAAAATAATGAAATTTGCTGTTGACATTCGCGCTGTTGTTTGCTATAATTATAGGCAGGAAAACAATCGAACCGGCGGGAACGAAAGAGATGAACGATAAACAGGACAAGCCGAAAAGCATGGCGGAGATCGCGGAGATGCTCGGCATCACCACGACTTCGGTGTCGCTGGCGCTGCGGAACTCGACCCTGATTTCGAGCAGGCTGCGCAACCAGGTGCAGAAGGTGGCGGAGGAGTGCGGCTTCAAGGCGCGCACCTACCGGAGACGGCGGAGCGCGGCGGAAACGGGCGCGCAGCCCGAGGAGAAGATCACGGTTCTGTACGACCCGGTCGATTCGGACGACCCTGTCGCGCAGCAGATCATGAACAGCGTCATGAAACGGCTGACCGAGCTCAAAGTGCCGTTCGAACTCTGTTCCTGCGGCGATCTGTATGAGAATCCGCTGCTGGTCGAAAATTCGACCGGGGTGATCTACCATTACAGCTTCCGGCCGTGGTTCGGTTCGATTCTGGAGGGGATTCCGCAGGTGGCGATCATGCACGAGGAGATCGACATCGGCCCGTGGGACAGCTTCAAGCCGAACGAGGCGATGGCCGGAAAGCTCGCGGCGAATTACCTGGTCGACCGGGGGTTCGACCGGGCGATCCTGACCTGGGAGCACAGTCTGGCCTATCACGCCGAGACGCACCCGCGCCTCGAGGGGTTCCGCCGCCGGATGCGCGAGGCGAAGGCCGAATTCGTCGAGCTCGAGTACGACCGCGCCGATGATCCGCAGATTTATCTGGAACAGCTCAGGACGGCGATCGAGGCGTACGGCGGCCGTGCCGGAATCTTCGCGTTCTGCGATCAGGTGGCCTACAAAGTCTGCCATGCGCTGAATTTCGCAGGGTATTCCCGCAAGCCGAAGGAGCTCGAAGTCATCTCCTGCGACAACACCTACCTGATCCGGGAGCTCGATCCGCCGGTTCCGGCGGTGGACCTCCATATCGCGGAGATCGCGACCCGCGCCGTGGACGGATTGCTCTGGCGGATCGCCAATCCCGGCGCGAGCTGGCAGGATGTGATGCTCAAGCCGGAGCTCGTCGTGCCGGAGGGCCGTCCCCGGCGGAAAGTCCGGGAAAACGCCTCCGACGCGAGGCCGCCGGGCCGTAAGGCTGAGGCGGACGCTGTCCCGCGGATGTGAACTCGGCGCAGCCGCCGCGGGCGGCGGGAAAACCATGATGGAATATAAGTTCGCCCCCGGAACGTGAACAACGGGGGGGGCGGGAACGTATTTCCACCCGCAAATCCAATACGGGCAAAACACGGAAGAATCCGGCCCGGCATACCGGCCGCCGGAATTTCCGTGGGAATTACAGAACATTGCCGGATCTGTCAACCCATTCAACCACAGGAGATTGAAAGATGAAGAAACATTCCGGGAAATATTACGTGTTCGGCACGATACGTCAAACTTTCACTCTGATTGAGCTTCTGGTCGTCATTGCGATCATCGGGATTCTGGCCGCGATGCTGCTGCCGGCGCTGAACCAGGCGCGCGCGCGCGGCAAGAGCATCTCCTGCACGAACAACCTTTCGCAGATTATGAAGGGGCACCTTTTTTACGCGGCGGACAACAACGACTGGATTCCGGTCAACATCCAATATCCGCGCGCCATGGAGCCGTGGACCAATCTGCTGACTTCCGCCGGCAATAACAACAGCGGCTTCGAGAGCAGCGGCAGCGGGTATATTCCGTGGAGTGTGCTGCTCTGTCCGGCCAACGCCGGGGCGGACCGCGCGAAATTCAGTTCCTGGTATCACTGCTACGGAATGTTCTACGTCTGGCGTGGCCATACGGTTCCGGCCGAAGTCAGCGCCGTCTGGGGAGAATTCCGCGCTCCCTCCGGCGACGATGTCGCCTATAAGCTGACCCGCATGAAGCGGCCGTCCGCCGTTCCGGCTGTCGCAGACTGCAGCAACGGCAGCCAGAGCCGCTGGCTTTACAATCCGTGGGACCTCTTCGAGAACATGGGCGTGCACCAGCTGCACGGCGGCCGCGCGAATCTCGGCATGGCGGACGGACACACCGTTTCGCAGAGCTGGCAGGAACTCATCGCGAGCCCCGCGAAGTTCAAATATGCGAGAAGCGCCGGCGGCGGTTTGCTCGGCCCGGCTTTCTGACCGCTTTTTCCCGTACCATACGATTGTCTGCAACTGCAGGAGGTGTTCTCATGAAGCCCCGTTCCTTCTTTACGCCCGTGATTTCAGCGTGCTTGCTGCTGCTTTCCGGGGCGCCGTCCGCCGCCGAATTCGATTCGCAGATGAAGCTTCGCGCGGATGCTCCGGGCGGAGCGTTCACGGATCGCGAAGCGCTGACCTTCCGTCTTGTCAACAACACGCCGCGCCCGGAAACGTACACGGTTGAGAACCGGAAGGGGGAGATCGTCGCGCAGGGCGAATGGCCGGCCGGAGATGCTCCGCTTACGCTCAAAGCGCTGCCGCACGGCCATTACCTTCTCAAGACCGCGCCGGGCGCATGCGCCTTCGCGGTGCTGCCGGACCCGGCGGCACGGAGGGTTCCGGCGGATGCTCCGTTCAATCTCGATACGCATATCAGCTGGACCGGCGGCGACAACGCGTCGGCCGGTTATCCGGGGGAGGCCGGTTACCGCTTCATCGCCGAGCTCGGCCGCCGGGCGGGCGCCGGCTTTCTGCGCGACCGGATCAGCTGGGGACCGGTCAATCCGGCCCGCGGCGAATTCCGCTTCGACGGCAGCTGGAATCGTTCGGCCGCCGCCGTCCATGCGGCCGGTCTCCGGATGCTGAGCGTCTATCACGATGCTCCGGCCTGGACGAAGGATGACCCGAAGAAGCGGATGCCGACCGATTTGTTCGCGGTTTACGAGTTCAACCGCCGCCTGGCGCGGCATTTCCGCGGAAAGATCGATTTCTGGGAGTTCTGGAACGAACAGGATATCGGTTTCTCCGACGCCGCCGCCTGGGATTACGCCGCCGCCATGAAGGCCGCTTACCTCGGCTTCAAGGCGGGCAACCCGGACATCACGGTGCTGACCGGACCGTTCTGCGTCGATACGCCGGCCGGCTTCTGCCGCGCCGCGCTCAAGAGCGATTTGCCGCAGTATTTCGATGTGTTCAGCTATCACACTTACGCTTCTCCGGACAATTTTCCGAAACTGCTCGAGCAGATCCGGCAGGTGTTGAAGGAGAGCGGCGCTCCCGCCTCGATGCCGGTCTGGTTCAGTGAGACCGGCACCAGGGCCGAGGGGCCCGCCGAAGCGCCCGGCCTGCGGCCCGGACTCAAAGAGCACAGCTTCCGGCAGGAGCTCGCCGTCGCCCGCGAGGTGCCGAAGGTTCTGGCGTCGCTGCAGCGGCTCGGGGTGGCGCGCGCCTTCTGGTTCAACCTCATGCCGGTCAACGAGTGGAACGGCAGCAAAGCGTGGGGGATGCTGCGCCGCGATTACACCATCAAGGCGCAGTACACTGCGTTTGCGACGCTGACCGCGCAGCTCGGGGAGGCGAAGATCGAGGGCGGGCTGAAGCTTCCGGGCGTCCGGGCGCTGCTTTACCGCCGGGCGGACGGCGCGCAGTCGCTGCTGGCCTGGTCGGAGAGCGGTGCGAAGGAGCTTCGCATACCGGGGAAAACGGCCCGCACCGAAGCGGTCGATCTGTTCGGCACGCCGCTTGAAATCTCCGGCGGGAAGCTTGTGTTCGACGAAAACCCGGTCTATCTGCACGGCCTTGCCGGACTCTCTCCGGCGGTTCCGGCGATTCCGGCCGGAACGCCCGGCGCCGCGCCGACTGCCGACGATAAAACCGTCGTGCTCCGGGCGATTCTGCCGGACGGAGTCGCCCCCGGCAGCGGCAGGGATTCGCTCGACCTGCCGGAGAAGCCTGTGCGGATCACGCTCGAAATCTGCAACTTCGACACGGTCGCCAAAACCGGGATCGTCACGGTCGCGGGCGACGGAACGGCGGAACCCTCGGACCCCGTCACGGTCCCCGCCATGGGGCGGGCCGCGGTTGCGCTCACCGTCACGCCGAAGATTGCGGATGGCGGCTGCCGCGGTGAACTCGTCTTCGGCGGAACCTTCAACGGGAGGCCGGCCAGCCGTCTCGTGATTCCGCTTTTTCTCGCCGGCCGTGTCGGGGATTTCTGCCGGGACGTGCCGATGCCGGCCATGCTCGAACCGGGCAGCTGGTCGTACCATTCATCGGGAAGCATGACGGTTGCGGCGGTTCCGGAGGAGAAGGCGGTCAAATTCACCGTCGAGTTTCCGGACGGCGTCGACCGCTGGGCCTTTCCGGCCTACAAACTCCAGCTGCCGCAGGAGTCGCTTGCCGGCGCTGCCGGGATCGCGTTCGAAATCCGGCGGCTCACGCCGGGCAGAATCGTCTTCTCCCGCGTGAACGCCCGCTGGGACGGCCGTTTCACGGGCGAGGGATTCGAACCGCCGGAGACGGAGTGGCAGGAGCGCCGCGTCCTCTTCCACTCCGGTTTCGAGCCGGAGCGGATCAAAGAGCTCGAAATCGGCTTCAATCCGGCGGAGAAGAGTTTCGGCTGGATGATCCGCAACATCCGCGTCTTCTACACCCGTTGAAACGGCTGCGGCTTATTGGCCGATTCCGAGTGTCCGGGCGGCGGCACGGTAATCTTCTTCGGAGTGGGCGTCGTGCCAGAGGACGCCCGGAGGCGGCTGTCTGCGGTCGGTTCCCATGAGGTCGGTCCAGAACGCATAGCCGTCGTGCTTCCGCTCCGGATCGTGCCGCTGCCGGTAATCTTCGAAGGCGACGGAATTCCAGCCGTTGACGAGCATCCGGGCTTTCCTGTGCAGGAAACGCTCGACGAAATGCCGTCCGGCCGGTGCGGCGCTCCGCAGGGCGGAAACGCACGGCAGCCAGGCCGGGACGTAGAGACCGAGGCATTCGGTGCGGAATCCGAGGCCGTAGCTTGTCGACCAGCTGGAAAAGGTGACGGCGTTCGATTCGCGGGCGAGAGAGAGGAGTCCGCTTTGCCACTCCCGCAGCGGCAGGAAACGGCGCGAGAGCTTGACCAGCAGCGTGACGCCGTTGCGTTCCGCCCACTCCAGGCCTGCGGCGAAGATATGCAGATCCCCGGCCCAGTGGCCGCGGTGCAGCGGCAGAGGGAGGTATTCGGCATGATATTTCGCGCAGATTCCGGGCAGTTCCCGGTCGCCGGAGCCGTCGTCGACGACGAGGGCCGGCATCGGGTTCCAGCGCGCCAGAGCCGCAAGCTGGAGTTCGACGTAAAACGGCGTTCCGCAGGTGCCGATGACCGCTCCGAGTCCGGGGGAGTGCCTGTAAAGGCTGCCGGCCGCGGGGAGCGTCTCGTAGCGGGAGCGTTCGGGGAAACGTTTGAGCAGGGTCTCCCCCGCGCCGTTTTCCAGCCCGGTGTCGTTGAAGCCGGCGAAGAGCTTGCCCTCCAGCGATTCCGGGTTGAAACGGTCCGTCTCGGCGGTGGCCTTGATGGTTCGCATCGGAACCGGGCCGGGAGCTCCGTACCGATTCAGGTAAAGCGAGATATAGCAGAGGCCGACGCCCGAGTCGAAGTCGAATTCGCCGGCGAGCGCCAGGTAATTCCGGCGGTTGAAACGGACCGGCGTATGGGCTTCGTAGTTGACGGCCGGCAGCCCCTTCGCCAGCAGGGCGTCGCCGGTCTGGCGAAGGGAACGGTGCCAGATGCGGGCGTCGGGGGCATTCGAAAAGCCGGTGAGCGCGTCGTCGCGGACGGCGACCGGCAGTTCGGAGGCATGCAGCGGCGCAAGCAGCACGTTGTCGTCCGCCCAGAAGATGATTTCATCCGCGACTTCGGGATTCCGCAGGGCGGCCAGGATGGCGCGGTGGATGTTCATCTGTTTGCGGGGACGGTCGTCCGGGGCGGCGATATGCCCGATTCGCTCGAATCCGGCGGGACGTTCCTTCGAGGCGATCCAGATTTTCCGGAAGCCGGTCAGGTTCCGCTCGATGGAGCGCAGCGCGAGCTTCAGTTCGAGGTTGCCGTTTCTCGAGCCGTCCGACCGCAGCGGGATCAGGATGTCGATCGCCTTGTCGGAGCAGCGGCAGCGCTTCCCGGCATATTTCCGCACCGTTTCGTCCGGATTCCCGGTGTAGACGCCGTGCTTCTGGCGGAAATCGAGTGCCTGGGCGATCCGTTCGAGCAGCCGGATGGTCGAGTCCGCGATTTCGGCATCAAGCCCCGCCGGGGCGGATTTGAGCCGCAGTGTGCGGATCAGCCGCGAGAGTTTCGGATCAATTCCGCTGATCTGCTCCTGCGCTTCGTTCAGGTTGCCGATGAAGTAGAAACGGTATTCCGGCGTGTTGTAGCCGTTGCGGATTTCGCGGGCGATGACCGCCGCCGAGGCCAGATGCTTGATGCAGCATTGGACGCAGTTGTGCCGGTTGATCAGCATTCGTCACCTATATGAAGATTGTTGAGTTCATCGATATGCTCCTGCGTGACGTCGAGCCGGTTCTGGAACGGCCCTTCGATCATGACGATTCCGTGCCATTCGACGATGGGCTGTCCCGCCGTGGGCGGGGAGGGTTCCGGCTCGAATTTGATTTTGTCGCCCTTGGCCATATAATAGTTGACCGTACCGGAGTAGTTCGGTATCCCGATGGACTCATGACAGAGATAACGGGTGCAGTCGGCGACCAGGTACCAGAGATCGGGATCGTAGTGGCCGCCACCTCCGCCGCCGGATCCGGAGGGGTCTGTCGTGCCGGAGCCGGAGGGATCTGTCGTGCCGGAGCCGGAGGAATCTGTCGTGCCGGAGCCGGAGGGATCTGTCGTGCCGGAGCCGGACGAGGCCGAGGCGGATTCGCTGCCGGAGCCAGAGGGATCTGTCGTGCCGGAGCCGGACGAGGCCGAGGCGGATTCGCTGCCGGAGCCGGATCCCGGATCGCCGCTTCCGCTGCTCTCGGAACCCGGAGTGGAGTCGGAGCCGGAAGCGGAGGAGGAGTCTGCCCCACCGGAGGACGAACTGCCGGCATCGTCGCCGCGGTCGAGCGTGTCGCTGCCGAAATACTGCATGATGACACCGTTCGGTTCGCCGCAGTTCAACTGCGTGACGGAACAGCCGCCGTCGTCGTCGCATTCGACTTCGGCCAGCGGAATGTAGATGACTCCTTCCTTCGGTTTCGGCACATCGTCGAGGACCTGATAGTCGTGGACGAAATAGACGGTTCCGCCACCGGAATCGGGGAATTTCAGGCGGTCCGCATTGCCGCCCGAGTGGGCCGTGATCCGGAGAAACACCAGCGAGCGGCCGGCCGGGACTGCGAGGTTCGGCATGCAGGGTACCGGAATCCGGAGCCGCCGGGCGCCGATGCCCGGCCCGCCCTTCTCCTCCTTGATCCAGTGCAGGCGGTCGACGGAGACGAAACCGGCGTCCCGGGTGACCGACTCCTCGTACGGCAGCGAGCCGTTCACGATCTGGACCGCTTTCTGCGGATTGACGGTGGAACGGCTCGGGTAGGGCCGCACCGTGAAATAACCGCGGTAACCGGTTTCGACCGGGGAGAGGGAGTGGATGCGGAATCCCCCCGGCAGTTTCTCGACCACCATGTTTCTTCCCGCCTCGAGACGCGGATAACCGGGATTGCCTTCCTGCATGGCAAGCCTCCTTTCAAGTTGATTTGACTCAGGGAGAGTTTGTCAACTTTTGAGGAGAAATTTACAGGCGCGCCGCCGCGCTCCCGGCAAGACGGCCGGAACTGACCGCCCACTGAATGTTGTAGCCGCCGCAGGGCGCGCCGACGTCGAGCATCTCACCGGCGAAGAAGAGCCCGGCGCAGAACCGGCTGGAGAGGGTTTTCGCATCGACTTCCTCCGGCGGCACGCCGCCTGCGGTCGCCATCGCCTTGCTCCAGCCGTCGGTTCCGGAGATCCGGAGCGGATAGCTCGTGAGCGCCGCGACGAGCCGGTCGCGCTGCGCCGCCCGGAGATGTGCGGCACTGCCGCCGCCCGGCAGTTCCGCCGCTTCACAGAGCGCATCGGCGAAGGCGGCGGGCAGCATGCGGGCGAGCAGGGTTTTCAGCTGCTTCTTTCCGTCCTGCTTCTGCCAGAGGGCGAATTGTTCGCGGTACGCTTCCGGCGGCCGGCTCTGCCAGTTGCAGGCGAGAACGGCTTCGGCGGCGTTTTCGAGATGCCGGGCGACGCTGCCGGAGAGATCGAGCACGGCGGGCCCCGAAACGCCGTTGTGGGTGAAAATGAGTTCTCCCGTTCCGGCGGGATTCTTTTCGAAACGCACGGTCGCGGCAGGAAGGATAATGCCCGGCAGCCGGGCCGCCCACCCCTCGGCCGCGCGCAGCCCGACCAGGGCGGGGACCGGCGGCACGATCCGGTGTCCGGCTTCGCGCGCGAGTTCGTAGCCGCTGCCGCGGCCGCCGAGCTGCGGATACCCCATGCCGCCGCAGGCGAGGATGAGCCGGGGGGAATCGACCCGGCCGCGCCCGGATTCCGCGCCGGAGATTTTGCCGTCCCGGATCAGGAGTTTCCGGAGCGGAGTCCCGGGCAGGATCGTCACGCCGAGCGTTCGGCAGCGGCGCAGGAGTGCGTCGAGCACATCCGCAGCCCGCATCGATTTCGGGAAATAGTGAAACCCGTCCGGCGAGACGGTCGGGACTCCCCGGGCAGAGAGAAACTCCCGCCACGCTCCGGGCGGATACGAATAGAGCGCGGGCCGGACGAACCGGAACGGAGCGGAAAAACGCCTCGCCAGCGCTTCAGGAGGGAGCGCATTGGTCAGGTTGCATTTGCCGGAGCCGCTCGCCAGCAGCTTGCGCCCGGGGGACGGCAGGTATTCGGCGACGATGACGCGGCGCCCGGCTTCGGCCGCCGCGATCGCGGCCGAGAGTCCCGCCGGGCCGCCGCCGGCGACCAGGCAATCGCAGGAGAGTGTTTGCTGCATGAAAATCCGTATTTTGATCTGTGACGGGTATAACATACAGCCGGAAGACGGAAAAAGCAAAAGCCTTCCGGCTGATACGGAAAAAAGCCCCCCGCTCGCCGGAAGGGAACGGGGGGCGGAACGGCCGATGCCGTCTATTCGAGCGTGATGTCCTTGATCTCGAAGTTCAGCGCCGGCCGCGCCGTGTCGGGCGCCCGCAGCGAGCGGTAGTAGAGAAAGAGTTCACCGCGCTGTTTGTCGAACGAAAATCCATTTTCGTTTTCGAAGTTCCGGCCGACCATGAGCCGGTACTTGTGCCAGCGGTTGTCGCCCTTGAGCGTCACGTCGCCGCGCAGCCTCGCCTGCCAGTCCTCACGCGGCAGAACGACCTGAATGACTGCCTCTTCCGGGCTTTTCGCCTGGAAGGTCAGATAGCGGTAATCCGCGGCCGCATCCTTCTTGTCGTAGCTGATCAGGACCGCCGGGATCTCCTTCGGCGGCGATGCCTTGAAGCTGATGTCGAGCTGCACGCCGCTGCCGGTTTTCACCGTTTTGACCTCGGCCGGAACCGTGCTGCCGTGCTCCATGAGGCCGGCGGCCCGCACGAAACGGCTGCCGGTGATATCGAGCAGCTTGTCGCTGACCTTTTCGCCGGTGACGGCGACCAGTACCGGAATCGGGGTGCCGGAAGGCAGCCAGTCGATCTCATTGCCGCGCGCCTCCGTTGCGGAGAGGAAGTCGATCGATTTGATCTCGACATCCGGTTTCGGATTTTCCCACTCGGCCACGAACGTGCCGACCTCATGGTCCATCGCGTTTTTGCGGAGGATGCCGATCTTGGCGGCCGGAAGCTGGGCGACGGTCCACCAGTCGCCGATGTTCTGATTGCCTTCGATCGGGTAGTCGAGGTGCGTGCCGTCGGCGAAGTTGATGCGGTAGGCGCCGGCTTTGCCCTTGCCGCCCCAGGCGGCGGTGTGCAGGAAGAAGAGCCGCGAAAGCTTGCGCCCGACCTTGATGTCCCGGATCGCGGCCGGGAAATGCTGACGCTCCGAACCGCGCACCACGAGGCAGGACCTGCCGTTGTTCTTGTCGGGATCGAGGATATTGAAACGGATGCCGGCCGCCTCCTGCACGCCGAGCGGCATCATGCGGAAGTCGTTGGTTCCCTGATCGGTCCAGCCGCCCTTGCCGTCATTGTCGACTTCGTCCCTGAACGGGACGTTCGCTTTTTCGGCGAGGTCGATGAAAACGAGATTCTCCTTGTCCGCCGTGTAATCGCGGTCGACCGCATCGGCCAGCGGCAGCGCCCCTTTCCAGTAATCTGCGCCCGCGGCGTAGTCGATGAGGTTGTAGAGATAGGTCGCCGCGACACTGTCGAGCTTGCGGCAGGCGGTCGCCTCAAGCTGCGAAAGGATGATGCGGCCCTTGCCGTCGGTCGCCTCGACCAGCGCCATGCCGACATCCTGGCGGCCGAGCATCGGCCCCTTGGCGGCGACGGCGTTGAGGGTGAACGGCACGAAGGTTCCGGCGACGACATAGCCCTTGTCCGGATTGTTCCAGGTGTCGAAGCTGCGGTAGTCGAGCCCGGCGAAGACCGGGTGGTCCGGAATCACGAGATCGACGAACGTGTTGCCGACCATCGTCACCGCCTGATTGCCGGGGAGACGGCTCTTCATGTTCTTCTGTTCGAGCACGAGGAGCGTTCCGCCGAGGTTGCGGATGAAGTTCGTGAGTTCCGCGGAGCTGCCGAGTGCGACCAGCTGCTCTTCGGCGATTTCGGGCGGGACGATGAGCAGTGCGGCTTCCTTGAGTTCTTCGACCGATTTGACGGTCTTGTACGGGATCTGGTACGCCTTCAGCAGCGCTTCGAGCTCCGCGACGTTCTTCGCCGCGCCGGTGTCGAGGATGCGGACCGGGCGGGCCGTCTCGATCTTGCGGCTCAGGATGCCGGGATCCTGCACGAAGGTGTCGTAATAATTCTGCCCGACCGTCCGGCCGCCGTCCCGCAGCGTGATGCGCATCTGGTAATGTCCCGGCGCGAGCGCGGGCATTTTGAGCTCGACCGGCCTGGTCAGGCGCGATTGGGCGGCGAGATCGCCGATCTTGAAGGACGCGGCCTGCGTCACGCTCCGGTCCTTTTCGGCAACCATGGCGACGTCGAAGACCAGATTCCGGAAACTGTCGTTGCCGGAGTTGACGACCGAAAGCTGCCATTTCGTCGTTTCATCTGCAAAGAAGTTGCGCGGGAAGGTCAGCGCTTCGGTGTGCAGCGACGGGAAGACCGGCTGGTTCCAGAGAGTCGCCTCCCTGAGGTTGCTGTTGCTGAACCACGGCGCGAAACCGGTGTAGTCCGGAGTCAGGCGGTAGATCTCGAAGATCCGGCGTCCGTAGTGCGCCTGAGCCCAGGCGTTGAAATTCGGACCGAGCGCCTTGAAGAGCGGTGCAACGCCGGTGAAGCCGATGCCGTTCGGATTGCCCCAGGTGGTCGGTTTGGCGACATATTTCGCATATTCGCGCACGTCGCCGCGCTTGAAGTTCGGGTCGGAATAGATTCCCCACGAGAAACCGACGTTTTCCCAGGCGACGAGCGGCCGGGTCAGCTCCTTTTCGCCGTAGATGCGGCGGTCGCCCTCGACGATCTCCGCGAGCTCTTCCGGCAATTTGGTCCACGGGGAGGAGAGCGCCGTATAGGTGTGCAGGTCGCGGACATCGGTGTCGAGTTTCGTCTCCCCGTAGGAGCGCCAGCCGCCGGCCCCCGAGAAGGTGCTGATCGGGCGTTTCTGCTTGTCGAGGCTGCGGATCCGTTCGACCTGCCGGTCCATTTCGCGGGCGACCGGAGGCGCGTTGCGGTGCACGACCTCGTTACCGAGCGACCACATGGTGACCGACGGATGGTTGGTCGTCGCGTGGAAGAACTCCTCGAGTTCCTTCTGATTGACTTTATGGAAGGCGTCGGCGTCGATTCCGTTCGAGAAGCACCAGCCCCATTCGTTGAACATCATCATGCCGCATTCGTCGGCGACCTCGAGCGCCTTCGGCATGATCGGCATATGGGCGTTGCGCAGCATGACGTAGCCGAGGTTGCGGCAGCCGAGGATGTACTTTTCGAGCTTTTTCTCCTCTTCGGCGGTCGAGAGCCCGTGACCGCCGTAGGTGACGGACGGGATGTTCTCGCCGAAGAGGTAGATTTCCTCGCCGTTCAGATAGAATTTGCTGTTTCTGACATGGAATTCCCGGAAGCCGAACCGGGCGCTCGCGGCGGAGACGATGTTCCCCCGCTCGGAGAGCGATAGCACGAAGTGATACAGATACGGCGCGTCGATGGACCACTTCTTCGGCTCTTTGAGTCCGACCGTGATTGTGGTGTCGTTGACGCCGGGCTTCAGGAGGAAACCGTTTTCGGCGGCCTGCCCGACCGGCGCGCCGCTTTCACCCTTCATGGCGGAGACGACTTTGCCGAGGAGATCGACCTTGATGCTGTTCTCCGTCGGGTTCACGATCCGGCAGTCGACGGTGATGCCCGACTTCGCGAGGTCCGGCGTGACCGTCAGGCGGTCGATGCGGAGCTCCGGCTCGATGCTGAGCGTCACATCCTGCCAGATGCCGCCCTTGATGTTGTTGATCGACCACTGTGATCCGTAGACGTGCGTGATCTTCTCCCGGACGCCGAAGGTCGGGCCGTTGTCGGAGAAGACACGGACCGCAAGAACGTTCTTCCCGGCTTTCGCCGCTCCGGTCACATCGAGCTTGAACGGCGTGAAATCGCCGTGGTGATTTCCGACTTCGACGCCGTTCAGGAACACCTTCGCATCGTAGCCGACCACGTCGAAATTCAGCATGATCCGGCTGTTTTTCAGCTCCTCCGGCGTGAGATTGAAACTGGTGCGGTAGTAGCCGCGGACGTACGGCTCTTCGGAGGTCTGCTTCTTCGGATATTTCTTGTACCAGTTGAGCGGTACGGCGATGTCGTCCCACTTCGTGTCGTCGAATGCGGTTCCGGCATACTTCCGGTCAAGCCCGTCGTCGGCCGGAATCGGTCGGGCGGAGGTTTCAAGCCCGGAACATTTCCAGATTCCGTTCAGGGAGCGGGTCTTGATGAAATCTCCGACCGTCAGCTTTTTTGCCGCGTCCGGCGCAGTGACGGCGATTTCCGCCGCCGGCACGGTCTGCACCCGTTGGAACTGGTGCGGCGCCGGCACATACGGGGCGAGTTCCGTTGCCGCGACACCCAGCGCGGCGAGGGAGACTCCGAACAGCAATTGCGATTTCAGCATGCGACCTCCTGAGTTAACCTGTTAACTGGAACAGTTGCCAAACTTCGATATTTTAATTATATCAACAGGGCGGCGCTTATGCAAGCGCCTTTCCGGAAAAATCGCTTATTTTGTGTCTCCCCGGCGAAAAGGCGGAACCGTTTTTCCGCCGGGGACGCACTGCGGAGGTCAGCGGGCGATGCGGATGGTGCCGAGTGCGACGGTTCCGGCGCCGCTGCCGGCCGGATAGTCGACGGAGATTCCGCTGACCCGGACCGGGAAGTCGAGCTGCCGGTTCTGGTCGCCGCCCCACACGCCCCGGTTGGGGGCGCCGCTTTTGCTGATGCGGAGCTGGACGGTGTGCCAGCCGGGCGTGAGCCCCTCGGTCGGCAGTGCGAACTGGAAGGTTTCGCCGCTCTTGTCGGCGAGACGCAGGTTGACGCGCCGTCCTTCGAAGTTTTCGGGGATCAGCAGCTCGACATCGAATCGGGCGGAGTCGAATTCGTCGATGGGCGGCAGCGGGTTCCGGAATGAGAATTCGAGCCAGCGCGCCTTGGCGGCGTCCCAGTTGAGGCGCAGCGCCTGCCTGCCGCCGGCCTCCTCCACGGTCGCGGACTGCCCGCGCGCGGCGGCCTGCCCGACGATGACCGGAGCTGTTGCGGTGTCGGCCAGCAGCTCTCCGGCATCGAACGCGGTCGGCGTGAAATCGACCTTGCCGATCCAGAGTTCGCCGTCGCCCTCCTTGCGGTTGAAGTCGATGGACATGCCGGTGACTCTGGCCGGGAAGTCGATTTTACCGTTCTTTTGCGCGCCCCACGAATTCCGGTTGGTGTCCGTCAGCCGGCAGCGGATGGTCTGCCGGCCGGGCTTGAGCTGGTCGTTCGGCAGCTGGTACTGGAGCGTTTCTCCCTGCGAATCCGTGACGCGGAGATTGAATTTCCCGATCGCCGCGTTGTCGGGGACAAATACATCCACCGCAAGCTCCCCGTCCCGGAATTCCGGGAGTGCGACCGGCTGACTGAGGCTGAATTCGAGATAGTTGGCCGCCGCGCAGTTCCACTTCGCATGGAGCATCGGGCGGCCGTCGGGACTTTCGGACGCGGTCACCGACTGCTGCCGGTTGTCGGACTGGTTGACCCGCAATGCGACCGGTCCGGCTCCCGGGTCGAACACCGTGGCGGCAAAGCCGAATACAGGCAGCAGAAAAGCGGCGGCGAAAAGCGAACGGTTCATAAAACACCTCCCAGGTTGCTGATATGGAATATACCGCCGGAACGGCCCGGAGTCAAGCCGGGACTCGGACAGGACGGATTGCTTCGCCGGTCTGCGCCTGCACGTCACTGTTTCCGATTGTGCAGCGGGGACTTCCCGAACCTTTTCCGGTTTAAATGCAGCCGGCAAATGCCCCGGCTTCCACTATAATGTTACCAACCCGACAAACAGCGGAGGCTGCCAGGCGCCGTACCAGTGGTTTTATTGACCAGAGATATGAAAAACGCCGCGGCGAATCAGATTCGCCGCGGCGCTGCCGTTCCGTAACGGAGATCAGACGAGGTGCTTGAGCATATTGAGCAGCACGCCCGCCGCAACCGCCGAACCGATCACGCCGGAGACGTTCGGTCCCATCGCGTGCATCAGCAGGAAGTTCTGCGGATTCGCCTCGAGACCGACCTTGTTCGCCACGCGCGCCGCCATCGGCACCGCGGAGACGCCGGCCGCGCCGATCAGCGGGTTGATCTTCTCCTTGCTGAAGAGATTCATGATCTTCGCGAAGATCACGCCCGCGGCGGTGCCGATGCTGAACGCCACTGCGCCGAGCAGCAGGATGCCGAGCGTCTGGATCGACAGGAACTGGTCCGCCGAAAGCTTCGAACCGACCGCGATGCCGAGGAAGATCGTGACGATGTTGATCAGCGCGTTCTGGGCGGTCTGGTTCAGGCGTTCGACCACGCCGCACTCACGCATCAGGTTGCCGAACATCAGCATGCCGATCAGCGGAGCCGCGTCCGGCAGCAGGAAGGCGCAGAGCAGCGTGATCAGGAGCGGGAAGCAGATCTTCTCAAGCTTGCCGACTGTGCGCAGCTGGCTCATCTTGATCTTGCGCTCGTTCTCCGTCGTGCAGAGCTTCATGATCGGCGGCTGGATGATCGGCACCAGCGCCATGTAGCTGTAAGCCGCCACCGCCACCGCACCGAGCAGTTTCGGGGAGAGCTTGCTGGTCAGGTAGATCGAGGTCGGGCCGTCCGCACCGCCGATGATGCCGATGCTGGCCGCATCGAGCATGGAGAAGTTGATCGCCGGAATGAACATGGTCAGCAGCAGAGCGCCGAGCAGCGCCGAGAAGATGCCGAACTGCGCGGCGCCGCCGAGCAGCGCGGTCTTCGGGTTCGCAAGCAGCGGGCCGAAGTCGGTCATCGCGCCGACGCCCATGAAGATCAGCAGCGGGAAGACGCCCGTGTTGATGCCGACCTCGAAGATCATGCCCTGCAGCCCGTCCGGACCGGAGATGCCGGCCAGCGGAATGTTAGCGAGCAGCGCGCCGAAGCCGATCGGCAGCAGCAGCAGCGGCTCGAACTCCTTCACGATCGCGAGGTAGATCAGCACGAGAGCGACGAACATCATCAGCACGCGGCCGAGGCCGAGAATCCAGGTCGAGCTGAAATCGGTGCTGCTCTGGTTGATGAGGTCATAGATGCCGGTGCTCTGCCAGAGCCCCTTGATCGCGGCGCCCCACTCCGGCAGGTCGCCGCTCGAAGCGGTTGCGTTGTCAACCGAATCGTGCACAAGCTCAACCGGCTGGAATTCGGCGATGACCATGCCCGGCTCGATTTTTGCCGACGGGAAGAACGCCTTGTTCAGCGCGGAGACTTTGGCCGAAATATCGATTTTGACCTTGCCCTTGCTGCGCCCTTCCGGAACCACGACCATCATTTCGCGGCCCGGAGTGACCTTCTGGTTCGCGGCGATGGTCAGCGAGTTGACGATGCCCGGCTTCGGCCATTCATAGACCAGATAACGCATGCCGGTCGACGGCTGGACATACCAGCCGAAGAGCGCGTCGCTCGAAGTCATGATCTTCTGCGCGCCGTAGGGCAGCGTGAGCGTGGAGGCCGGAACGGCCTTCTGCACCGCGGCCTGCGCGGTGTCGATGGTGGTTTTCGCCGCCGGAACGCTCGGCTCCGGAGCGGCCATCAGCATCCCCGCGAACAGCGCGAGGCAGACGGCGGAAAAAAGCTTGACTTTTCGCATTCTGTTACTTCTCCTCGATCATCACGAGCGTGTCGCCCGCGGCCACCACCTGGGAGGTCGAGACGTTGATTTCACGGATGACGCCCGCCTTCGGGGCCTTGACTTCGGTTTCCATCTTCATGGCTTCCATGACGAGGATCACGTCATCGGCGGCGACTTCCTCGCCGACCTCAACCATGATCTTCATGACCGTGCCCGGCAGCGGAGCCGGCAGCGCGGTCGCCGCGCCGGAGGCGGCCGGAGCGGCAGCGGCGGTCGCGGTCGCAATGCCTTCCGAAACCTTGACCGTGAAGCTCTTGCCGTTGACGGTCGCCGTGTAGGCGTCGCCGGCGGCGTTCAGTTCGACCGCGACATTCTTGCCGTCGACATTGGCCGTGTAGGCTCCGCCCTTCGCGGCGGCGGCCTTCGGCTTGTCGGCTTCCTTGTAGCGGATGCCCATCGGCTTGTCGCCCTGCAGGTATTTGAGGCCCTTCTCGCCGCAGGCCGCGACGATGAAGATGTTCTCTTCGGTGACCGGCAGGCCGGCCTTCTCAAGCAGTTCGGTATTGTATTTGACGCCGAGCTTCGGATTGCGGTTGTTGATGTCGACCACGGCTTCGGTGGTCGGCTCGAGGCCGAGCTGCTCGCTGGCCAGCTTGACGATTTCCGGATCCGGCGCGACCGGGGTCTTGCCGAAGTAGCCGAGCACCATCTTGCCGTAGCCGTTCTTGTCGATGACCTTCCAGCGGCCCTGCATCGCATTCGAGAACGCCTGCTGGAAATAGAACTGGCTGACCGGGGTGACCGAGGTTCCGAAACCGCCCTTTGCGACGACTTCGCGCATCTCGGCGATGCAGTCGTCGTATTTGTCGAGGATGTTGTTGTCGCGCATCATCTGGGTGTTGGCCGTCAGAGCGCCGCCCGGCATCGGGCTGAAGATGATTTTCGGGGAGACCTGCATCGATTCCGGCGGCATGAAGTATTTGTCCATGCACTTCTCGAACACCTTTTCGGCGTTGAGGATCTTCTCCGGGTCGATGTCGAGCGTGTAGTCGGTGCCGCGCAGTCTCTGGTACATCACGAGGATGTCCGCCTCGCAGGTGCCGCCGGAGAGCGGGCTCATCGCAAGGTCGATCACGTCGGCGCCGGCTTCGATCGCCGCCATGTTGCAGCTGACCGCCATGCCCGCGGTATCGTGGGTGTGGAACGAAATGCTCTTGCGGTTGTCGCCCTTGAATTCGGCATCGAGAATTTCACGCGCCTGCTTGATCGTCTCGTAGACGGTCTTCGGGGTCGAGGTGCCGGAGGCGTCCTTGAACGCGAGGCTGTCGAAGGCCATCCCGCTGGCGAGAATCTCCTTCAGGCGGTCGATGTAGAATTTCGGCGTGTGCGCATACGTTTCGTTGAGGTTCGGGGCGAGGCCCATCATGGTGACGGTCGCCTGGTGCTTGAGGCCGTACTGCGTGATGTACTTGCCGGAGGCGGTCAGGTTGCGCACGTCGTTCAGAGCGTCGAAGTTGCGGATGGTGGTGATGCCGTGCTTCTTGAAGAGTTTCGCGTGCAGTTCGATGATGTCGCTCGACTGCGAGGAGAGGCCGACCACATTGACGCCGCGGGCGAGGGTCTGGAGATTCACGTTCGGGCCGACCACTTCGCGGCAGCGGTCCATCATTTCGAACGCATCTTCCTGGCAGTAGAAATAGAGGCTCTGGAAGCGGGCTCCGCCGCCGATTTCGATATAATCGATCCCGGCCTTGACCGCCGCATCGAGCGCGGGCAGGAAATCATCGGTCTTGACACGGGCGCCGAGGCAGGACTGGAAGCCGTCACGGAACGAGCAATCCATGAACTTGATTTTCTTCATCTTCTTACGATTCTCCGTTATGATTGATATAGAAATATGGATGAATATTTACTTGGAACGGGCGGCTTCGACCGCTGCGGCCGCGATCGCCGCGAGCTGGGCGTCGTCGCCGGAAGCGGCGGCGGGTTTCTTTTTGGCGGGGGCCTTCGGCGGCGGCTCGAGCATGCCGGCGAAGGGGGCGAGCGCCCGTTTCAGGAGGTTCATGGCGATGATCATGACCACGAGGAAGACATAAACTACCCCCATGCCCAGAAGCATCAGCTTGAAGCCGTTACCCAACAGAGTCCAATCCATTTTCTTTATTCCTTGGGTTGTTTGTAATGGTACGAATGCCTGAGTGCTTTTATTTTCAATTGATCCCAATCTACCGACTTCCGGTCGATCTTCACGTCTCCGCAGCTGAATGCGAACTCGGCGCCGTTCTCCTCGAACAGCATGCCGCCGTCTTCCAGAATTCTGCGGAACACGCCGGTATGCTCCTTCCCGAGCGGATCCGTCAAAGTCAGCGTTTCGCCGACCAGAAGATTCGCTTCCATCCATTCGCGGATAACGAACCCGGCGCTATTTAAATAGATAATATAGTATCGAATCAGCCTTTCTGCCAGTTTTTTTGAGAAAAAATCGAGATTAAATTCCCGGTTTGTCTCCGCCAGAAGGGAGGTGGCGGGCTGGTCGATGGCTTTGAGCGCATCGGACGGCAGGTTCACATTGATGCCGATTCCGGAGACGACGGCGGTTACCCGGCCGTTCTCGATCCGGGCGCTTTCGCTCAGCAGCCCGGCGAGTTTGCGGTTTTCGACATAGATGTCGTTCGGCCATTTCAGGTAGGCGGGAAGCTCCGGCGCCAGTTCCCGCAGGAGCGACAGCGCGGCCACCCCGAGCAGGCACCCCGCATGGAATCCGTCCTCAAGGCGCTTGAGGAGAATGCTGCCGGTGAAATTGATTCCGGGCGGGGAGAGCCAGCTTCGGCCGCGCCTGCCGCGCCCTGCCGTCTGGCGCCGGGCGACGACGAGCGTGCCGTCGGGCAGATCGTCGAAGTGTTCCCTCGCATAGGTGTTGGTGGAGTCGACTTCGTCGAGGATGAGGAGATTCGGCTGAATGGAGTCGGGCATGGAATTTTTTCTCCGGCAGTCAGATGCGGCGCAAAAAAGCGCGCCGGCGTGTTTAAAAAAGAAAGGAGGCAAAGCGCCTCCCTTTTATCATCTCCGTGCAGAACCGGGAACGCGGCGGTCAGACCCGGCCGTCGCCGGCGATCTCCTTGTTCTGGAAAATGGCCACCGCCCACATCGAGCAGATCGACACGTAAAGCACGACGTAGACCAGACTGTCCACCACATAGCTGAACGGGATCGGCCGGTTGACTGCGACCGCGTCCGCCAGCCAGAAATACTGCCAGTTCGGCAGGACGGCATAGCAGAACTGGAAGAGGGCGTTCAGCAGCTCCGAGTCGGTCTGGCGCTGGAACAGGTAGCTCGAGACCAGCCCGAGGAAAAATACGGTCGTGCAGAGTGACAGGTTCGCCACGATGTCGAGCCGTGTGGCGAATACCACCGAGATGGTCGACATGGCGATGACGGCGAAATTCAGCAGCACGAGGGCATAGCTGAGGTCGGTCAGCGAGACGGTCGGCCGCTCCTGGGTCAGGATGCAGACGGCCGTGATGATCGGAATCAGCAGCGTGGCCGCATACGTGCTGATCTCCGGGAAGGAGCTGCCGCGCCAGAAGTTGAAGATCATGCCGACCGCGCAGATCGCGATCAGGACTCCGTAGTAGGAGAAAAAGATCGTCATGTCGAACCGGAACTGGTCGGTCGCGATGAAAACGGAGGTGATGGTCGCAAGGTTGCAGAGCAGCGTGAACAGCGTGACCGCCGCGCCGATGCCGGTGATCTTGCCGAGGATGAACGTCCAGCGGTAGACCGGTTTCGAAAGCAGCAGAAGCACGGTTCCGTTGCGCATTTCGCGCGCTACGGTGTGCGATGCGCAGAGCACGGCGACGATGAGCCCGAAGATGAGCCCTGTCGCCATGGAGCTGTCGACCACGAGCTTCAACTGCTCGGAGAAGACGAAAAGCGCCGCTGACGGATAACTGCCGATCAGAATCAGCCCCGCGAGCAGCATCAGGAAGTAGATCGGCTCGCGGACCGACTCCTTGAAGGTGTTGATACTGATCTTGAAATAGTTGAACATGCGTAATCCCTATTCCGCGGTTGCCGGCTCCTGCGCCTCCGGAGCCTTGGCCTCCGGAGCCTGAGCGGCGGGCGCCGGATCGAATTCGACGAGCTCCTCCTCCACCGCCGCGACTTCATCCTCGGCGGGCGCTTCGGTCTGGGCGACCGGCTTGAGCTGCTCGGCCCTGGTCCGCGGCGTCGGGCGCAGGAATTTGCCCTTGCTCATAAGCTCTTCGCGCAGCTTTTTGTAGTCGCCGGAGAGGTTGCTGAGGCTCAGCAGCAGCGTGGTCTCCTCCGCAATCCGGTTCCAGTCGTCGCCTTCGATGCGGACGATCGGAATGCTGCGGTCGAGCAGCTTGACGAACTTGGGCTGGACGTAACGGTCGTCGCCGAGCACGACGATGCGGCGCGGATTCAGGAACTGGACGAACTGCTGCAGGCTCTTTTCGGGAATTTCATACGCCGGCCCCTTGGCCTGAACATAGATGATTTTCTGGTCTTTGCTCTCCGGCGTCGGCAGCAGCAGGTAGGGCTGGCGGCTTTCGTAGAGGATCAGCTCCGCCATGAGCCGCGGGCTTTTGTAGTTTCCGGCCATGACGAGTGTGACCACATCGCGCTTCGGGCCGTTGGCGAACCACGGAGCGGCGTACGCTCCGGCCGCGACGACCAGTGCCAGAAGAATGAGGCCGGACTTCAGAACTTTCGATATGCCCATTTGCGAAATCTCCCTTTATCTGTAACAACGATGCCAATTCCAGAGAAATAAACTCCAAGCTGCTTAAAATATAACCGGATTTGGTGGACAAGCAAATAAAAATCGCGCCGAACTTCAAAAAAAAACCGTATTTTACTTGAAGAATCCGAAAAAAACTGCATTTTAAAGATATGGACGGAATCTCCGGCCGGTCTTGCCGGCGGAAATGACGGGGCTTCCGGCCGGAACCGCAGTCGTTTATTGTCGTTTTTTTGGATAAGAGTCAGTTTGATGATAACAAATATATTTCCCGGCGCAGGGAACGGCCAGGCGCGGGCCGCTGTGTTCATGAGCGGAACCGGCACCAATGCCGAGGCGCTGTTCCGCTACCATGCCGGGCATCCGGAGTGCCGTTTTGTCCCGGCGCTGATCGTCACCGACGCGCCGGAGCACAGCCGCGCGCGGGAACTCGCCGCCGCATGGAACATTCCGCTGGTCGAGCATGACATCCGGGCGTTTTACGCCGCCCGCGGCGAGACGGCGATCTCGCTTGTCTCCGAACGGCGCCGCGCCATCCGTTCCGAATGGACCGAGGCGCTGCGGGAACTCGTCCTGCCGTGGAAGATCGATTTCGGCGTGCTGGCCGGTTTCGTTCCGCTCTGCAACATCACGGCCGACCTGCCGTGCCTGAATGTTCACCCCGGAGACCTCACGGTGGAAACGGACGGCCGCCGGATTCTGGCCGGGCTTCATTTCAAGCCGGTGGAGACCGCGATTCTGGCCGGGCATCCGGCGCTGCGCAGCAGTGTGATTCTCGCCCAGCCGTTCGAGGGCAGCGGGGAAGCCGAGATGGATTCCGGGCCGGTTCTCGGCGTCTCCCGCCCGATGCCGGTCGAGCTCTGCGGGGAGTCCCCGGAGGCGCTTGCCGCGATTCAGGCCGGCCGTTCGCGGGCTCCGTACCGGGACCGGCTGCGCGAAGTGGCGGCTCACAACCTGGAGCGGCTGAAGCTGTGCGGCGACCATGTCGTTTTTCCGCGCGTGGCTGACGATTTCGCGGCGGGCCGCTTCGGGCTCGACGGCGGGCGGCTCTGTTTCCGGGAGGCCGGGCAGTGGCGTCCGGTCCGCACCGTGGAATACGGCGAGGACGGCAGGAGGCTGCTGTCATGACGAAAGAACGGCACATCTTCCGCAGCGGACGGCGCCGGCTTCGGCTGCTGATCCTTCCGGCGGTGCTGCTGGCGGCTGCCGGCGGCGGCGTCTGGTTCTGGTTCGAACACTCCCCGGCCCGCGCCGTGGAGCGCATGCTGCTTTCAATCAAGGGGCTTGAGGCGGAACAGGTGGAAGAGCAGTCGCCGGACCGGATTCTGATCCGGCGCATCTCGTATCGCGCGGACGACGGAGTCGCCGCCGGCTGCGAAGGGCTCGAGATCGGCCTCGATGCGAACGGCGTGCCGCGTTCGGTATCCGCCGCGGGCGTCGAGATCGGACGGATCACGCAGCTTCTGCCGCTGGTGGCCGGGGCGGCGCGCCGGGGAACGCTGCCCGCCGAGTTTTCGGTTACCGGCTCTTTCCGGCGGAAGGCCAGGAAAGGGGATTTTGCGTTTGAATTCAAGTGGATGCGCCGCCCGGACGGTGATTTCGACATCGAGTTTTCGATGCCGGACCCGGGGCTGGCCGCGAGCGGCAGCTACCGTCCGCAGACAGGCGCCGCCGAACTGAGATTGCGGGGGCGGGCGACGACGGAACTGCTCGAACTGGTCGAGAGCCGCATTCCCGCAGAGGTCGCGCTTTCGGGGGCGTTCGATGTCGACGGAGTTCTCAAGCTGGATTTCGGCAGGCCCGACCCGGTCCGCTCCTTTGAGGGCGAACTTGCCTTTTCGGAAGGGACTGCCGTGTCCGGGGGCGTCTGGGAGATTTCCCCGGGCAGGCGGGCGGTGTTCCGCTGGTACGGCGCGGAGCGGCCGTGGGAGGTCGCACTGCCGGAGACCTCGCTGCGGCGCCCGCTGGAGCTGCCGCTCGGTGCGCTGACCGTGACCGGGGGCGCCGATTCCGTCATCCGGTTTTCGGTCGTGAACGCTCCGCCGGTCGGGGAGATGACCGGCGTCATGCGGATCGACGGCCATTACGACCGGGGGGACGGCAGCTGGATGTTCCGCCAGTCCGAAAGTTCGGACCGGGCGGTCCGCTGGAGCGGTGAGCTGCCGTGCGGAGAATTCAACTGCATCTGGCGTTCGCCGCGGATTTCCGGCGGCGGCTCCCGTTCGCACGGCAGCATCGATTTTTCGTTCGGCTTCGAGTCGGTGAAGTTCCGGGCGCCGGGGAGCCAGCAGGAGCTGGCCGCGCTGCCGGGGACGCTGACCGGCAGCTGGAATTTCGATTACGACAATCCGGAGGCTTCGAGTTTCGAGCTCTCCGGCCTGCTGAAGAGTTCGAAGCTCGAATGGCCGAATCCGGAGAGCGCCTGGAGCGCATCATCGGCGCTGGTCTCCTTCCGCTTTTCCCGGCAGACGGGGGAGCGGGAGGCAATGCTGGTTCTGGAGCCGGAGCTCGGCGGGGTCAACCTTTACGGCGGCGGCGTGCCGAAGCTGAAGCTCGAGGGATTTTCGGGCCGGTTCAACTCCACGTTCGATCCGGCCGCTGCGGAGCGCATGCCGCTGCGGGTCGAAGGCGCCGTTGAAGTGCGGCGTGTGAATCCGGTCCGTTCCATGTTCGGCGCCGGGGAGTTCCGGGATCTGCGCTTCTCCGGCTATGCGGAGCTGTCGCCGGCCTGGCTGGTTCAGGGATTCCGGGCGGCGGGCGGCGCGGAAAACGCGCTTTTCCGTTATTCCGAATGCGAGATTTCCGCCGCGATGCCGGTTTTCGAGCTGAGGTTCGACCGCAACGCGATCACGCCCGGCGACAATTTTCTGGGCCGCATGGATACGGGGCGGCTGACGCTTTCCGCACTGGGCGGAACCTTTTCGGTGCCGAAGGCGCATGCGGCCTGGAGCAGTGAGCTGCGGGAAGCAGAGCTTCTGCCCGAGCGGTGGACGGCGCTGCTCGAATTGCCGGCCGGAACGGTCGGCAGCCACGACCTCGAAGGCAGTTTTCAGGCGCTGTCGAGCCGGGTTTCGTTCGATCACTCGCAGGTCGGCGCTCTGGAGGCGAAACTGACCGGCTTCGAGGCGCGTCTGGGGGAACAGCCCGCTGTCCGGCAGCTCAGGGCCGGAGAACAGGTGCTGGTGTTCAACCGGGACAAGGAGGGCGGCAGCGGCCGCTTCTCCTTCTCGGACGGAAGCTTTTCCGAGAGCGGTTTCGGGGCGGAGCAGGTTTCCGCGGCGATTCCGCTGGTGTGGCGGGACGGCGCGGTGACCGGGAACGGTTCGTTCCGGGCCGGGTCGGTCACGGTTCCCGGCGGCCTGCTGAAGAGCGCCTCCGGCGATGTGCGGTTTGAAGGGGGAACCTTCCGCCTGGCCGGGCAGGCGGCTTCGCCGTTCTGGCCGGAGGGCGCTCTGCTCTGGACCGGTGAGTTTTCGTGGGGGAAGCAGTGGCGCGCCTCCGGCGACTTTTCTCTGAAGCCGACCACGCTTTCGGCGCCGTTGCCGCTCGGCGGAATCCTGCCCGCGGCCGCGGGCTTGTCGCTCAAGGGCGGCCTGGCCGGAAAAGGGACGTTCGAATTTCTGCCTGCCCGCACGGAGTGGAGCTGCGAATTCACTCCGGCGGACGCTTCGCTCTCCGGCAACGGTCTGGCGCTAGCACGGCTCTCCGGGACGCTGCGGCTGCCGGGCGGCGGTGCCCGGAGCCGGAATTCCGGCGGAGAATTCCGGTTCGGCGAGGCGAAGCTCGACGATGTTGCGATCCGGAACGGTTCGCTTTCGTTCCGGCTGCTCCGGCCCGAGGAGTGCGATATTTTAAGCGCCGGCGGCACGGTGTGGGGCGGCCGGGCGCGGCTCGCCGCCCCCTTCACGCTTCGCGCCGGTACGGAGGCTGCGGACGCCGGGATCGTGGTCCGCGGCCTGGAGTGGGCCGGTCTGCTGCGGAGCCTCGGCCTCCCCGGAGACCTGATCGACGGCCGCGCGGACGGCACCTTGTTCTGGCGGATTCATGCCGACGGGCGGCCCCCGGCGCTGGCGTCGGCGGAATTGACTGCGGCTGCCGGAGGCAAACTGAAGCTTGAAGCGCTGGAACCGTTCGTGCAGGCCGGTTCTTCCGGGTCGGCGGCGCGCCAGCGCATTCTGCTGAATCTGCTGCGCGATTTCAACAGCCGCAGTTTGCGGCTCCGCCTGGAGGAGGCGTCCGGCGGCGGCTGGCTGCTGAGTCTGTCGGCGGCCGGGAGGCCCGGGCAGCTTCAGATCCGTGATGAGAACTACCGGCGGCTGATCCGTTCCGTGGATCCGGCCGCGTTCGGGCTGGACGGGGAAATCGAGTTCACCGTCAATTACCGGATCCCCGGCAAGAAAGAGGCAAAGGAGAAGAAGTGAATCTGAATTTGGAAGCATATATCCAGCGCAAAATGAGCCGGTTCCTGGACGGGCCGGAGACATTTCAGTTCAATGCGCTTCGGAATGGAACGCAGCGGAAATACCGTTCCAGCTCGCTGGCGCTCTTCGCGTGGTTTATCGGGATCACGCGCCTCTTCCTTTCTCCGGTCGGCTTCTATCTGCTGCCCGTGGTCGCGATGCTGGTCGCCTATGCTTCCGTGGCGATGGATGCTCCCATGCGGTTCATGGTCCTGATCTTCCTCGCGGTGTTTCTGGTCGAGCTGTCCCTCGGCTTCTGGTATCGGCCGCGCGTCGATCTCGTCCGGCTGATGCCGGACCGGGTGCGCGCGAAATCGACCTTCAAGGTCCATTTCATCCTGCGCAACCGGCGCAAATTCCCGGCCTGGGACCTCTGTGCGGACCCGTTCAATTATTCGTCCGGGCTCACGATCGAAAAGCATGCCGCGGTCGGCGTGTTGCCTCCCAGGGCGGAAGTCAAGCTCGAAAGCGTGGTTTATGCGAAGCGGCGCGGGCGCTATCTGATTTACACGACCCGGGTCGAGTCCCGTTTCCCGTTCAACCTGATCAAGTGGAGCTGCCGCTGGCGCAGCGACGCCCGGCTGCTGGCGGTCTATCCGGCTTTCACCTCGCTGTCGAAATTCACCCTTCCGCTCGGGGCCCGGAATCAGGCGGAGGGGATGGCGCGTTATTCGAAAATCGGCGAGTCGATGGAGCTTATGGGGGTGCGCGACTATCGCGACGGCGACGACATCCGGCGAATCGACTGGCCCGGAACCGCCCGGCTCGGCTCCTTCGTGGTCAAGGAGTTCGAAGAGGATGAGCTCAAGCGGATCGCGCTGGTGACCGATACGTATGTGCCGCCTGTGAAGTTCTGGAAGCTCCACCGCACGCCGCGGGAATCCGAGCACCTCGAAGCGGCCCTGGAGCTGACGGCGGCGCTGGCCGAATACCTTTCGCGCGGCGAAGCCGCCGTCGAACTGTTTGCCGTGGGTCCCGAGGTGCATCGGCTCGAAACCGGCCGGGGCACCACGAGTTTCGATGCCGTGTGCGATATCTTAAGCGGCATCGATGCGTCCCCGGTTCCGGCGCTGGCGCAGCTCGAAGCCGACGTGTTCCGCGATCTCTCCGAGGTCGGCGGCGCCGTAGTGGTCCTGATCGGGGACGACGACGACCGCCGGAAGTTTGTGGAGAAACTGCGCGAGAGCGGCGTTTCCCTCCGGGTGTTTCTGATTACCGACGAGCCGGCCGCGGACCTGCCGCCCGACTGGTTCGCGCTTTCTCCGAAAGCGGTGCGGACCGGCATGGTGAGGGAGCTGTAAGATGGATCAATCCAGAAAAATCGTATTGTGGTCGGCGGCGATTCTGCTGCCGGCGGCGTTCTACTTCAGCGCGATTGCGGATCTGCCGCACATCACGGTCATCACGATCATCCTGCTCGTGGTCGCGTCGCTGAAATCCACCGGATGGCGGGTCAGCGACCGGTCGGTCATCTACCTGACCGTCCTCGCGATGGCGATCACGCTGTTCGGCAACTATCTCGCCCCGCTGAAGCAGGACCGGTTCGGCTTCATGGCGATCTTTTCGCGCCCGAATCTGTCGGTGCCGTTCGTGCTTTACCTGGGGGCGCTGGCGGCCGGATTCCGGCGTCGCGGGCACGCGATCGGCATGGCCGCCGCCGCCTCGATCCTCGCCTTCGGGCTCGGCGGCGACATCCGGCTCGACGGACTCGCCTCCGAACGGATGGGCGAGGTGTCGAAGCTCGTCGCGGCCTTTCCCTACTTTTTCGGCGGGACAATGACGATTGCGATTCTGGCGATCCTGTTCGGCAGCCGGTCGGGGCAGAAGAGGGCGAACTGGAAGCGTCCGGTGCTGCTGGTGTTTTCACTGACGGCGATCGTCGGACTCATCTGGCTGGAGTACTGGGGGTACCGCCAGAACGAAAACCTGTTCCGAAGTCTCGAAAACGCGCTTCTGCGGATCGGCATCCGGCAGCTTTACACCACCGGCCGGAACGCCGCGCAGTTCGGATCGACGCCGAACCTCATGACCGGCATGTCGCCGGAGTTTCTGGCCATGTCCGACCGGGTGGCGCTGCGGGCGGTCGGCGACGAGCCGCCCGGCTATCTGCGGAGCCGTTCGTTCCACCGTTACGAGCGCGGCATCTGGCACAGTTCGGAGGAGGCGCTCGGGACGCCGCTGCCCACGACGATTTCGGAGGGGTCGCTTTCGGCCGACCAGCTCTATTCGGTGATCCGCATGGAGAAAACGCCGAACGCCTGGGATATTTTTCCGGACGAGTCGCTGCAGGGCAACGTGCTGATGATTCCGGGCGATACGGTTTCGATGGCGCTGATCGCCTCCCGCGTCCTTCGTTTCCGCGACGGCCGCATCGAGGTAGAGGCGTTCGTGCGCGAGGGCGGCTATTCGGTTTTCACCGAAACCAGGGACGAGGAAAGCGCCATGCAGCTGCCGGACAAGCCCGGCAAGGAGTTTCTCGAAGTTCCGCGCGAGGTCAAGCCCGTCACCGACGGCATCGTCGAGGAGCTGAAACTTGCGAATTATCCGACCGACGCCGAACGGTTCATGAAGCTTCAGGAGTATTTCGACCGGGAGTTCAAATATTCGCTGGATTGGCAGGGGCCGAAGTCCGAACCGATCAAGGAGGGCGACTACCGGCCCCGGCGGCGGCCGGTTCCGGAGGATATGGAGCGCCGGTTCGAGCAGCGCCCGGGCTTCCGCATGGGCATGCGCACCGTGGGGCGACTGGCCGGCGGAGCCGTGAATCCGCGCCGCCGGCAGGGCCGGTTCCGGCCGCGCTGGCGGCCGAGCGACCCGGTCAAGTATTTCCTGACCGAGCACCGGCGGGCGCATTGCGAATTGTTCGCTTCGGCGACCGCGCTGATCCTGCGCAGCGCCGGAGTGCCGACGCGGTATGTGACCGGCGTGATCTGCAATGAGCGGCACCCCTCCGGCAAATACTATATCGCCCGCTACGGCAATGCGCATGCGTGGGTCGAGGCGTTCGACCGCCAGAACAAACGCTGGGTCGTCGTCGATACGACGCCGCCGAGCATTACGACGCCGGCGGCGCGCCCGGATTCGTGGCAGGAACAGCTCAGCAGCCGCGGCGATTATCTGCGGCTGGCCTGGTTCGAGGTTCTGAGCAGCCTGCGCCGCGGCCATTTCGCCGAGGGGACCATGGCCGCGCTCGCCCTCGTCTGGGAGTGGCTCCTCTATCTGGTCACGCATCCGGCCTGGGGTACGCTGGGCGGATTTGTTTTCGGTTTCCTGATCTGGATTCTGCTTTACCGCCGCAAACGGCGTCTCTCCGACCACCTGACGCCGGAGCGGCGGAAGATCCAGAAGGAATATTTCAAGCTGCTGAAGAAGCTCCGGAGGCAGAAAGTGATTCCGAAGGAGGAGGTTCCGACCGCCGCCGAGCTGCTGGCCATCGTCGACCGCCACCCGACCATGCCGCCGCCGCGGCGGATCGAGCTGACCAATTACCTGAACGGGTACCTGGTCCGGAGATATTCGACCCGCGACTGATCGCCGGGCCGCCATTCGAATGGGATTGCCATCACCGTGCATGCCGTGCGGTGATGTTTTTTTGCACCATTGCGCAACTAGTTGCTGATTTTTTTCAAACAGCTCTTGACAATGCGTGTTCTTGTTGCTATAATTAATAGCAACCAGTTGCTTGATGCATAAACGAACGGGAGCCATATGAATAGAGTGGAACAGGCCGGAAAAGGGAATGCCCCCCGCTCCGCTGCCGGTGTCATGGAACAGATCGCCGGACGGGTAGGTTGTTCTAAATCGACCGTCAGCCGGGTTCTGAGCGGAAAGGGGAAGAATTTTTCCGTCCGCCCGGAGCTCCGGGAAGCGATTCTGAGGACTGCGGACGAGCTGGAGTACCGTCCGAATCCGTTTCTGCAGATGATGCGGAGTCGGGAATCGAAAATCATTGCCGTCTTCGACCCGGTCAGGGATGCGTCGGAGACGATCCGGGAAGCGAAAGAGAGCTTTATCCGCCGGATCAGGAGCAGCGGTTACGTCGCAACCGGCAGCTATCTTCTGGAGCGTTACCGGGTGGAGGAATACACCGTGCCGTTTCCAATTGCGGGTGCGCTGCTCTTCAACATCAGCGATCCTGCGTTCCTGGCCTTTTTTGAACGGAAGGAGATTCCTTATGCCGTCGTGAACGGACTTCATCTCGACCGGGGAGTCGGCGTGCAGGTGGACGAGCGGCATTCGGCCGCCCTGATCATCGGAGCTCTGGCCGAACGCGGGCATGAGCATGTCGCCTATTACGCGGTTCATTCCGACTTCGGGGATCCCCGGCAACATTATTCGGGGGCCCTCCGCGAACGCGAGTTGCGCGAAGAGTTGCAGCGGCACGGAATCTGGCTGCCGGAAGAGGTCACCGGAATGGAGGAGGCTTCCGCCGAGCTCTTTCTGCGCCGCAGCGTGCTTGAAAACGGCGCGACGGCCGTTGTCTGCTATGATCATGTCCGGGCGGAGGAGATCGCCTATGCCGCCTGGAAGCTCGGATTGCGGATTCCCGGCGACATCAGCGTCGTCAGTTTCAGTGACAACCCGACGCTTCGCCGCATGACTCCACCGGTGAGCGCCTGTTCCTTCTCCGGTGGAGAGATGGGGGAAGTTGCCGCTCGGACCCTGCTGGAATGCCTGAATGGGGAATCCGGCGTATGTAGCCGGATTTACAAAGTCCGGGCGACGCTTGTCGAACGCGGCAGCATCGCCGCCGCCAAGGAAAAGAGGTCTCTGCTGGAGAACTGAAAAGCCGCTCTGAAGAGACCCGAACTTTCTCCCGAAATCAATCAGATGGCTGCTCTGCCCGGGATAGCTGCCATACTGTTGTATTGTCTGAAACCCAATCAAAGGAAAACTGAACGATGATGAGAGTGTTGAAATCAGCCCTTTTGCCGGCAGCCCTGTTTCTCGCCTTCTGCTGTGGCGCGGAACCGGCTCCCCTCAAGGTGTCGGACGGCAAGCTGACGGCGGCGGGCAGGGAAATCCGCCTGCGCGGCATCAACTGGGGCTGGTGGCATCTGGAGGGGACTGTTTATACCGAGGAGCATATGAGGAAACAGGCGGAATGGGGAGCGAACGTCGTCCGGCTCGCCATGACCTATACTGACATCGCGAATAAAGACGGTTCCTGGAACACGGAGCGTTTCGCCGAAGTCGATGAAGTCGTGCGGTGGGCGAAGCGGTACGAACAGTACGTGATTCTCGATATGCATGTCGCCAAGGGAGGCCAGAACAACGCCCATTATACCGACGGTGGGCGGAATCTGCTTTGGCAGGATGTGAAGCTGCAGGAGCTTCTCTGCCGTCAATGGGCCGAACTGGCCCGCCGTTACCGGGCCGAACCGGCGGTGGCCGCCTATGAGATTCTGAACGAACCCGGGACGGAACCCCGCGATCCCTCTCTTGTGGTCGCCCTGAACCGAAAGGTGATTCGGGCGATCCGTCAGGTCGACCCGGAGAAGATCATCGTCGTAAGCGGAGATGACTGGAGCAACGCTCGGAGCGTCGTTGACGAAATCCGGGTGGACGACCCCAATATCCTCTACACGTTTCACTTCTACGAAGGCGCGTTTGCCGACTCCTGGCTGGGCAACGCCGGCGAAAACGGGGACTTCCTCTCCGGCAGCCGGGAATGGACGGAATTTAAATTGCCGCTCGAAATTCCGGAAGGCATTCGGCGGATTTCGCTCCTGCTCCGTTCGGCCGACAACAGCGGTTCCGCCTGGTTCGACGACATCACATTGACTGACGAAACGGGTAAAAACATACACGGTATTTCGTTCGACGGCGGCCCCGGGGCGTTCAAGGTGGAGCGTTCCCCGGAAGCCTGCGGCGCGTATGACGCCGGGATCGGTTATGCGGCTCCCGGTAGCCTCCGTGTGAGCGGCAGCACCGGCTACAACGGTTGGATCGGCCCTAAATGGGATATCGTTCCGGGAACGTACATTCTCTCCGGCCGGATTCGGCTGGAAAATGCCACCGGCCGGACCTATCTTGCCGCTGCGCTGTTCGGGCCCGGCTCCACGAAGAACGACGACGAACTTCGCCGGAAGCTCGCCGTTCCTGCAGCATTCGCCCGGAAACACGGGGTGCCGGTTTGGGTCGGGGAGTTCGCTGTCACCCGCGACAGCGGTTCCGGCGATCATCAGGCTCGGGCCACGGAACAGCGGATCCGGCTCTTCGAGGAGTACGGTTTCCACTGGACCTACTGGAATTACCGCGAGACAACCGGACCGGACACCATGGCGCTTCTGGCGCAGAAGCCGGACGGAAGCGACTACCCCGTCAACGTCCCGTTGCTGAAGGTCCTGACTGAGGGCTGGATGCGGAATCATTCGGACCGGAACATTCATAAGGAGAAGTAAGCATGAAAAAATATTTCACCCTGATCGAACTGCTGATTGTAATTGCGATTATCGCGATTCTCGCTTCCATGCTGCTGCCCGCTCTGAATCAGGCGCGTGGACGGGCGCAGGGTATCAAATGCGTGAATACGCTGAAGAATGCCGGACTCTTCTTCGCCATTTATTCCGACACATACAAAGGGTGTCTGCCCGCAATCAACTACAACATCGGCAAGGGGTGGACCAACTGGGCCCCGACCATGGTGAAGCTCTATTACTCTTGGGAGCCGGCCAATGCGGAGGACGGAGACGCCCTGATGCGGGACGGCGGCAAAAGCGGCTTCTACTGCGAATTGAACGCTCAGCGTTTCGGTCCCGGCTGGCAGAAGGCGGTCAACTATGCCATGAACAACTGGCGAAACTCCGGATCGAACCAGCCGTATCCGCTGTCAAAATGCAAGTCGCCCTCGCGGCAACTGCTGATCAGCGAGGCGGTCGACAAGCCGGGCAGCTATGTTGACGCCACGGTCGCCTACGCGAACAACAACCGGCTGCGGTGGCCTTATCCGGTTCATCTGAATCGGGCGAATGTTCTTTTTGTGGACGGTCACGTCGTTTCCATGACACACAACGATATGGCAGCCTGCGACGTTGATCAGTTCTGGACCGGCAACAAATAGAAGAGGGAAACGGGAGGAGGACCGCCGTATATCGGGCATGCCGTATCTCCCATGTATCTATTCTACTGAAAGTCGGCTTTTTTTGCATGGTCTCCTGTTGACAATTGAGCCGGATCATGCTATAATCAAAAAATGCAGATATCGTAAATTTCCGTGCGGGAGCCTGTCCCGGTGTACAGTAACAGAGCGGTTCCGCCGTGCGGCGGGGCCGGAAGGAGGTGCGATGGTCAAGCCGTTGTGGATACTCGCCATGACACTTGCCGGAGCGGGTCTGGTCGGTGCAGATTCCGTTCCGGACGCGAAGGGAACTGCGTCGGCGGCGTTGAAGGCATACGCCGCGATGGATTATGCGCAGGCCGGGAAATTGGCAAGGACGATACCGCATACGCCGGAAGGCCGGCTGGTCAGCGGTCTCTGCGATGTGTACGACCGCACCCGGCAGGATATCAGGCGCGGACAACTGACCCTCGCCGAACTTTTCTACAATGACAAGACGCCGCTCCCGTACCGGCTGGAGGCGGGTGTCGCGCTGGGCAGAACCACGCAGCTGATGAAGGAGCGGCGCGATCTGTACCGCGATGCGGCCGACCGTTACGACCATGTGAAGATTTTCGAAGCTGTGCGCAAGCTCGCGCCGGGCAGCTCGGCGGATCGCAACGCCTTCTTCTACCTGATCCGCGAGCGGCTCGAGAATCCGGAACAGGCCGACGCCGCTTTCGAGGAACTCGAAACTTTTTTCCGTGATTTCCGGGGGGACCGGAAGCTGCTGCCGCCGCTGCATCTGCTGGCGGAATATGAATATATCCGCCTGCGGCGCGACTACAAAAACGCGGCCCGGCACCTGATGGAAGGGTATGAGATCGGGTTTGCGAATCCGAACGAGAACCGCGGCGGTCTGTTCCGGCTGGCGTTCCTCTTCCACAAGAAGCTGGACGACAAGCCGATGGCAGTCAAGTATTTCAAGGAGTATCTGAAGCGGTATCCGTATTCGGGGCAGGCGGTGGTCGCCAGGCGGTTCCTGGAGGATCTCGGGGAAGGCGGGGCGGAAAAATGAAAAAACTCGATGATGTTCAGAGCGCCGGCCGTTTTCAGAAAGTCGGACTCATCCTCGCCGTCGCGTTCTACATTCTCTCGGTGATCATGGTGATCCGGAATCACGGCGGCATGTCGGTCGTTTTTTCGCCGGATACGAAGGTGATCACCATCGCGCACTGGCAGCTTGAGGACGGGTTCCGCGAAGGGATCAGCGCCGCGATCGAGGAGTATGAAAAGGCCAAGCTGGCCCAGGGGGTGAAGGTCAAGGTGCGCCAGGTCGCGGTTCCGGTGCGCGGCTACCAGCAGTGGTACCTGACCCAGCTGATCGGCGGAGAGCCGGCGGATATCCTCGAGGTCATGGGCAGTTCGGATATCCAGAACCAGTATTTCACGCCGCTTTCGCCGTATATCGGCGAGAAAAACCCGTGGAACAAAGGCACGCCGCTCGAAAACATGAGCTGGCGGGAGAGCTTCGCGGACGATATGCTGAGCGCGCTCGACACCGCGTACAGCGAATTCTTCTCGGTCTGCACATTCATGCACACGACCCGCGTCTATGTGAATATGAAGCTTTATGAGGAGGCGACCGGCAAGACGGAGCTGCCGGATACGCTGACGGAGTGGCTCGAGGACTGCGCCAGGCTGAAGGAATACGGCCTGCAGCAGAAGCGGCCGATCATCCCGATCGGCGTGCGCGGCTTCGACAAGGGGACCATCGGCCAGCTGCTCAGCACCTACAACTCGCAGCTGACGACCGATCTGTCGGACACCGGTTCGCCGTACGGCTACGGCGTGGCGACCGGCGAGATTTTCCGCCAGATCAACGCCGGCGAACTCGACAAGGACAAGCTGCTCGAACCGGTCGAAGTCGTGACCGAAATCGGGAAATATTTCGCGGACGGTTTTTCGGCGATCGATCTCGAACAGACCAAATACCTGTTTTTCGCGGGCAACGTCGCCTTCTTCATCGACGGAACCTACAACGCCTGGAGCATGATCAACAACGCGCCGTTCGAAGTCAAAGTGATCCAGATTCCGGTGCTGGACGAAAAGCATCCGCTCGGCGCGAAGGCGTTCGGGCGCATCACGGAACTCGGCAGCGGCATCCAGGGCAAATTCGGCATTCCGAAAAAGACGAAGCATTTCGACCTTGCGCTCGATTTCCTGCGGTTCCTGACCAGCTGGAAGGTCAATCAGCTCGTGATGGTTGAGAACTGCAAGTGGATGTCCTCGCTCAAGGAGGTCGAATACACCGGCGCCATGAAGGATTTCGAGCCGGTCACGAATACGAGCCACACCGCCGTCACCACGCCCTTCACTTCGACCGGAACGCTGGCGAACCGGCTGACGCTGCAGCGGCTTGAAAACAGCATCATCCACCAGCCGGAGGACCCGAAGCAGTACTTCTGGGACGATTTCCTGAAAGCGCGCCCGCAGCTGATCGAGGAGATCGTCGAGGCGAATTACGGCGTCATGCGGAATCTCTGGAGCATGGACGGCACCCGTTCGGCGCTGGCGGTCGGCGCCGAGATCACCGAACCGGGATCGCGGGAGAACGGGCTTTTCATGATGCGTTCGAACATCAATCTGGAGGGCATCGTCAGCCGCTATAAGACTGTGGACAACAACGTCGAACTGGTCGAAGAACTGGGCAAGCTGGAGGAGTACGGCAAAAATGGCAATTGAAGTTCCGTTGAAGAAACTGCGGTATTACTGGCCGGTCTATCTGCTGATCGCCGTGCCGCTCCTGCTGGTGCTGGTCTTCAGCTACCACCCGATCGTCAACGGCATGTGGCATATGTTCTACCGCTGGGACGGCGATACGGTCGAGGAGTTCGTCGGCTTCCAGAACATCGTCAAGATGTGGAACGATTCGTCGCTCTGGTGGAGCTTCTGGGTGGTGACGATCTTCGTCGTCGCCAATGTCGTCAAGATGATCCTGCCGATCGTCGTGGCGGTCGTGCTGCACCATGTGATCAGCGACCGGTTCGGGTATCTGTACCGGATTCTTTTCGTGATCCCGATGATCATCCCGGGCATGGTCGGCATCCTGATCTGGAAATACTTCTACGAGCCGAACAGCGGCATCCTGAACAACCTGCTGCGGCTGCTCGGCTTCATCTCGCCGACCGATACGGTCCAGTGGCTTTCGGACGTGAATCTGGTGATCCCGTCGCTGGTCTTCATGGGCTTTCCGTGGGTCGGGGCGTTCGGCGTGCTGATCTACCTCGCCGGGCTGCAGGGCATCAGCGAGGACGTTTACGAGGCGGCCGACATCGACGGCGCGGGACCGCTCACGGTATTCTTCAAGATCGAGCTGCCGCTCATCATGACCCAGGTCAGGATCAACCTGATTTTGATGATCATCGGCACGGTGCAGAGCTGGGAGAACATCTACCTCTTCCTCGGCGTGGACGGCGGCCCCGGCGGCATCGCGACGGTGCCCGGGCTCATGATTTTCCGGGAGGCGTTTTCGCGCGGGCTTTTCGGCTACGGCTGCGCGATCGGTTTCGTGATTTTCGCGGTCACGCTCGTCCTGACACTGATCAACAACCGCTTCGTCCGGGTTAGAAAATAGGAGTTCACATATGGCTCGCGTGGTACGGTCCAGATCCGCCGAATTTTTCAAGCACCTGTTCATTCTGGTGGTGCTGTTTTTCGCCTTCGTTCCGATGTATCTCATGATCAATATTTCGCTGAAGGACAACCAGCAGTTTTCGCGGAACCCGTGGTTTCCCGAGGCTCCCTTCCATTGGGAGAACTATGTGTTCGGCTGGAACCATCTCGGCGGAACCATTTTCAACACGGCTTTCGTGGCGATCACCGCGACCGTGCTGACTCTGGTCATCGCCGTGATCGGGGCGTTCTTCTTCGCGCGCTACAAAATGCCGGGGTCGAAGTTTCTGTTCGGGGTGTTCATCATTCTCATGATGTATCCGAGTGTGGCGAACATGGTGCCGATGTTCAAGCTCATCACTTCGCTCGGGCTCTACAATACGCATTTCGCGCTGATCATTCCGGCCATCGCGGGGGGGCAGGCGTTCAACATTTTCGTGCTGCGCAACTTCATCGAGGATATTCCGCAGGATCTTTTCGATGCGATCGAAATCGACGGCGGCAATATGTTCTACCAGATCTGGCATGTGGTGGTGCCGCTGTCGATGCCGATCATCGGGACGCTCGGCATCCTCTCGATCATCGGGCAGTGGAACAACTTCGTTTCGCCGCTGCTCTATCTGCGCGATACGAACCTGCAGACCATCTCCGTATCGCTGCTCTACCTGGAGGGCGAATATACGAAGAACTGGGGGCAGCTCATGGCGGGCTACACGATCGCGTCGATTCCGCTGGTGGTCCTCTTCATCTTCTGCATGAAGCTCTTCATCCGCGGCCTCTCCTCCGGCGCCGTCAAGGGGTGAGTCGGCCGGATTCCGTTTTCTTTCGCGGAACCCGGAGGGGCGGCAGCAGGGCGGCGGCTTGAAAGCGGCCGGATTTCATGCCGGAGTAATCGGAGCATACTGAAACGAAAGGAACTTTTCGATGGATTCCCGGGTTTATCACGGAAGGATCGGCGTTTCCGCCGATTGGGACGTCGTTGTCGTCGGCGGAGGGCCGGGCGGATGCGCCGCCGCCGTCGCCGCCGCCCGCGCGGGGGCGAAAACGCTGCTGCTGGAGGGAACCGGTGCCGCCGGCGGCATGGGCACCGGGGGGCTGGTTCCCGCCTGGTGCCCGTTTTCCGACGGCGAGAAGATCATCTACCGCGGGATCGCCGAAACCGTTTTCAGGCGTGCGAAGGCCGGACTCCGCCACGTCGACGAGAAGCTGCTCAACTGGGTCTCGATCGACCCGGAGGCGTTGAAGCGCACTTACGACGAGCTGCTGATGGAGCACGGGGTTTCCGTGCTGTTCCACACCTTCGTCGCCGGGGTGGAGATGGCCGGTGACGGAACGATCGACGCGGTGATCGCCGGGAACAAGGCCGGGCTGACCGCGTTCCGGGCGAAGGTGTTCGTCGACGGCACCGGCGACGGGGATATCGCGGCCTGGGCCGGCGCCGACTTCAGCCTCGGCGACGACCGGACCGGCGCCCTGCAGCATGCGACGCTCTGCTTTACGCTCTCCAATGTCGACTCCTATTATTACCAGAATGCCTGCCGGCTGCACGGGAACAATCCCGGCTCCCCGGTGCACCGGATCGCGAAGGATGACTCCTATCCGGAGATCTTCGACACGCATCTCTGCCAGACTTTCACCGGTCCCGGGACGGTCGGCTTCAATGCCGGGCATCTGGTCGGAGTGGACAGCACCGATCCGGCCGCCGTCTCCGCCGCGATGATTCAGGGCAGGCGGATCGCCCACGCGTATTTGCGCGCATTGAAGGAATACGAGCCTGAGGCGTTCGGCGCCGCCCACCTCGTCTGCACGGCCAACCTGATGGGCATCCGCGAGGGGCGGCGGATTGCCGGCGATTACGAACTGACCTGCGGGGACTATCTGGCCCGGCGCAGCTTCGAGGACGAAATCGGGCGCAACTCGTACTATCTGGACATCCACGGCATGAGCGGCGAAATGCGCGCCGTGATCGACAAGGCGGGCCGCTACAAGGCGGGGGAATCGCACGGAATCCCGTTCGGCTCGCTGCTGCCGAAAAAGCTGGACAATCTTCTGCTCTGCGGCCGCTGCATTTCCGCCGACCGGATGACCTACGGCAGCGTCCGGGTCATGCCGGTCTGCCTGGTTACCGGCGAAGCCGCCGGCACCGCCGCCGCGATGGCGGTGCAGCGGGAGATCGCTCCCCGCGAGCTCGACCGCTCCGCCCTCCGCGGAGAGCTGCGGAAGAACGGCGCTTACTTTCTGTGACCGCGGAACCGGCCGGCGGACCGGTTCAGCCGAGCTCGGCGGCGCCGGCCAGGTTCCGCACGCTTTCGCGGGCGATGAGGGAGCAGTTCAGCACCTCCTGGCGGTTCACGGGAATATCCCGGATGCAGTTGATCAGCATGCGCACGGCGACTTCGCCGAGACTGCGGGTCGGCTGCCGCAGCACACTGATCGGAACCGGCTGGAATTCGAGTTCGCCATTCTCCTCGAAGGAGAGCAGCGAGATATCGTCCGGAATCCGGAAGCCGGCCTGCACAAGCCCGGATTGCAGCTTCAGCGTGATCTGGCTGTTGGTCGAGAGGATCGCCGTGGGCGGATTTTTCATGTTGGCCAGTTCGGAGACCGCGCCGGAGACGGAGTCGTCCTGAGAACGGTACTGGCGGCTCCAGACCTGGCCCGGGTTGCCGCCCAGCTCCTGAATGGTGTCCCGGAAGCCGGTGATCCGCTGCCGCTGGCAGATGTCGCTGTACGCCATCGAAAGCAGCCCGAACCGGCGGTGCCCCATGCTCCAGAGATAGTTGGCGGCGTCGCGTCCGGCTCCGGTGTTGTCCGCGCAGACGCAGTTGGGCAGCCCCGGCTCGGCGAGGTTGCCGATGCCGATGACGGGAATCGGCAGCTTGACGAGCTTCTCCGAAATCGCATACAGGATGTCGAACTCCGGAATCAGGAGCCCCCGCAGCCGGTGCGCCCGGATCATGCTTTCGATGTAGCCGATGCTGAGACGCTTGGAGCTCAGGGTGAGAAGCTGCACCGAAAGGTCTTCCGCGGTCAGCGCCTCGACCATCGCCGTGACCAGCGTGGCGGTGTAGTTCGTGTTCAGGAAATCGCGGTAGGAGAACATCATGATGCCGACGCTCTCCGCCGCCGCCGTTTCGAATCCGGTCAGCACCGGCCCCTCCGCGCGGAGCTCTTCGATGGCTCGGCGGACGGTTTCGACCGTGGAAGAGCGGTGACAGTGTTTGCCGTTCAGAATCCGCGATACCGTCGCAGTGCTGACGTTCGCGCGCTCGGCGATCTCTTTGATGGTGGTGTGTTCCAGCAGCATGATTCGGGGGCCCTTTCCTGCAATTCCTATTAGTATGGCGGCCCGGCGGCCGGTTGTCAAGCGGAGTATGAAATAAAATGCATCTTTTTTTACATCCCGTTACAGTTGCGCGCCCGGAAAACGGCCGCCGCTTCCGTTTTCCGGATGGCGGCGGCGTCCGCGCGTGATTTCGCGTTGGAACGCGGATGGCGGCGGAATGTAAATTTTTGTAAAAAATCAACCGGAATAATGGCCGCAAAGAGTTGGCATTGAAACCGCTTTCCCGTATAATATTTTGAGAGAAGGGAGACGGGCGGCGCCGGCGCGCACGCTGCTCCGCCACGAAAACGAGGGAGATCGGTATGCGGCTTTTCACTTCGCCCGGAGTTTCCGGGAACGGCAATGAATATGTGACATTCCGTTGCGGGCTGCCACGGGGCTGCACCGGAATCAGGATTTACGCCGATGAGCTTTATGAGCTGAGGTCCGGCGGAAAAATCCTGGGGACCGGGCCGGTCCGCAGCGCGGAGCCGCTGCTTTATTATGACCGTTACGGGCTTTCCGGCTGCCGCGAGCTTGAGGTGCTGGTCCATGCCCGGAAAGGGGCGCCGGCCGTCTGGGCCGAGGTCGAATGCGCCGATGGCGGCCGTTTTGAGCCGGAGTGGTTTTGCCGGGTCGAGACGCGCTACCTGCCGTCGCCGGATACGGTCGGCTGCGTGGGATTCTGCGAATATGTGCGGCTCGACGCGCCGCCCGGCGCATTCGTTCCGGCGATTCCGGGCCGGGTCCCTGCCCAGGACGAATTTCTGCCGAGGCCGCTCCCGCCGTTCACGGAAGGGCGGCGCGAACCGGCGCGCGCCTGGACCGAAGGGGAGCTGCACTGGTTCGATTTCGGCGAGATGGTGTCCGGGCGGGTCGAGCTCGCCGGGCGGCGCACGGCCGGGGAGACCGTCGTCGAATATGTGGAGTCCCCCGACTCGGGCTGGGCGCATACCGAAGGGCGGCGGGAGATGTATGCCGACCGTCTTTCGGGCGGCGGCGGAGCGTTCTTCTGGCGCTCGTTCAACCGGCGCGCGTTCCGGTATCTGGTGCTGCACGGCGCGTTGGAAGGAGTGGATTCCGCGGAGGTCCGGACCTGCGGTTATCCCGTGCGCGAAACCGGTTCCTTCACGTGTTCCGACCCGGCGCTGAACCGGCTGTGGGAGGTTTCGGGCCGGACGCTGGCGGTCTGCATGGACGACCTTTACAACGACTGCCCGCACCGCGACCAGGCGCAATGGATGGATGCGTTCGTCAGCGCCCGCTGCGCATTCGCACGCTTCGGCACACTGGACCTGACCCGCAAATGTCTGCTGCAGCATGGTCTTTGTTCATACCGCGACGGCCGGATCTGTTCGCCGAGCATTGTGAGCTGGGCGTTTTTTGTGGATTACGCGCTGGTCTATATCCTGTTCGTGAAATGGTATTGGCAGGTTTCCGGCGATCTGGAGACGGTGCGGGTTCTGTGGCCGGGAATTGAGGGGCAGCTCGAATGGTTTGCCGGACGCCGGGCTGCCGACGGTCTGCTGGAGCACCTGGACCGGGAGGGATTCGTCTATCTGGACAACACCTTCGAGCTCTGCCGTTCCGGCAAGTCGGCGGGGCTGAATGCGCTCTACTACGGCGCCCTGTGCGCGGCGGCTGAGCTCGCCGGGGCGCTGGGGGAGCCGGACGGAGAGCGGCGGGAGGAGGCGGCGCGGGTGAAGCGTTCCTTCCGTTCCGTATTCGCGCATCCGGAGTTTCCGGGATGTCTGCGCGATACGGATTCCCGTCCGGAACAGTCATTTTTCATGGTGAACTTCTCATGCGTTCCGGGCGGAAGCTGGACCGGGTCCGCCGCCCGGCTCCGGGTTCGCGTCTCCTCCGGCACGGCGGGAGGCGTCCGGCTCGATTTCGCCGCGTATGCGGGCTGCGCGATCCGGCTGAACGGCCGGGAGCTGCATCGTGACGACAGGGAACCGGACTGGGCGAAGGGCGGCCCGATGTATCGTCCCGACTCCGTGGAGCTGCCGCTGAAGGCGGGGGAGAACCTGCTTGAATTCATCGTCCGCGCCAATTCGGTCAACTGGGAGCTCTTCTTCGACTGCGCCGCCGATGTCGCCGCCTCCGGACTCGTCTGCCCGGTCGAATGGGAGAGTGCCGGGCCGACCGGTGCGGAGCACGAGGTGCCGCTGCCGCGGTGGAATCCGCCCCGGCTTTCGGAGAGCACGCACGGATACGCCGGGTTCTGCGGGCTGCTCGATTCGGCTGCCGCATTGACGAGCTGCATCCCGCAGCATTTCTACCGCCATTACGCGGGCATCCGGGTCCCGGCCTTCAGCGAGATCACGGCCGATCCGGAGAAGCTGGCGGAGTGGATCATGCCGTGCAATACGCCCTGGAGCGCCTTTTTCTTTCTCTCCGCGCTGTTCGAGCTGGGCGAGTCGCGCGCGGCGCTGGACTGGATCCGCATGGCGTGGGGGATCATGCTGCGCGGAAATATGGTGAACACCTGGGAGGAGTGGACCGACCGGGCCAGTCTCTGCCACTGCTGGGGCGGCGCCCCGGCCATTTTCTTTCAGCAGGAGATTCTGGGCGTTCGGCAGGAGGGGCTCGGGGAGAAGGTGATCCGCTTCCGCCCCGATCTCGGCGGCCTGGAGTATGCCCGCGGCCGGGTCGTGGTCGGCGAATCGGGGGAATTCGCCGAGGTGGAGCTGCGGCGCGGAAAGAACGGCACGACGGCCGGGCTGCGGATTCCGGCCGGTTTCCGGCTCCGGGAGGACCTGTCCCGGCTGCCGGCTCCGGTTGATTTTACGGTGATTGGCATCTGAGCACGAAAACGGCATAAGCCACACAACATTTTTCAAGGAAAGGAAGCTGTACGATGAAAAAGCTGAGGAATGAAATTCATGCGGCGCATCCGGAAAGGACGCGCCGGTTCACGCTGATCGAACTTCTGGTCGTCATCGCGATCATCGCGATTCTCGCTTCGATGCTGCTGCCGGCGCTGCAGCAGGCCCGGGCCGCCGCTCATGCGACGAATTGTCTCGGCAACCAGAAGCAGATCGGCACGGCCATGCTCTCCTACGCCGGGGACAGCAATGACTTTCTGCCGCTGGTCAGGTATAACGGAGGGTATCGCTGGGCGAGCGACATCGCGCCCTATCTCTCCGGCAACAAACTGGTCGGCGGCGGCGTCATCTACAAGGTCAACAAGGTCATGATCTGCCCCTCGAACGTCACCTGGCAGCCGAAGAGCGAGGCCGATTACGTGGACTACCGGGTTTACACCAACTACGCTTACAGCTTCTATTTCGGCTGCATGGTGCCGGAGGGCGGCTGGGGGTATCCGGCCCAGCAGAAGGAGTACTGTCCGAAGCGGCTGTCGCGGTTCCGGCAGGCCAGCAAGGTTGCGATGCTGAGCGATCTGTATATCTACAACGAGGCCGACCCGAACAGCAACGAAACCAAGTTCAACTTCTCCTGGGCCGCTTTCAACGGCGACCCGGATGCGCAGAAGATCAAGAACGAAAGCCACATCGACGTCGGCCGCCACAGCGGTGCGGAAAATTACCTGTTCGCCGACGGCCACGCCTCGCGGGACCTCGTCCGGAGCCTCGCCGCGAAAATTTTCCCGCTCGGGGGAAATTACAACGGCGACAGCTGGTCGGTCATGTATTATAACTTCTGACGGAGAAACGCGGTTTTCGCTTACTCCGAACAATAGAGTCTTTTATGAAACAAATTTTTTTGCTCCCGGTATTTTTCGCCCTGTTCCTGGCTTCACTCGCGGCATTCTGCGCCGATATCGTCCTGTTTGAAAGCGGGCTGCTCAGGCAGCCGGATGCATTCGAACCGTATGAATGCGTTTTCACGCCGGCTTCGGACGCGGCGCCGGCGGCGGTTTCGCTGCCGCGCGACAAATGGAGCGCGCTCATCTTCAAAACGCCGGTCGACCCGGATTTCTCCGGCGATGCCGTATTCCGGGCGGAAGTCGGCCTGAAGAGCGATCCGGCCGCCACGAAAAACGCCGCTTTCAACATGCAGTTCTACGACGCGGGCGGCAAGGCGATCCCGGTTCCGCTGAAGGAGCGGGAGCGGTTTCTGCCGGTGAAGTCCGGCAGGCAGACGTGTGAAATCCGCTGCGCGGTGCCGAAGGGGACTTCGACGATCCGGATTGACCTGACAGCCGGAAAGGGCGGCGTGTTCGAACTGTTCGACTACTCCCTCGTGCTGGCCGGCAATGTCGCCGCTCTGGCGGAGGGAATCGAGCTTTTCAACCGGGACTCCCTGAAGGGGGGGACGGTCTGGAAGCCGCACGACGCCCGCTATACGCCGATGACGGCGGAGAAACCGGCCGCGGTCGTCTTTCCGGTCGGCACCTGGTCGGCCCTGATCGGCCGGGTGAGCATCGACCCGGATTTCTCCGGCAGCGTCGAATTCGATGCTGCGGTCAATTTCACCGGCGACCTGAAGAATGCGAAGGGAGCCGCGCTCTGCCTGATTTTCAGCGACGAGGACGGCAACCAGCTGCAAACTCCGCTGGCGGAGCGCGAGCGCCATTTCCAGCTGCGGCACGGCGTCCAGCACTTCAAGATCCGCTGCGCGCTGCCGAAGGGGACCCGGAACATCCGCATCGATTTTTCGAGCATGGGCGGTTCGACGCTTGAAATCTCCGACGTTTCGCTGAAATTGATCGGAATGAACCTGACCGAAGCGGCGGTCAACGGCGTCAAGCTGCCGGGAATCGTTCCGCCGCCGCGCGCCGCGGCGGGAGCGGAGAAGGGCCGCGCCGAGATCGAGGTATTCGAATCGGTTCCGTACGATTTCGACGCGCCGTTCTGGCAGGGGCGCCCCGCGTATGAGATCCCGAATACGTCGCTGAACAAGAGCGCGCTGATTCCGGGAGACAACAAGGCGGAGTTCCGGCTCGCTTCGGACGGCAGGTATATTTATGTCCGTTTCCGGGCCCTCGACGATGTGCTGAATTTCAGCACCGATTCGATCCACACCAACGACTGTTTTGAATTCTTCCTGCAGCCGACCGGCCTTTTTCAGAATCCGCGCGTCGGGATTCGCCACGAGCAGTTCACCGTCAGCCGCGATTCCCGCGGCAAGACCCTCAGCAACACCACGGCCCGGACCCGGCTGGTCGAAGGCGGCTGGGAGGCAATGATGAAGATCGAGCTGCAGAACGAGGTCCGGAAGCTCTATCCGTTCAACGGCCTCGAACTGCAGTTCAACGCCCTGTATCAGGACACCGACACCGTTTCGCAGGAACACTATTTAAGCTTCTCTCCGAAAGATCAGGAGAACCGTTCGTGGAACGATTCGAGCGTCTACGTCCCGCTGGTTTTCGTCTCGCGGCAGGCGCTGCCTTACCGGCCGTTCAACCTCGGCGACACGGCCGAATACACGGTCGACGCCAATTTTCCGGGGCGGATCAACCTGATCGACTTCCCGGCCGACCCGTATCACGTCGGTTTCTGGGGCACCCATATGCCGGAAGCGGTCATGACCGTCAGCGACGGAGCTTATCATTTCACCTACCCGGACCATCTTTCGGAGAGCTGCCGGCTGCTGCTGCCGGCCTTCACCGTGCTGGCCGGCGAGACGCTGCTCCTCGAGTTCGACGCGAAGACCGACAAGGAGCCGTTCTGGGGGCTCGGCGCCGACTTCCTCGCCAATTCGAACTGGGTGACCTTCGGCTTCCGCTGCGAAGGGGACGCGACGGTGACGAACGACTGGAAGCACTTTGTCTACAAGGGGAAAGCCGGCGAGAACTTCCGCAACAATATGCGCAGCGGCCGGATTCTGTTCGCGATCGGAGCGCGGGTGGGACGGACCGTGTCGCTCCGGAATTTCAAGATCACCCGGATGCTGCCGGTCGATTTCGATATGCTGATCCGCATCGATCACCGCTATTCGCACCTGATCGCCGGAGAGAAGAACGAGATCACGGCCGTGCTCGATTCACCCGACGCGAAGAAGGCGAAGCTCGTCTGCGAGGTTGTGGACTACTTCTCCGGCAAATCGCTGTTGAAGAAGGATCTGGAACTCTCCGTCCCCGCCGGACGGAGCGAGGTGAAGTTCGATGTTTCCGAGCTGCCGAACGGGTTTTTCAACTGCATCGTCAGGGCCCGCACGCCGGAGGGAAAATTTCTCGCCGACCGCGAGCTCTACATCAACAAATATGAGAAAGCTCCGGTCATGAACCGTTTCAGCGGCATGTGGTACGGGCACTTCATCGGGCACACGCCGCCGCTGCAGCCGGAGCTGGAGGCGAAGGAGCTGATCGGCATGGGCGTCGGAACGGTCTACTTCGGCGAACTTGATTTCGTCAGCCCGAGCGGCACGCCGCTCTGGCGCAGCTGCCTTGAGATGATCCGCCCGATGAAGGAGGCCGGGTTTCTGGTCGGCTCGCTGCTGCAGCGCGGAGACCAGTCCAAAATCCGCAGCAAGTTCATGCAGCCGATCGAGCTGACGGATTATTTCCGCGACACGGTCCGGGCGTCGGAGGGACTGATCGACTTCTGGAACTTTTCGAATGAGCCGAATCTCGACGGCGGCTGGCTGCCGCGCGCCGACGCCCGCGAATGGATTCAGTTCAACCGTCCGTTCTACAACGCAGTGAAGGAGGTCGACCCGAAAGCGACGGTTCTGCTCGGCAATCTGAACTCGATCCCGGTCGGGTATCTGCGCGAATGTCATGAACAGAACGGCAATGCGTTCGCCGACGGCGTGATCGGCGTGCACCTGTACGGCGTCGAGGTCAACGGCAACGGTTTCGAAAATCTGCTGAAGGCGCGCGGCGAATACGAAAAGCTCTATCCGGGCTGGAAGGTCTGGGATACGGAGTCGGGCAGCGTCTTTCACACCTTCCGCTCGCTGGATGAACTCATCACCAAAAAAGCGCCGATCCTGCTTTGCGCCGGAGTCGAGATGGCGATCTTCTACGACATCGGCGCGGCGATGATTCCACATGCCGATGCGACTTCGGTCAGCGCGGTCGAGCCGTTCAAAAACCGCTTTTATCCGGGGCTGACTCCGGTCGGCCGGGTCACGCTCGCCGACGGCAGCGTGCATGCATACCTGTTCCGGGACGGGGAGGGAAAGGGCGCCGCCGTGCTCTGGAACAGGCTCCCCTCCGAGGTCGAATTCACGCTGCCCGGCAGCGCCGGAGCCGAGCATTTCGACCAGTACGGCAACCGCCGGCCGGCCCCGGACGGCGACTATGTCCTGAAGCTGACCGATCGCTTTGTGAATTATTTCCGCAATGTGGATCTTTCCGCCCTGACCGGGGATGCGAGCTTCATCCCCGCTTTCCGTCCGTCCGCAGTTTCCCCGCGCCGCGAGCCCGGCGACGTCAGCGAGGCCGTCTATGTCGTGCCGGGCAACGTGACGCGCAATTTCGATCAGTACCTGGTCGAAGGTGAACCGGTCGAGCTGGAACTCTACTATTCGAATGAGGGCGGCGAACCCGTGACGGTCACGCCGTCCGGCAGCGGTGCGGAGAATCTCGCGGTTTCCTTTGAGCCGGCGCGGCTGGAGCTGGCCCCCGGCCAGGCTGCGCGCTGCGTTGCGACGCTGAAGTCCGGTCCCGGCTTCGAGGCGGCTCATTACGCCCTCGGCGGAACGTTCGGCGGCGGGCGGAAGATCGTCCCCACTGTCTTTTATCTGAATCCCGCTCCTCCCGTCAGCGTGGAGGGGACCGGCCGTGCGGTCATCGTTCGCAACAACTCCGGGAAGCCGGCGGACGTCGAGCTGATTCCGAAGATGATGAGCTCGTTCTTCACGCCCGAGGTGATCCGGCGCAAGGGGATCAAGCCCGGAGAAACGGTCATTGTCCCGATTGCGCTCACCCGCCGGGACAACAACTTCACGAATCGCGACGTGAACGGCGTCGAGCTCTACGACATCCGGACCGTGTGGAACGGCGGAGAATTCACCGCCAACGGCAGGATGACGGCCTTCCAGCCGCAGCCGCTTGCCGGAGAAGTGGATTTCTCCCGGCTGGCGAAAAGCTTTTCCGCCGATGAGTTCAAAGTCGATTACCAGCTTTTCGAGGCGCCGGAGGCGTTCCGTTTCGTCGCCCGGATTTACGACGACACGCCGGTGCAGACCGGGGAGCTCGGCACCATCCGGACCGGCGGCGACGTGTTCAGCGTCGGCATTTCGGATAAGGACGGCTACCGCGAATACGGCTTCTCGGCCGTCGGCGGCAGGAGCCACAGCTACCGCTGGAACGGCCGGTACGGGATCGAAACGGCCGTGAGCGCCGACGAGTGCGTCCGGGTGCTGCGCCGCACAGCGGAGCACATCGACCTCGATGTCGTCATTCCGCGCGGAAATATGGTCCCCGGGGACGGCATGTCGCTCCGCATCGTGAACCGCGACGGACAGGGAAAGGAGCGCGTCGTCGAGCTCGGCGGCGGCATGATTCCGTTCGACGCGAACCGGATGGGGGTCCTGATCAAATAGCGCCGCTCCGCCTCCCTCTCCCTCCGGGCTTGCAATCCGGCCCGGCTGCGCTATGTTAAATAGCGTGGTCCAGGCGGCAACCGGAGGGGGAGGAACTATGGAGACGGTGCGGATGCTGAATGCCGGGCGGTTCGTGTCGCGCGGCCGCGGGCGGCACGGCACCCGGGTCATCGACAGCTATGAACTGATCTATGTCGATGCCGGGAAACTTGAGATGTTCGAGGCCGGGCGGACGTTCCGGCTTTCGGCGGGGGAGTGGCTGCTGCTGCGTCCCGGCCGCCGTCACGGCGGGCTTGCCGCCTACGAGCCGCAGCTCGTGTTTTACTGGGGGCACTTCGTCCCGCGCGGCGCGGAAGGGGGTGCGCGGCTTGAGGCGATGCCGTCGAGCGGGCGTTCCGGCCGCCCCGGGCGGTTCGGGGAGTACTACCGGCTCCTGCTTTCGGAGCTCCGCGAAAGCGGTCCCGGTCCCGGCGCCGATCTGCTTGCGGAGCTTCTGCTGCTGGAGGCGGGCCGGCGTTCGGAAGGGAAAGAGGAGAAGGCCGCTTCCGGACTGGCAGAGCGCGCCCGGACCCATATCCGGCTTCACTTCGACGAGTCGCTCTCGACGGCGCTTCTGGCGGAGGAGCTGCAGTGCAGTGCCGACTACCTGAACCGGCTCTGCCGCCGCAGCTGGGGATGCACGGTGACCGAAGAGATCAACCGGGTGCGTCTCGCCCACGCCTGCCGGCTGCTGCTGGCGGGAAAACTCAATGTGAAGGAGGTCGCCTACGAATCCGGCTTCAACGACCTCGCCTACTTCCGCCGCCGGTTCCGCGCGCTGTACGGGCAGACGCCGGCGGAATACCGCAAAGCCCACTCGCTGGGGCACGTCAATACGGAGTAAGCCGGAGAACAGCCGCTGTTCCGCTCAGCAGCTTTCGCGCCGGATGAGCGCCAGCTTGCCGTCGAGATGGAACGGGCGGCTGCCGGCGGTGATGAGCTCGCTGAATTTGCGGATGCAGAGCCGGCCGTTCTCGCCGTTGCAGAGGTCCACCACGGTCAACTGAGGGCGGAGCTGCCAGCTGCCGGGGGTATTGTCGATTCCGGCGGCGGCGATCGTGTCCGGCACGCGGAGGCGGAGATCGCGCTCGAGGATCTGGACCGCTTCGATGGCGGTCTGCGTGACGGCGGCGCTGATCACGTCGAATTCCCCGGCCAGGCGGCGCAGCTCTTCCGGCTGCCGCGAAAGTTCGGGCCAGCTGCGGCTTTCGCACGCGATGCCGGAGCCGGCGAGCGCTTCGGTCAGCAGCCGGACGCGGGCGCGGGTGATGTCATTGCCGTCCTCGAGCGACAGCACGCGGCGGAAACCGCGCGACGCATAGCACTCCGCCAGCAGCGCCGCGACGGAGGCTTCGTTGTGGTGGACGGTCGAGTAACGCTTCGATTTCTCTCCGTACAGATTCGGCCCGTAGAAGAGGAACGGCAGCTCCTGCTTTTCGAGCGCTTTTTCCGCCCGGAGCAGGTTTTCGTGGCCGCGGAAGAACAGCACGCCGACCGTTTCGGGGTAGATCATCCGGACATCGTCGAGATTGCGGAAAAAATCTTCGAGCTCGACCAGCGCCGGTTCGCAGGGCAGGTCGGCCGAATTCGCTTCGTCGAGCGCGCCGAACAGGAAGTTCAGGAAATCTTCGCCGAGCCCGGAGTCCGCCCCGTATCTGCCGGCGACGACGAGAATCCTCCCTTTGCGGCTGCGCGGGGAGACAAACGTTCCCTGACCGTGGCGGCGGTAGATGATCTTCTCCGTCACGAGATTGTTCAGCGCCTTGCGCACCGTTCCGATGCTCACGCCGTACTCGGCGGCCAGCTGCGACTCGGAGGGCAGCCGGTCGTGCCGCTTGAGCCGGCGGTCGGCGATATGACGCTTGACTTCATTCTCCAGCCGCCGGTAGACGGGGAGCTGCTCCCAGAGTTTCCGATCCATCACGTGCAGATTTCTCCTTCCTTTATATTATAGTGCTCCTGTAACGGAGTTGCCAGGGGGAAAGTCCGTTTTTTTTCGTTTTTTTTTCGTTCCGGCTATTGACAAACGGCCTCTTTTTTGCTATACTCCTATATAGGAGTTGACCCGGTACCGGAACCTTACAGAAAGGAAGTGGAAATGAAGCGGCTCTTTACCCTGATCGAACTTCTGGTCGTTATTGCAATCATCGCGATTCTGGCGTCGATGCTGCTGCCGGCGCTGCACCAGGCGCGTTCCGCCGCCCGGGCCTCGGGCTGCGTGAACAACCTGAAACAGCTCGGGCTGGCCTCGATCATGTACTCGAACGACAACCAGGATTTCATCCTGCCGGGGAGTGCGCCGATAGAAAAGCGGGTTTTCATCCGTCTTCTTTCCGGACACTCCAATTCCGACACCGCCGGCAAACCGAGCGGGAGCGCCTACGGCGGCGTGACCTGGTACGGCGCGGATGTGACGAAGGGTTCGTTCGTCTGCCCCGGCGAGGCCCGGCCGTTTTCGTCTGACTCTTCCAGGACGCACAAGACGGTCGAGGCCGCTTTCGGCGGGTCGCACTACGGGGTGAACTCCTTCTTCCACGCCGGATTCTTTGCCGGCGGCAGCGGCGGGCGCTTCCGCAAGACCTCGGCGATTCACGCGCCGTCTCAGGCGCTCTCGATGGGGGACAACGCGCGCTGCATGGTCTTTCATTTCAACACGATCGGCTTTGCGAGCTACCGTCACGGCGGTGATCCGCGCATCAACCTCGATGACGGCCCGAACCAGCTCCCGCCGGCGGCAAGCCGGGGGAACTTCGTGTATGCGGACGGCCATGTTGAGAAACGAAGCTATTCCGAACTCAAGGCGGTGCCGAAAGATCCGCGCAACACACTGACCAACGCCGCCGGCGACAACCGGGACGGCGAAGTCACCAATGCGCTCGGCGCCGGATACAACAGCGAGCTCGGCTCGCCCTGCAACTGATCAAACCGGGAGACGGAAAAATGAAATTCGCATTGACTGCAGCCGCGGCCCTGGCGGTCCTGACGCTCGGCGCGGCCCCCACCTTCGAGGAGTTTGCCGGGAGAATCCGGCCGGACCATCCGCGCATGTTCCTGACGCGCGAGACGCTCCCGGCCTTCCGGGAACGGGCGAATACGCTCTGCAGGCCGCTGCTCGACGACATGAAGAAGCGGACCGACGCGCTCCCGGCGGAGCCCGGGCTGGAATTCAAGGCCGATGTCGCCGAGATGAAGGGCGGAAAGCTTGTTTTCAAAAAGCTCCTGAACGACCAGAACGCCGCGATTTACGCGGTGAAAACCTCCGGCGGCACCGAAGCGCTCGAATGCGCGATTCTCTATCTTGCGACCGGCGACCGGGCGTATTTCGAGAAATCGAAGCGGTATCTGAAGCTGCTGGTCGAATTCGTCGAATGGAGCGACCGCTGCCGGATTCTGCCGGAGTGGTTCAACAACACGCGCCTTTCGGGGCTTGTCGCATACGACTGGCTTTACAACGAACTGACGCCGGAGGAACGGCGCGGCTTCCTCGGGCCGATGCTGAAGCACGTCGAACATATGCAGAATCCGGGTTATATGCGCAACGGCGGCGGCCCCGAGACCGGCAACTACGGCGAACCGGGGCTGCAGCTCTATGCCGGGCTCGCCGCTTACGGCGACGGCATCGATGATGCGCGGGCGGAGAAGCTGCTGCGGAACGGGTACAGACTCAATACCGCCATGATGAATCTGCGCGACGAAATTTCGGGCGGCAGCGGGCTGCTGACCTCGATCTGTTCCGGCTACAGCTTCGGGCAGTATCCGTGGGCGAGCTACAACTTTCTGCACGTGCTTGAAAGCGCGGCGGGAATCGACGGCACGGAGCACTGGACCCAGATGCGCGATTACGGCAACTGGTTCTCCTGGGCCGCGATTCCGAGCCGCGCGGCGAAGGACGGCTTTCTCGATTTCGGCTGGGGCGATGCGTTCCACGGCACCAACGCGATGCCGTGCTACCTCATGTACACGCATCTTGCGCAGGCGATCCACTTTTACGGCGGGTCGGAGCCGGAACGCGCGAAGCAGGCGCGGGCCGTGATGGAGATGATTCCGCCGCATATCCGGAAGATCCTCGCGCTGCGCACCTACCCGTATCTGCCGTTCATCCTGACCGGCTTCGACCCGGAAGTGAAGAATGCCGAACCGCCGGAACAGGTGCTCGCCGGCGATATCGCCGCCTATTTTCCGACCTTCGGGCTCATGATCGTGCGTTCGGGAGCGACGGAGAACGACACTTATGCCTCGATCAAAGCCGGGGCGCGCCATACGCAGCACCAGCACTACGACGAGAACAGCTTCATCATCTACAGACAGGGATTTCAGGCGCTCGATACGGGCGAACGCGGTTCGGCGGCGCATCACAGGGTCTACTATCCGCAGACCGTCGCGCATAATTCGATTCTGATCCGGATGGAGAACGAGCCTCTGCCGCCTTACTGGTATCCGGCCAATGCGCCGGCCATTCCCGGAAAGGTCTTCAACGACGGCGGCCAGAGCCGCATGGCGGCGAACCGTCCGCTCGGTTTTGAAAAAAGCCCGTACCACGCCGTCACCGGCGGAGATGCGACCGGCTGCTATGCGCCGGAGAAGTGCAGCGAGGCCGTGCGCCAGTTCGTCTACGTCGCCCCCGATTACTTCGTGATTTACGACCGGGTCACATCGGTGAAGCCGGATCAGAAAAAGAGTTTTCTGCTCCATACGCAGAACGAACCGGAAGAGCTTTCGCCGGGCCTCTGGCGGAGCGAGGCCGGGGAGGGGGCGCTGTTCATCCGCCCGCTGCTGCCGGAACAGGCCGCAGCCGAAGTGATCGGCGGCCCCGGGAAGGAGTTCTGGACGAACGGACGCAACTGGGAGATTCCGAACCACGAAAAGGCTTTTGCAAAACCGAACTGGTCCGGACGCTGCCGGCTGGAGCTTTCGCCGCCCGGACAGGCGCGGAAGGCCCGTTTCCTGACCGTGCTCCAGGCCGCGGACCGGAGCGTTTCGCAGATGGCCGGCACGCAGCTGCTGCGCGATGCGGAGCAGGACGGCGTGAAGTTCACGACTGCCGAAGGGCGCGAGTGCGAGGTCCGTTTCAACCGCGACGGCCTGATCGGCGGCCATGTCACGATCCGCGAAAACGGGAAAACGCTGGTTGACCGGCCGCTGCTGAAACCGGTTCCGGTCGTGAAGCCGGCGGCAGAGAAAAAAGCGCCGCCGGCAAAGCCTTCCCCTGCGGATTTCGCCCGGATCGATGCGTCGGTTTCCGGCGGCCGGGTCCTGCTCGGCGACAAGGGGAACGCCGCTTACTGGGAACAGCCGCGCTGGTTCGCGCAGGGGAAGGGCGGGCTCGTGCAGTTCGCGGGTGCCGGGGAGACGAAGGAGGGGCATTGCAGACTCAAGGCGGAGGGCGGCGGCACGCTGATTCTGCAGCTTCGCGGCCCGGATATTCGCAAAGATGGGAAACGCATGATATATTACGTCGAATTTTCGGAATTGAGTGTGAACGGCGCGCCGCTCCTGTCCGCCCCGGTCAGGGTCTGGCATGATGCGCCGAAGACGCTCCGGCTGCCGGTCGAACCCGGGGCGGAGCTTGAAATCAGGGCTGAATTCAGAACCGTTCCGGGAGGGGACAGACCATGATCGCTGCGTTGAAACAGTTGGCCGGCGGGCGTTTTGCGCCTGCTTCGGTCGATGGCCTGGAGCCGCGCCCGGCCTACTGGCGCGTGCGTCCCGGGGAGATCGGGGCGGTTTGCGAATCGGTCCGGCGCGGCCGGAGCGAGGTCATCGCGCGGACGCCGGGCGGCTTCCCCGTGTACGCCGTGTTCTACGGCGACTTTTCGGAGCCGCCGCCGCAGACGAACTGGTCGGCCGGTTCGTCCTCGACGTCGGATTCGAGCTACTTCCGCCGCGCCGGGCTGCCGCCGACGGTGGTCTGGTGCGCCGGAATCCACGGCGCCGAGGCCGAGAGCGTCGCTTTTGCGGTGAATCTGATCGAGCTTCTGGAACACGGAACCGACCTGCTCGGGCGCAGTCACGAACGGCTGGTTTCCCTGCTCGGGCACTACCGGCTTATCGTGCTGCCCTGCGTGAACATGGACGGGCGGTCGATTTCGCCGGACCACCTGCGCGGCGTGCCGTACGAGACGTTCCGCCGGGTGTCGCAGGGCTGCTGGCTCGACGGGTCGCTGATCGGCTGGCGCGGCAGCAAGGAATTCTTCCCGCTTCCGCTCGACCGAGTCGCCTATCCGGGCGGATATCCGAATTCGGAGGGGTTCAACATCATGCACGACGCATGTCCCGGCCATATCCGGACCGCCGAGGCGAAGGCGCTGCTGCGTCTCATCGAGCGTTACAGCGCCGATTTTGTGCTGAATGCGCACTCGTGCGAGGGGGAGCCGGTGCTGCTGCCGCCCTCCGAGTTCAACTATCTCAGCCATGTCGGGCGCGGGCTGCGGGCGTATTCCGCCGTGAACCGGGCGCTTTTCGAGGCCGGTCTGCGGAAAACGCCCGCCGGAGAGGGAAGGCCCGGCAGGCAGGTGAATCTGAACAATCTCTTCACGCTGGCCTCCGGCGCGCTTGCGCTGACGCTCGAATGCACGGTCTCCGGCGGATTGTCGTTCGAGCAGATGCTCGATGTGAATTTCGTGACTTTTGAAACACTGCTCGAATCGGGCCTCGCGGACCCGTTCGTGAAACGGGAGACGCTGCTGCGCTGAAATGAGTCGGAAAAAGATCATTCGTCCGGTTGCGAAATGGAAGGTCCTGCTCGGCCTTCTCGGGGCGCTCGCCGCGCTTTACGGCGCGACGCTGCTCTTCGCATACCTGGTCATGCCGGATACGCGGCCGGGGCGCGGACGGCGCACCGCCGCCGAAGCGGAAGCGGCCGCGGCGGCGCGGCAGCTGCCGGAGTCGCTCGACGGCGTCCGCTACAGTGTGGTGCGGAGCGTGCCGGAGGCGGATTACCGGCGCGCCGCCGAATTCCGGAAGCGGTTTCCCGGGGCGGCTCCGGGAGAGGTCGAGCGGCTGATCCGGGCGGGCAGGCTGCCGGCCTGGTATCCGCGGAAGCAGAGTCCGGTGCTCGACCGGGTCGACCTGCCGCCGGTCGCGGAGCGGACCGGCCCCGAGCCGGTCGTCATGCGCGGCTGCGACGGGCCCGGCAAATTCGGCGGGGTCTGGGTGCAGTTCGTTGCCGGTTCCGGTTCGGACGCCGCGGCCGCGACCGCCCGCATCTTCTACGACCGGCTGTTCCGGTTCGGCCCGGCCGGATACCCGATCGTGCCGCACATCGCCAAAGCGTACGAGATGAAGGAGGAAGGGCGAATCTGGGAGGTCACGCTGCGGAAGATCCGCTGGAGCGACGGCCACCCGTTCACGGCGGACGACGTGCTCTTCTTCTGGAACGACTTCATGCTGGCGGAATCGCTCGGCGGCGGCCGCGTCTACAAGCATTTCACGGTCGGCGGCAGGCCCGCGACGCTTGAGAAGCTCGGGCCGCACAAGGTCCGCTGGACCTTCCCGGAGCCGCGCGCGGATTTCCTCGAGACGCTTGCGACGCAGGCCGCCTTCGCTCCGGCGCATTACCTGAAAAAGTATCATCCCGATTACGGCGACAAGGCGTTCCTCGCCGCGGAGATGGCGAAGTACAACATGCCGAACGCGCGTTCGCTCTATACGCTGATGAGCGCGAACAATCCGGCTCTGCCGTCGCTCGGCCCGTGGCTTTACCGCAAATATACGACGATGTCGCCGATGTCGTTCGTGCGCAACCCGTACTATTTCGCGGTCGATGAAGAGGGGCGGCAGCTGCCGTACATCGACCGGCTCCAGCTGGAGTTCATCGATTCGATGATGGTGCCGCTGGCGGTGGCGAGCGGCCGCGCCGACATGCAGTTCCGCTACATCCGCTTCGAGAACTACACGGAGTTCATGGAACGGGCCCGGGAAAACAAATTCCGCGTGCTCTGCTGGATTCCGGGTACATCGAGCGAGTGGCTGATCTACCCGAATCTGAACCGCGCCGTAATTGCGGACGACCGCGCTTCGGAGTTGAAGGGAAAACTGTTGGCCGAAAAAGAGTTCCGGCAGGCGTTGTCGCTCGCGGTCGACCGCGGGCCGATCATCGATGCGTTCTACGCCGGGCTGGCGAAGCCGCACCAGGTCGAGCCGGGGCCGTATTCGCTCTACCCCTCCGAAAAGCTCCGCACCGCCTTCACGCGGCACGATCCGGCCGAAGCGAACCGGAAGCTCGACGCGGTCTGGCGGAGGCTCGGGCTCGACCCGGCGGTGCGCAAAGACGGGTTCCGCTGCGACGAAAACGGCCGCCCGGTCACGTTTTACATGATCTTCACGGATTTCACCGGGACCGGCCCGGCGCAGTTCGTGGCGGACGACTGGGCGAAGGTCGGAATCCGCTGCATGTACCAGCTCTGTTCGCGCCCGCTGCTGACCGTGCGCAAGCTGTCGCGCAACTACGACTTCTACATCTGGTCGAGCGAGTCGGAGATCGTCCCGCTGCTTTCCCCGCGCAGCTTCGTGGCGACGACGAACGAATCCGCCTACGCGATCGGCTGGGGCAACTGGTTTTCGCTGAACGGCATGTACGGGGCTCCCGAAGCGGGCAATCCCGGAGCCGTTCCGGTGCCGCGGACGAGCCCGATGTACCGCGCGATCGAGTGCTACGAGGAGGCGGTCCGCTCGGCGGACCCGGCGCGGCAGAAGGAGCTCATGCGCGAGATCACCGATATCGCGGCCGAAAACCTCTGGACCATCAACGTGGCGAGCGCGCCGCCCAAGATCGTCGTCGTCTCTGAGAACATGCGGAACGTTCCGGAAAAGGCGGTAGAGGGATACTGCTTCCTGACTCCCGGCAACACGGCGCCCGAAACCTACTGTTTCGACCGCCCGTCCGCGGCGGCCGATGCGGATACGGTCCGCCAGCTCGCTGCGGGCGATGAGATTCCGCCGGTCTCCGGGGTGCCGGTCTCGGCGCTCGGGCGCGCGGTTCAGCTGTCGCTGCTGGCGGCGGCGGGGCTGCTCGTGCTGCTGCTGATCCTGAAGCATCCGTTCGTGCTGCGGCGGCTGGTCATCATGGTTCCGACGCTGTTCGTGATTTCGGTCTGCGTCTTCACGATCATCCAGCTGCCGCCGGGGGACTACCTCAGCAACCGCATCATGCAGCTCGAGGAGTCGGGCGCGTCGCCGGAGCAGATCGAGTCGCAGATCGACGACCTGCGCGTGCTCTTCCGCTTCGACGACCCGGCCTGGAAACGCTACTGCCGCTGGATGGGGTTCACCTGGTTCGTCACCTTCGACCCGAAGGACGCCGGGCTGCTGCAGGGTGAGATGGGTTATTCGATGGAGACCTCGAAGAGCGTGAATTCGATGGTCGGCGACCGGATTTTACTGACCGTTCTCATATCGCTCGGCACGGTGCTGCTGACCTGGAGCCTTGCGCTGCCGATCGGGATCTATTCGGCCTGCCGGCAGTATTCGGCGGGCGATTACCTCATTTCGGTGCTCGGATTTCTCGGCATGTGCGTGCCGTCGTTCCTGCTGGCGCTGATCCTGATGGCGCTGACCGGGATTTCGGGGCTGTTTTCGCCGGAGTACGCGATTCAGCCCGAATGGAGCTGGGGCAAGGCCGTCGATCTCTGCCGGCACATCTGGGTGCCGATCCTCGTGGTCGGCGTGGCCGGAACCGCCGGGATGATCCGGGTCATGCGCGCGAATCTGCTCGACGAACTGCGCAAGCCGTATGTGGTGACCGCCCGCGCAAAGGGAGTGCGGCCGCTGAAGCTGCTGTTCAAATATCCGGTGCGCATGGCGCTGAACCCGTTCATTTCAGGGATCGGGACGTTGTTTCCGACGCTCGTTTCCGGCAGTTCGATCGTCGCGATCGTCATGAGTCTGCCGACGGTGGGGCCGCTGATGCTGTCGGCGCTGTTCAGCCAGGATATGAATATGGCCGGTTCGATGCTGATGGTGCTGAGCCTGCTCGGCGTCATGGGGACGCTGGTCAGCGATCTGCTGCTGATGATGGTTGATCCGCGCATCCGGCTGGAAGGAGGCGGAACCCGATGAGAATCAGACTTTTCACGCCGCCCGGCCCGCTGACCTACGACATGCTGAACCAGCGGCAGCTCACGCTGCTGAAATTCCGCAGGCACAAGCTCGCTGTGGCGGCCGCGTTTCTGCTGGCGGGGCTTTACATCATGGCGCTTTTCTCGCCGTTTTTCGCGCCGTACGGCAAGTACGAGCGGAATCTCGACTACATCTACTGCCCCCCGCAGAAGCTCGGCTTCGACCGGGAGACGGGGCTGCACGCCAAAGGGCTCAGGCGGATGGTCGATCCGGTCACGCTGAACAGCTACTATGAGGATGCGCCCGAAAACAACGCGCCGCTCGGTTTCTTCGTCCGGGGCGTGCCGTACAGGCTCTGGGGGATCTTTCCGACGGACCGTCATCTGTTCGGGGTCGACACCGGCCGGATTCCGGACTTCAAGCCCGGCGACGAGAAGCGTTTCGTCTATTACATGGCCGGGGCGGACAAATTCGGCTGCGACATCTGGAGCCGCATCGTGCAGGGATCGACGATTTCGCTGTCGGTCGGGCTGGTCGGAGTGTTCCTCTCGTTCGTGCTCGGCGTGGTGATCGGCGGGATTTCAGGGTATTGCGGCGGAGTGACCGACACGGCGATCCAGCGGGTGATCGAGATCATCAACTCGTTCCCGCAGCTGCCGATGTGGCTCGCGCTGGCGGCGGCGGTACCGGCGGACTGGAGCCCGCTCGAGACCTATTTCGCGATCACGGTCACCCTGAGCCTGTTGTCGTGGACCGGTCTCGCACGGGTCGTGCGCGGCAAGATCCTGAGCCTGCGCGAGGAGGATTACGCGGTCGCGGCCCGGCTGCTCGGGGCGGGGCACGGGCGGATTCTGTTCCGCCACCTGCTGCCGGCCTTTGCGAGCCACATCATCGTGACGCTGACGCTGACCGTGCCGGGGATGATCCTCGGGGAGACGAGCTTGTCGTTTCTCGGGCTCGGGCTGCGTCCGCCGGTGGTGAGCTGGGGCGTCATGCTGCAGGAGTGCATGAATGTGAAGGCGGTCATCGACTATCCGTGGCTGCTTTCGCCGGTGCTGATGCTGGTGTTCGCGGTATTGTGCTTCAACTTCGTCGGCGACGGGCTGCGCGACGCGGCCGACCCGTATGCATCGAAATAGGGGAGGGCGGGAATGAATCCGAACGTGCTCGAAATCGACGGTCTCACGGTCAGCTTCTTCACGGACGAGGGGGAGGCGAAGGCCGTGAACGGCGTCCGCTTCGCCGTGCCGCGCGGAAAGGTGCTGGCGCTGGTCGGGGAATCCGGCTGCGGCAAAAGCGTGACGAGCTACTCGATCCTGCGGCTGATCCAGAAGCCGGGGAGGATCACCGGCGGACATATCCGTTATCACGGCGCGGACGGCATGGAGCTGGATCTCGCCGCGGTTTCGGAGAAAGATCCGCGTCTTTACGAGATACGCGGCAACCGCATTGCGATGATTTTCCAGGAGCCGATGACGGCGCTTTCACCGGTGCATACGATCGGCGGCCAGCTGTCGGAGGTGCTGTTCCTGCATCGGAAGATGTCGAAGAAGGAGGCGCGGGAACGGGTGATCGCGATGCTCGGCCGGGTCGGGATTCCGGCGCCGGAGCGGCGGTTCGACCAGTATCCGTTCGAGCTCTCCGGCGGGATGCGGCAGCGGATTGTGATTGCGATGGCGATGCTGAGCAGCCCGGAGCTGCTGATTGCGGACGAGCCGACGACGGCGCTCGACGTGACGATCCAGTCGCAGGTGCTTTCGCTGATGCGGAGCCTGCAGCGCGAGACGGGCAGCAGCGTGCTTCTGATCACGCACGATCTGGCGGTGGTTGCGGAGACGGCGGACCTGGTGGCGGTGATGTATCTCGGCCGGATCGTCGAGCAGGGGAGCGTGCGGGAGATCATCAAAAATCCGCTGCACCCGTACACGCACGGGCTGCTGGCGTCGCTGCCGGGATTGCACGGACGCGGGGAGCGGCTGCCGTCGATCCGCGGCTCGGTGCCGGGGCTGCTGGATACGCCGCCGGGATGCCCGTTCCACCCGCGCTGCGATTTCGCCGTGAAAGGGCTGTGCGACAAGGGGGAGCCGCCGGAGGAGCGGACGATCGGAGAACGGAAGATCTGCTGCGCCCGGGCGGAGGAGATGACCGTGCTGTTGGAAAAAGAGAAAGAATGCCGCATGCCCGCGAAAACGTAAAGGCGGCAAAGCCGCCGACGGCGCCGGCATCCTGCCGGTCCGGGGGCCGGGGGCGACGCGCCCCGGCCGCCGGAGGCATTCGTACGCGGTCTGTTGCGCGAATGCGCATAAAGACCCGGCGCCGCAGGCGCGGAAAAGCCGGGAAACGACATAATTCAGACATGAATCAGAATCCAGCCGGAAGACGATGTAAATCAAACATAAATCAGGCATAAATCAGAATGAGGCCGGAGAACGATATAGAGCAGATATGAACGCTTACAGCACAGACGATTTCAGCGCGCTTTCCGATGCGCCGCCGTTGCTGGCGGTGCGGGATTTGTGCAAATTTTTCCCGATCCGCAGCCGGGGAGTGATTCCGAAGAAGACCGGTGACGTGAAGGCGGTGAACCGCGTTTCGTTCGACCTGCGGCGGAACGAGACGCTCGGGCTGGTCGGGGAGTCGGGCTGCGGAAAATCGACGACGGTGCGGACGATTCTGCGGGCGCTCGACTTCACGTCCGGCCACGCATATTTCGATGCGGCGGGCGACGGTCGCTACGTCGATTTCGGAGAGCTGACGGCCAGGGAGCTGATTCCGCTCAGGCGATCCGCGCAGATGATTTTCCAGGACCCGTTTTCGAGCCTGAACCCGCGCATGACGGTCGGCGGAATCGTCGCCGAACCGCTGGTGATTCACCGGATGGCGAAGGGGGCGGAGCTTGAGCGCCGCGTCGATGAAATGCTGTTGAAGGTCGGGCTCAAACCCGAATACAAGACCCGTTATCCGCACGCGTTTTCCGGCGGTCAGCGGCAGCGGATCGGCATCGCCCGCGCGCTGGTGATGAATCCGCGTTTCGTGGTGGCGGACGAGGCGGTTTCGGCACTCGATGTTTCGGTGCAGGCGCAGGTCATCAACCTGCTCGACGACCTGAAACGCGACATGGGGCTGTCGTACATTTTCGTCGCGCACGATCTCGGGGTGGTTCGACACATCTGCGACCGGGTCGCCGTGATGTATGCGGGGCGGATCGTTGAAATCGCGCCGACGGAAGAGTTGTTCGGGCACCCGGTTCACCCGTATACCCGGCTGCTGCTGGCTTCCGCGCCGGTGCCGGACCCGGACCGGAGGCGGGAGCTTCCGAAGGCCGGGGAGGTTGCCGATGCCGGGAACCTCCCGCCCGGATGCGCCTTCGCGCCGCGCTGCCCGGAAGCGGGGAAGGGGTGTGCGGCGGAAGTGCCGGAGCTTCTTCCGGTCGGCCCGGATCACTTCGCGGCATGCACTTCCGCGGGATGATGATCCGATTCTCCGAAGATTAATAATAAATAAAATCTTCTTTTTTGTCAACCCCTTTTCACCGGTATCTTCCGTTTTTTTCTGTTTTCTCCGTATTTTCCAACCCGTTGGTGAAACGCGCGGTTCACTCCCCGCCGATTCTTTTCCCGATCCGTTTTCCGGCCCGGTCGTGATTCCGGATTTGCATTTTCGCAATTTGTGTATTATGTTCACGGATATGAGAGATTTTATTGCGAAAATCGGGCGTTCGATCGACTGGGAGGCGCTGAGCGGCCGGGCTGCCGCACTGGCCAGCCCGTGCCGCCTGTGCGAACGCCGCTGCGGCGCGCGCCGCGCGGAAGGCGAAACCGGATTCTGCGGCGTGACCGAACCGCGCGTTTCGAAGTTTTTCACGACCTATGGCGAGGAACCTCCGCTGAATCCGGCCCGCATGCTCTATTTGGCCGGATGCAACCTGCGCTGCCGCTACTGTTCGAACGCCGAATTCCTGGAGCCGGGGTGTCCCGGCTGCGTTCCGTTCGATGCGGCGGAGATCGCGGCGCGGACAGACCGGCTTTACCGGCAGGGCCGCATCCGCGTGCTTCAGCTGCTCGGTGGCGAGCCCGGCTGTTCGCTTCCGGCCGCCGTCGAAGTCGCCCGCCGGCTCGAGTCGGGCGTGCCGGTGGTCTGGAACAGCGATTTCCTGTTCACTGCCGAGGCATTCGAGGTCATCGACGGTTTCGTCGACTTCTATGTGGCCGATTTCAAGTTCGCGGCGGATGCGTGCGCCGGGCGGCTGACCGGTTTCGGCGGCTATGTCCCGACGATGAAGCGGAATCTGCTTGCCGTGGAACCCGGGCGGCTTCTCGTCCGGCAGCTGCCGGTGCACGGGCATGTCGAATGCTGCACGATTCCGGCGCTCGAATTCCTGGCGGAAGAGCTGCCCGGCGTGCCGGTCAGCCTGAATGAGCTCCTGCCGGACCAAGACGGCTGCTGCCTTCCGCTCGACCGGCGGGAGTGGGAGAAGGTCGGGGAGGCCGTGGAGCGGCTCGGACTCCGGCGCATCCGTTCGGTCTGCAATCCGGAACCCGGGGGCGTTGGATCGGATTCCGGCAGATTCAGCGGAGAACTGATTCTGCGGCCGGACGGCACGATCGCCGTTCAGGACGTTCCGGACGAGGTCCGTCAATTGTTGAATGCCCTGCTGTCGGGCGGGGAGAACGTGGAAGGTGGTGCGAATGGCTAACGGTAATCCGGCGGTTCGCCGCGACGAGCTTGAAATGCTGATCCGGGCGCGGTACCCGGTGATCAATGTCGTCTCGTACGAGGAACAGCGCGTCCTTGCGCATGTGCAGCGCATTGCGGAGCGGCGCGAAAAGAAGGTTTACACCTGGAGCTTCAATACCGGCGTGATTCCCGCCGGGCTCACGGAGCAGTCAGCCAGACGGACCGATCCGCAGACCCGCGACCCGCTCGCCGCTCTCGACCGGGTCATCGGGAATATCGAACCGGCGATTTTCGTCTTTTTCGATTTCCACCCCTATATGGGAAACCGCAATTTCGCGGTGATCCGGCGTCTCCGGGAAGTCGCCGCCGCGCTGAAGAACAGCTACAAGACGCTGATCATCATCACACCGACCATGTGCATGACTGAAGATCTCGAAAAGGATGTCACGGTCATCGACTACCCGCTGCCGGACCTGACGGTCATGGAGGATCTGCTCGACCAGGTGCTCGCCGAAGTCAGAGACAATCCGCAGCTCGTCATCGACCTGCCGCCCGAATCGCGCGAGGCGCTGCTGCAGGCCGCGCTCGGGCTGACCTTCAACGAAGCCGAGAACGTGTTTGCGCGCGCGCTGGTGCTGCAGGGCGGCCTTTCGGCGGAGAGCGTTCCGGTCGTGCTCGAGGAGAAGAAGCAGCTGATCCGCAAATCCGGCATCCTCGAATACTACGAGGCGGCCGAGGGATTCGAGAACATCGGCGGACTCGATCTCCTGAAGGAGTGGCTCTGGAAACGTTCGTTCGCGTTCACCGAGAATGCCCGTGCTTTCGGGCTGCCCGCCCCGAAGGGAGCGCTCTTCCTCGGCGTGCAGGGGTGCGGCAAGAGCCTCTGCGCGAAGGCCGTCTCCGCGGCATGGAAGATGCCGCTGCTGCGCTTCGACGCCGGGCGGCTCTTTTCGAGCGCGCTCGGTTCGACCGAGTCGAATATGCGCCGTTCGCTCGCCGTGGCCGAATCAATTTCGCCGTGCATTCTCTGGATCGACGAGATCGAGAAGGCGTTCGGCGGCGTCGGCGGTTCGGGCGGAGACACCGACGGCGGCACCTCGGCGCGCATCTTCGGCGCTCTCCTGACCTGGCTGGCCGAAAAGACCGCGCCGGTTTTCGTCATCGCAACCGCGAACAATATCTCGAAGCTTCCGCCCGAGCTGCTGCGCAAGGGGCGTTTCGACGAAATCTTCTTCGTGGACCTGCCGAACGAGGCGGAGCGGAAGGAGATTTTCCGGCTGAAGATCGCCGAGCGGAACCGGAATCCCGACTATTTCGACCTCGACGCGCTGTCGAAGGCTTCCGCCGGCTTCAGCGGGGCCGAAATCGAGGCGGCGGTCGTCGCGGCGCTGTACGACTGCTACTACGCCGGGCGCGACCTGGAGGAAGGGGACGTCATGCTGGCGCTGGCGGCGACGGTTCCGCTGTCGCGGACGCTGTCGGAGGAGATCCGGAAGCTGCGCGACTGGTGTCTCGGCCGGGCGCGCCCGGCTTCGACCGGTGCGCCGGAAGTTCCGGAAGGCGAGCTCCGAAAAATCGAACTGGAATAAGGAGGATTGGCCATGAGTGGAGTTGTCATTATCGCGCCGACCATTGCGATGGCGGCGTGGCCGGCGGTTGCGACGGCCGCGAGTGCTGTGCTGGTTGCCATGGGCTTCGTCGCCGTCGACGAGACGGTCAGGACGATCGCGAAGGAGTATGTGAACGTCAGCGGCGGCGTGAAGGAAAAGGTCGGTTCCGGCGTACGCACCGAGGTCGAGCTTGAACTCAGTAACGCCGAGGAGGTCGGCGCGTCGATCGGCCGCGAGCAGCAGCTGGTGTTTGTGAAGGACGATATCGAGGTCCGGTTCTCGCGCGACGTGCGCGGCCGCATGCGGGTCTGCGTGACCGGCGATTCTCACCCGAAGGCCGAGCTCGAAGAGCTTGGCCGCACGCTCGCCGGGCGCGTGATCCAGCAGTACGTCTATGCGCGGGTCGTCGAGGAGATGAAGAACCGCACCGGAATGGAGCTCGTCGAACAGACGGTTGACGACGAGGATAATATCCGCATCAAACTGCGCAGCTGGGAGGAGTAGTCGTATGGCACGGGAAATCGAGATCGAAATTTCTCCGGAGGGGATCGTTCGCGGAGACATCTCCGGTTTCGGCGGCACCAGATGCCGCGAGATCGCGGACATTCTCTCTGAAATCGTCGGGCAGGAGGTCGGCTTTGAGCCGGATTCCGAATATTTTCAGGCCGGAATCGGCGTCGACGTCGATGTCGATGTGGAGACGGAGCGGTAAGCGGAACTGTCGATGCTTTGTCCGGAGTGCGGTTTCAACAATCTGGATTACCTGAAGAAGTGTGTGCGCTGCGGGAAGCTGCTGCGCGCGCCCGAACTTCCGGCGATCGACCCGCACCCGCCCCGTGCGAAGGGGGCGGACCGGGCGCGGCGGCTGCTCTGGCGCATGCGCCGCCGCCGGGGGTTCCGCTGGCGCGAGTCGAACGGCGAGGCCGTCGTTACGCCGGAACGGGAGTGGGCTGTCGCCGACTGGCTGGCTGTGCTGCTGCTGCCGGGCTTCGGCCAGCTCCGCCGCGGGCGGCTGCTGTTCGGCATTGTTTGCCTGGCCGCGTGGAGCGGCGGACTCTGCGGCATGCTCCGCGCGGGGACGGAATCGGTTCGGCTCCGGATGATGCTCATTGCGCTGGCCGCTTACGGCGTCAGTCTCTGCGATGCGTTGTTCGGCGACCGGATTCAGCCGTTTTTCTCGACGAATATCTCGCCGCACGGGCGCGACTTTTCGTTTCGGGACGTGGTTTCGCGGGCCGTCCTCGGAATCCCGTCCGCGCTGATTCCGGGATATTACCAGTTTTACCGGAAACGGATCGTCCGGGGCTTCGTCTATATCGGCATCTGGCTGCTCGGGCTGTCTCTGGCGGTCGCTTATCTGGGGACGGACTGGTTCCCGTGGATGCTGGCGCTGGCGGCGCTCGGGCCGACGCTCAGCATCTGCGACATCTTCCGGTTCGAGTCGCATCCGTACCGGCAGAGGCTGTTTTACACGGTTGTCCTGAGCCTTTTCGTCTATCAGGCATACAACCTCTCCTACGGTTTTGCCGCCGACCGGGTGATCGGGCGTCTCGACTATCTGGTGATCGCGCCGCTCTATCGCGGGCCGGAGCTCTACGGCGGGGAGTGGGTCGCGCTCGACCGGGAGATGCGGGAACTCCGGCCCGGCGACATCGTGCAGGTCGGAATTCGGCGTTATGTGTACGGCGCGGACAATGTCGTCGACCGGCTGCTGGCCGGACCGGGCCAGAAAGTAGGCATCAGGAACGGAAGGCTCTTTGTGGACGATGCGCCCGCGGCGGTTCTGCCGCTGAACCCCGACTACCGGCTGCCGGACCTGCCGGAAACCGTGCTCGGCAGTGATGAATTCCTGCTTTACCCGTCGGTGACGCAGCGCGGCAATGTCGGGTGGAACCGCGACTATGCGATCATCGGCCGGGGGGCGATCGCCGCCCGGCTCGAGCGGGTGGTTTTTCCGTTCTGGCGCCGGAGGCCGCTTGGCCTTGCGCCGGATGCGGAGTATATTCCAACAGATTCGAACTGAGAATGGAGCAATATGGGACGATTCAACGCACTGGAGCTTGCCGATATTCCCGAGCCGCCCTCCGGCGGCCCGAAGGATGCAGGCAAGCCGTGTTACGCCGGGGAGCCGGTCAAGGATGCGCAATACTTTCTTGATCGCGGCGACCGGCTGTTTTTCCGCTCGGTCTACGAGCGCGCGCTGGAGGAGTATTCGCGCGCGGTCGGGCTCGATCCGGGTTCCGCTCCGGCATGGCAGGGGCAGGTTTTTTCGCTGATCGAACTCGGTGAATATCATGAGGCCGGGCTCTGGTACGCCAATGCCGCCGGCGTGGTCGGCGAGACGCCGGATCTGCTGGCGCTGCGGGCGCTGGCGGCGGCGCGCACCGGTGAGTTCGACCGCGCCTGCGGGTATTCGGATTCGTCGCTGGAGAAAGGCGGCGGAGCGCTCGCCTATATCGTTCGCGGGGAGCTGTTTCTCTATTCGCGCCGGAATGCCGGGTACTGCTTCGAGCAGGCGTTTGCGGTCGGCGGAATCGAGGAGTGGAAAGCGGCGGTTCTGGTGGCCGACTGCTGTCTGTTCGCGGATACCGACGCCTCGGCCGGCATGGCGATGAAATTCCTGAGCCCGGTGCTTTCGCGCCACCCGGAGAAGGGGGAGCTTCAGCTCCGGATGGCCCGGACCCGGCTCCGGCTCGGGGACCGGCGCGGCGCCGAGATGGCGCTGGCGGCGTGTTCGACCCTGATGCCGGATTATACGATTCCCGATGAGTTGAAGAAAGCGGTTGCCGCGCGCGGCTTCTGGGCGCGGCTGTTCGGAAGATAGCCGGAAGCGGAACGGAACAGGAATTATGAGCAAACCACTTACGCTGGATCGCCTTCTGTATACGGCGCGCCGGTTCGGCGCTTCGGACATCCATTTGATCGCGGGGCTGCCGCCCGCCTGGCGGGTCAACGGCGAAATCGTCCTCGCCGAAGCCGAACCGTATTCCGCGGAGACGCTGGCCCGCCTGGCGCTCGACGCGCTGACCGAGGCGCAGCGCGAGACGTTCGAAAAGGAGATGGCGCTCAGCTACTCGCTCACGCATTCGGAGCTGGGCAGGTTCCGGGTTTCGGTCTATCTGCGGAACGGCTCGCCGGAACTCTCCATCCGCGCCTGCGCGGAAAAGCTGCGCACCCGCGAGGAGCTCGGGCTGCCGGAGGCGGTCGACCGGCTGCTCGACCGGCCTTCCGGCCTCATTCTCGTCACCGGGCCGACCGGTTCCGGCAAGACGACGACGCTGAATTACATGATCGACCAGATCAACAGCCGGCGCCGCGGCAAGATCATCATGATCGAAGACCCGATCGAATATGTCCACACCCACAAGATGTCGCTCGTAGTCCAGCAGGAGCTGCACAGCGACGTGCGGAGCTTCCACGAGGGGCTGCTGCACATCCTGCGGCAGGACCCGGATGTGATCGGCATCGGCGAGATGCGGAATTTCGACACGATCGGCACCGCCCTCACGGCGGCCGAAACCGGCCACCTCGTGATTGCGACGCTGCACACTTCGAGCGTGGTGACGACCGTCGAACGGATCGTCGGCGTGTTTCCGCCCGAGCAGCAGCAGCAGGTGATCGTTCAGCTCGCGAACTCTCTGCAGGGGATTCTGACCCAGCAGCTTCTGCCGACGGTCGACCGCAAGGGCCGGGTGCTCGCCTGCGAATATCTCTCCGTCGACCTCGCGTCGCGGAACCTGATGCGCGACGCGGACTGGCACAAACTCTACACGCAGCTTGAGCTCGGCACGCAGCAGGGGATGTGCACGATGGATTCGTCGCTGATCCGCCTCTACGAGCAGGGACGCATCAGCTACGATTCGCTGCTGTCGCACGTCGTCTACCCCGATACGGTGCGGCGGAAATACAACCGTTCCGGAATCTGATCCGGAGGAGTGGGCCGGTCCGGGCCGCGGAATGGTGAGAAAACGGTTTTTGCCGCTTGCCTTTACCGGGAAAACGGAGTATATTTTTCATATTCTGTTTTGTACGTCAACAGCAAGGAGATTTCATGAAGCAAACCCCGGAAACCATCGTGCTGGTCAACTTCGGATGCGAAGACATCCAGAAGTTCGCCCGCTCGATCCGTGACCGTCACATCTACACGATGGTCATGCCTTATACCGTTCCGGCCGAGCGCGTGATGGAGGAGAAGCCGGTCGGGCTGATCCTCTGCGCCGACGCCGGTACGCCGGAGCGCCCCGGCGCGCGCGAAAAATTCGAAGCGCTGAAGCTGCCGATCCTCGACCTGACCTCCGGCACCGGAACCGGCGACGTGGACGCCGCCGTCGCATTCTGCTGTCAGTGCGGCTGCCACGGCAGCTGGACGATGGAGAAGTTCATCGACGAAGCCGTGGCCGACATCCGCCGCCAGGTCGGCAGCGCGAAGGTCGTGCTCGGTCTGTCCGGCGGTGTCGACTCCTCGGTCGTCGCCGCGCTGATCCACAAGGCGATCGGCAGGCAGCTGACCTGCGTTTTCGTGAACCACGGGCTGCTGCGCAAGAACGAGCCCGAACTCGTGCAGGAGATTTTCGCCCGGAACTTCGATATGAACCTCTGCTATATCGATGCGTCGGACCGTTTTCTCGACAAACTCAAGGGCGTCGCCGATCCGGAGCAGAAGCGCAAGATCATCGGCAAGGAGTTCATCGAGGTCTTCGCCGAGGCGGCGGCCAAGGTCGACGCTCCGTTCCTCGGGCAGGGGACGATCTACCCGGATATTCTCGAGAGCATTCCGCTCGACGGCAATCCGAACGGCGTCATCAAGAGCCACCACAACGTCGGCGGTCTCCCGAAGAATATGAAGTTCAAGCTGGTCGAGCCGGTCGAGCGGCTGTTCAAGGACGAAGTTCGTCAGGTCGGGCGGCTGCTCGGGCTGCCGTCGGAGCTCATCGACCGTCATCCGTTCCCGGGGCCGTCGCTCGGTGTCCGGCACGTCGGCCCGATCGAGCGCGACACGCTGCATATGCTCCGTGAAGCCGACGCGATCGTGACCGAGGAGCTGACCAGGGCCGGCTGGTATCACAAGACCTGGCAGACTTTCGCGATCTTCGTGCCGGTCAAGACGGTCGGCATCAAGAACGGGCAGCGTTCGTACGATTACGTTATCGCGATCCGTTCGATCAACAGTGTCGACGCAGTGACCGCGCAGGTCGTGCGCCTGCCGTGGGAGCTCCTCGAGACCATGATGGAGCGGATCGTCCGCGAAGTCGACGGCGTGAACCGCGTGGTTTACGACATCACGGCGAAGCCGCCGGGGACGATCGAGTGGGAATAAGCCCGCGGTTCCCGATCTGACTTTCGCGGGACTCGGAGGAGGCGTTTTCCCCTCCGGGCCTTTTTATATTCTTAAGCGCAATCACCCCCGCCGGCCAGGCCGGCGGGGGTGATTTTCAGATCGACGCATGTGCCGGGGCGGGCATCCTTCCCGGCTTAAGTGTGCCGAATGGATTACCGGGAGAGTTTCCGCCCGTACCAGATGCTCCAGCCGGTCGTGATGCACGCGAACAGGATTGCGATGATGTACGCTGTCTGCAGCTCGAGCCCGAAACCGAGCAGCGGCTTGCCGAGCGGTCCGCCGTGTGCCGGCGAGATCCAGAGGATATAGGTCGCGACGATGAAGGTCATGAATGCGCCCGGCACGGCGGTGATCCACCCCGGCTTGCGGTTCCGCAGCAGCCAGACTGTGCCGGCCGTCAGCGTGCAGCTTGCGAGCACCTGATTGCCCCATGCGAAGTAGACCCAGAGCTGGTTGAAGGTCTGGGCGCTCTGGTTCGACCACCAGAGCAGGAGCGAGACGACGGCGATCAGCGGCAGGCAGAGCAGAAAGCGGTTCCTGATCGGCTTCTGCTGAATGCGGAACATTTCCGCCAGACTCAGCCGCAGACTCCGCATCGCCGTGTCGCCGGAGGTTACGGCGAGGATGATGACGCTGATGACCGTCACCGCCCCGACCCAGCTGCCGAGGAAATGCGTCGTGATCTTCGAAAGCACATTGGTCGGGTTTTCCTGCATGAGCTCGGGGAACAGATTGTAGATCGCCAGTCCGGCCGCCGCCCAGATCATGCCGATCACGCCTTCGAGCACCATCATGCCGTAATAGCTCGATTTCGCCTGTTTTTCATGCTCCATCGTGCGGGCGATGATCGGCGACTGCGTGGCGTGGAAGCCCGAGAGGATGCCGCAGGCGATCGTGACGAACAGCATCGGCAGGATCGGGCTGTTGTTGGCGGGGGTCAGCATATTGGCCCGGAATGCCTCCGACTCCGACAGCAGCGCGGGGTTGCCGGCTGCGTGGAACATCAGGACCGCGAAGATCGCGAAGGTTCCGAGGATCAGCAGCGCGCCGAACAGCGGATAAACCGAGCCGATGATCTTGTCCACCGGGAACAGCGTCGCGGCGATGTAGTAGAGGAAGATGGCGATGACCGCCGTCCAGAACAGCGCGGTCGAGGGCCAGAAGCCGTCGATCAGCCGGGCCGGAATGTTGATGAATACCGCCACCACCAGCAGCAGCAGGAAGATCATGAACGCCGAGAAGATCCAGTAGAACGCCTTGCCGGTGTTCATGCGGATCAGTTCCGGCAGGTTGGCGCCGTTGTGCCGCAGCGACATCATGCCGCCGACGAAGTCGTGCACGGCGCCGCCGATGATGTTGCCGACCGGAATGATGAGGAAGGCGATCGCGCCGAATTTGATGCCGAGGATCACGCCGATCACCGGGCCGACTCCGGCGATGTTCAGGAGCTGGATCAGCATGTTTTTCCAGTGCGGGAGCCGGACGAAGTCGACGCCGTCCGAACAGGTCCGGCATGGCGTCGGCCGGTCGTCCGGCCCCAGAATCTTTTCGACGAACCTGCCGTAAGTGAAGTAACCGATCACGAGAATCGCCATCCCGAGCAGAAAGAGCAGCATTTTTTCCTCCTGATGCAATATGCCTGAACGAAACTCATTAATATACATCCTCCAAAGGATGATGCAAATTTTTTTTTCGGAAAACAGGTCGTGCGGGATTGCGAAACGGCGCGGCGCGGATATAGTAGTTCCCCATGCTGGTTTCAACAACAGATGAGGGAGGTGCAGCATGTTGATTTTTCCCGAACCGCGCCGGGTTTCCGATTCGGGTTCCTGGGTGAGCTATGCGGATCGCCGCTGGCTGGTCCTTCCGGCGGAGGCCGGATTCGAGCTGAAGGAGGCGGCGATGTGCGCGGCGGAGCTGCTGTCGGAGCGTTTTTTTTCTCCGGTTGAGGTGACGGCCGGCACGCCGGGCGCGGGCGCCCGGCTGCTGACCATGGTGCGGGATTCCACCCTGCCGCCGGAGGGATACCGGCTCGAAACGACGCCGGAACAGGCGCTGCTGTCGGCCTCCGGCGACGCCGGGTTTTACTACGGATTGCTCACTTTCCGGCAATTGCTGTCGGAACCGTGCCGGGTTCCGCTGATGCGGATTGACGACGCGCCCGATTTCGCGCGGCGCGGCTACATGCTCGACGTGTCGCGCTGCAAGGTGCCGGCCATGCAGGAGCTGAAACGGACCGTCGACAGCCTGAGCGCCTTGCGTTACAATGAGCTGCAGCTTTACATGGAACACTCTTTCGCGTTTGCCGGAGACGAACGGGTCTGGTTCGACTCCTCGCCGCTGACGCCGGCGGAGATCATGGAACTCGACCGCTACTGCCGCAGCCGTTTCATCGAGCTCGTGCCGAATCTGAACAGCTTCGGGCATCTCGGCCGCTGGCTCTGCCTCGGAGAGTACCGCGGCCTGGCCGAAAGTCCGGAACCGTGGTATTTCGAGGCGTGGGATGCCTGGTATCAGGCGACGCTCGCTCCCGGAAAGGAGGCGCTCGACTTCATCGACCGGCTCTACGCCGAGTTCCTGCCGAACTTCACGAGCGGAATGCTGAACATCGGCTGCGACGAGACTGTGGAGCTCGGGCAGGGGCGCAGCCGGAAGCTCTGCGCGGAGCGCGGCCTGCACCGGGTTTACCTCGATTTTCTCTCGGAACTTGTGAAGCTGGCCGGCAGGCACGGGCGCCGGGTCCAGTTCTGGGGCGATATCATCCTGCATGAGCCGGAGCTGATTCCGGAGCTGCCGCAGGGGGTGACTGCGCTCGACTGGGGATATGAGGCGAACCACCCGTTCAGGGACGAATGCGCGAAGTTCCGCGCCGCCGGAATTCCGTTCTACGTCTGCCCCGGCACGTCGGCCTGGAACTCGATCACCGGCCGGACCGCGAACATGTTCGGCAACATCGGTTCGGCGGCCCGCTGCGGCCGGGAGTCCGGGGCGGCCGGGCTGCTGCTGACCGACTGGGGCGACGGCGGGCATCATCAGTACTGGCCGCTCTCCTGGCCCGGCATCGCCGCTGCGGCCGGGTGGAGCTGGAACGCGGCTTCATCTGTGGAAGAGGCGGTGCCGTACGCGGTCGATTTCGCCTTCAATCCGGGTGGTGACGGGAGGCTCGGGGAGCTGCTGCTCGATTACGGCCGCATCTGCGAGGCGTTCGCGCATCCCGGCGTGAACCAGACCTGCTTCTGGGGCATTCTGAATGCGCCGGATCGCCGCTGCAACCGCGAGCTCCTGGAGCTGGCGACGGCGGACGAGGCCGCCGCGGCGCTTGCCGCGCTCGCCTCCTGGCGCGGCCGTATGACGGAACATCCGCCAAAGGCTCCGCGCCTCGTGCTCGACGAGCTCGCAAATTCATCGGAGCTGGCCCGCCTGGCGCTCGAATCGCTGGCGGCCCGGAAAGGCGGCGCTTTCGATGCGGCGGCCTGGAACGACGGCCTGCGCCGGGTCATCGGGCGTCACCGCGATCTGTGGCTGGCCCGCAACCGGGCCGGAGGCCTGCGCGAAAGCATGAACGTGCTCGAAGGCTTCCTGAAGAAAGATATTCGCTGACAACTCCGGACGGACATCATCCCGCCTTCAGCGGGTGCGCAGCACGACCTCTTTCCCTTTGGCGAGGCTGACGTACCCGCTGTCGGAAAGCGGCTGCCCGGCCGGCAGTTCGAGGCTGGTTCCGTACAGCCAGGCGGATTTCAGGTCGTAATTGTTGAACAGCAGATAATACTTGCCGTCGATCGGCTCCTCGGAGAGCGCGACTTCACCGGCCGCGCACATCTCGGGATCGAGCAGCTCCATGCTGACGGCCGGTCTCTGCAGGCTCAGCAGCCGCGGCAGCTGGATCGGCAGATCCGGATACTCCCCGGTGAAATAGGTCCCTTCATCGTCGTTCATGACGATGATCGTGGTCCGGTCGCCGGGCGTCAGCTCGAAGGCGATGCCGTAGGTGTTGGACAGGAGCGGCATCTCCTTCGATACGGAACGGGTTTTGATCCGTATCGACCCTTTGAGCTTCTTCTCGGCCGCGTTCCAGTCGAGCTTGCGGTCGAGCTCGTAGTCGACGGTGGTTCTGGTCGTCCGGGGCTTGTCGTCGTCGCAGCCGGCGATGAAGCCGGAACAAACCAGCAAAAACAGAAAAAATAGATGTTTCATCGTTCCTCCGGGATTGCCGGTCGTTTAAATATGGTCTCTTCTTCCGCGGCATGGACCGGTTCGACCCGGCCGAAGCCGAGGCGGCCGAGTTCGCCGATCACCTGCCGTACCAGGCTCTCCGGCGCGCTGGCTCCCGCGCCGATGCCGACCGATGCCGCCGCGAGCAGCCGTTCGCGCGGCAGCTCCTCCGGTCCTTCGATCAGGAACGCTTCGGCGCCCGCCTGCTCCGCCGCTTCCCGCAGCCGGTTCGAATTCGAGCTGTGCGGAGAACCGATCACCAGCACGGTTCCGGTCTTTTCCGCCAGCAGCCGCACGGCTTTCTGGCGGTTGGTCGTCGCGTAACAGACCGCGGCGGCCGACTCCAGGTGCGGATAGCGGTCCCGCAGCAGCGTCTCCATCGCGCGGACCTCCTCCGTATTCAGCGTGGTCTGCGCCAGGAGCACGATTCGCGTTCCGGCCGGAAAATCCGGCAGCCCGGCGAGCTCTTCCCGGCTGCCGGCAGTGAAGGTCCGCCCGGCGCCCGACCGCCCGACCGTTCCCTCCACCTCCGGATGGCCCCGGTGACCGAGCAGGATCAGGACGTCGTCCGCCTTTTCCGCCGCATGGTGCAGTCTTTTCACGAGCGGACAGGTCGCGTCGATCGTCCTGAGCCCCCTGCGGTGCGCCTCCTGTTCCACGGCGGAGGAAACGCCGTGCGCGCTGAACAGCAGCACCGAACCCGGGGGAACTTCATCAAGCGACTCCGCAAAGCGGACGCCCCGTTTCCGCAGGCCGTTCACGATAAAGCTGTTGTGCACGATCTCATGCAGCACGTAAACCGGCGGCCCGAACCGTTCCAGAACTGCGTCGACCGCCTGCAGTGCCCTGCGCACTCCGGCGCACATGCCATGCGGATGTGCGAGATAAATGCATTTCGTCTGCTCCATTCTTTCTAGAATACTCTTGTTTATGCTTTTTTTCAAGCGCCGCGGCATATGAAAAAAAGTGTTTTTTTACGTTTCTCCGATTGAATTGTCCGGAAAATTCAAGTAGTTTATAACGCAAGTACCGCCACCGAGGGCAGCCGTTGTCCGTCCGTGCGGTTTTTTTTGAACTTTTTTTCAGGACAAGGCAAAAAAATGCACTACTTTTTCGGTGAGGCGCTCACGCCGGTCGAAGAGATTGCCGAAATCGCTGCGGAGAAAACGGTTCCCGGCGGCACCATGCTCTCGCAGAGCGGAATGATCACCCTCTGGATCGGGATTGTCGCCTATGTCGGCGTGTTGATCGGAATCGGCTTCTGGTCCAGCCGCAAGGTGAAGGGAATGAACGACTTTCTGGTCGCCGGGAGGCGCCTGCCGCTCTGGATGGCCACCGCCACATTGCTGGCGACCTGGTTCGGCGCCGGGTCGAGCATGGGCGTCGCGGCGACGGTTTATTCCGACGGCATCGGCGGTGTGCTGGCCGACCCGTTCGGCGCATCGATCAGCCTGGTCCTCGCCGGCATCTTCATCGTCGGGCTGCTGCGGCGGCTCAAGTGTCTGACCGTGACCGACATCGTCGAGCGCAAATACGGCAAATGGGCCGGCGTGTATACCTCGCTCTGGATGATCCCCGTCTACATCGGCTGGCTCGGCGCGCAGATGCTCGGCATCGGCACGATCCTGCATATCCTGACCGGTATGGATGCGATATGGGGGACTCTCATCGGCGCGGCGGTCGTGCTGATCTACACCTTCGCCGGCGGCATGTGGGCCGTGACGCTGACCGACGTGGTGCAGGTTTCGCTGATCGTCATCGGGCTGTTCGTCATCGTCCCGGGGGCGGTGTTCGAGGCCGGGGGCTGGTCCGAGATGACCAGCCGGCTCAGCGCGGCGGATCTGTCGATCGGCATGCGGCATGCGCTCGACCCCGCCACCGGCGAGCCGGTGCCGTTCGTCTTTTCGGATTACATCTACTACATCGGCAGCTGGATCGTCATGGGGCTCGGCTGCATGGTCGGGCAGGACCTGATCCAGCGTTCGCTGGCGAGCCGCAACGAGAAGATCGCAGTATCGAGCGCCGTCATGTCCGGCTTCTTCTACGCGGCGATCGGCCTCGTGCCGATCACGATCGGCTTCGCGGCCCGCACGGTGCTGACCAATCACGGCATCACGCCCGAATCGATGGGGGTCGACAACCTCGAAAATCAGGTGCTGCCGCGCATGGCGATCATCATCCTCGGCAACATTCATCCGATCGTGCTGACGGTTTTCCTCGCGGCGCTGATTTCGGCGATCATGAGTTCGGCCGACAGTTCGCTGCTGGCCGGGTCGTCGCTGCTCTGCAACAACGTGATCGGTTCGATCTGGCCGCGGCTCAGCGACCAGAAGCTGCTGGTCCTGACCCGGGTGGCCACGGTTGCCCTGACCTTCATCGCGCTGCTGCTGGCGATCTCGGTCAAAAGCATCTACAGCCTGATGATCAACAGCTGGGCGTCGCAGCTGGTCGTGATCTTCATTCCGGTCGTGACGGCGCTTTATGTGCCGAAGGCAAGCAAGAACGCGGCGTGGGCTGCAATGGCGGTCTCCACCGGCGTCTGGCTCGCCTACGTTTTCGTCGATTCGAGCGGGACCGGGCTGAGCTTCACCGAACTTATGAACACCGACCTCGACCGCAGCCTGACGGTCGGTGCGGTCTACGGCTTTGCCGCCGGCGTCGTCGCTTTCATCTGCTGCTACCTCGGCGAGCGGGTGCCGCACTGGGTGCTCGACCAGCCGGACGAGGAGGACGAATAGGATGACCCGTGTGCTGAAACTGGCCGAATCCGGCGTCGATGCTGCGGCGGACGCCGTTCTCGAAGCGCTCGCCGGGCCCGGCGCCGTGGTCCTGCTGCCGACCGAGACCGTCTACGGACTGGTCTGCCGCGCCGATGACGCGGCCGCCCGGCAGCGCATTTACGACCTGAAGGATCGCGATGCTTCGAAGCCGCTCGGCTGGTTCGTGGCGGATTGGCGGATGCTTGCCGGGTACGGCGTGCGTCTCGAAGGGCTGCCGGAACAACTGGCCGTGCGGCACTGTCCCGGACCGATCACGATCATCGCTCCGAGGCAGGACGGCGGCACGACGGGATTCCGGGTGCCGGACCATCCGCTGGTTCTGGCTGTTTTGCGCCGGATCGGCTGTCCGCTCGCCCAGACCAGCGCGAACCACTCCGGGCATCCGAACGCGCTGACCGTGCAGGCGGCGCTGGCCGAACTCTCCGGCGACGCGGCGCTGGCGGTCGACGGAGGCCCGATCGCACCGGATGCGCTGGCCTCCACCGTCGTCGATGCGACCGGGAAGGAGCCGCGCGTTCTGCGCCGGGGAGCGCTCCGCATCTGAAGTTTTTCCGTTTTTTTCGGGTCCCGCATTGACTTTTTTGTTTCTTTATGGTATAATTAGAATACCATGTTAATCGAGTCAGGAGGTGGCGATGAGACGAATGCTGTTCGGGGCGGTTGCGGCGTCGGTGCTGGTGCTGGGGGCTGCCGAGCCGGTGATTACGGTGGATGCGAAGGCGGACCGCGGGCCGGTCCGGGAGCTGGTATTCGGGCACAACGTTGAAGCGGCCGACAATCGCGGCATCTTCACGGCGCCGCTGGCTCAGCCCGAACCGCGCGGGCTTGAGGTCGAGTTCGGGCAGGGCTACTGGGACGCGGAGAACAGCCGTCCGGCGCCCGGCGTCGTCGAAATCATGAAGACGGTTCCGTTCGGCGCGCTGCGTTATCCGGGCGGCTGCCTCGCGCACAACTACGACTGGAAACTGACCGTCGGCCCGCGCGGGAAACGCGGCAGCGGAAACTGGGCTTTCGGCCTCGACGAATATCTCGAGACCTGCAGGGCGCTCGGCTGTGAGCCGCAGATCATCATCCCGGATTATGCGATGGAGATGAAAGCGCTTCCGCAGAATGCGGCGGACCTTGTCGAATACCTGAACATGCCGGCAGAAAAGAGGTATCCGTGGGCGATGAAGCGGGCCGAATACGGCCACCCCGAGCCGTACGGCGTCAAATACTTCGAAATCGGCAACGAGACGATCCACGGCAATCACGGCGGGAATCCGACCCGGCGCTACTCGCCGGCGGAATACGTTGAATATTTCAATTCGGTGGCTGCGGCGATGAAGAAGGTCGATCCGTCGATCCTGGTCGGAACGCAGACCGTCCTCGGCGGCGATGAATGGGACCGGGTCGTCTATGAGGGAACCGCGAAGAATGCGGACTTTGCGATCTATCACTCCTACTACCCGCAGGTCGATTCGCTGGAGCCCGGCCCGGCGTTCAGGAGCGTGATGGCCGGCAACGAGCAGATGCGCCGCCGGCTCCGCGGGTTTCACCGCCGCATGAAGGAGGCCGGCAGGGATATGCCGCTCGGAATCACCGAGTTCAACATCCGGTCCATCGCCGGGAAGAAGGATGCCTACCGCTACAGCTACCTGGCCGGCATGCAGTGCGCCGAGCTCTGGCTCGATTTCCTGCAGCCCGAGGCGAATGTGCTGATGGCGAACTACTGGCATCTGCTGAATGCGATGTACGGCGTGATCGTCACGATTCCGGGGGCGGACGTTCCGGCGGGCTACGACGGCAAGCTGCTTGAAATGAAGGCGGCGGCCCGCTTTTTCCAGACGCTGAAGAGTCATCTCGGGACGGAACTTGCGGCGACCTCGCAGAAGAATGTTCCGGTCTTCGAGGCGAATGCGAGCCCGGGCGTGCTGGCCGCGAAGGGCGACCGATTCATTCCGGGCGACGGCCCGTTCGTTCCGCTCCCGCTCAACGCATTCCGGCTGAACAATCTGACCATGCCGGGCATGAGCGCGGAGGGAAGCAATGCGAGCCGGAGCCTGACTGTCCGCTTCCGGGATTTCAGGCAGGAGACCTACCCGGATTTCGTGACCGTTTTTCGCCCGAAGGAGATTCCGATGGGCCGGGCGTGGGAGCTGGAGGTGTCGTTCGAGGCGAAGTTCACGCCCGCGCCGGATTCGACCGGATCGGCCACCATCGGTCTCGGCATGATGGACATCCGCGGCTGGGCGGCAACCCACAATGCGACCGCGATCTACGGCATCAATGTCGCAAAGGAGTGGACTCGTTTCCGCGAGACGCTGCTTTCGCTGGACGACACGCAGGCGATGGTTCTGACCGGGCGGGTGCAGCATGTGCAGGGGGCGATCTCCGGCACGCTTGAGATCCGCGATCTGCGGGTGGCGGCCCGGCCGGCCGGACAGTGTCCCGCCTATCAGGGGCTCAGCAGTTTCGCGAGCCGTTCGGCGGACGGGAAGACGCTCTGGCTGATCGTGTTCAACCGGAGTCTCGACTCCGAGATTCCGGCGAAGATCGAGCTGGAGGGCTTCCGCTATGCGGCGGGGTCCGCCGAGGTGCTCTATCAGGACGATCCGGGCACGGTCAAATACTTCGAGCCGCAGAAGGAAGCTGTTCCCGGCAGCGGAAGCTCGTTCCGGTGGAAGTTCAAGCCGCACTCGATGACCGCCTTCACCCTGACCGCCGGGGAATAGCGGGAGGCATTCGTCTGTGCCGCGCCGCGGTCAGTCCCGCGGCGTTGAGTCCGTTTGAATCTTTATTCCGCGTTGCCGGTTCCGGCGCTGTTCAGCGGCGGGCGGAGCGCAGGCGTTCCCGGTATTCGCGCGGGGTCGATTTCCGGTAGCGCAGGAAATGGCGGTTGAAATTCGAGAGGTTGGAGAAGCCGGAGTCGAGGGCGATCTCCATGACCGGCCGGTCGGTGTTGGCAAGGAGCTGGGCGGCGCGGCTGAGTTTGAGTTCGACCACATATTCGACGAAGCGCTTGCGGGTGGCGGAGCGGAAATAGTGGCTGAAGGCGGGCGCGGTCAGGCAAGCCCGGGCGGCGGCCTCCTCAAGCGTGACGGGCAGTTTCTGTTCAAGGCGGCGGTGGATGAAGCGCAGGACCCGGTTCAGCCGTTCGTCGGGAGTCGCGGCCGGCGCGGCGGCCGCCGAGAGCGTGAGCTTGCGGCGCGGCTCCTCCGCGAGACGGCAGAGCAGGGCCGTGAGGGCGAGAAAGCGCTCCCACCCCGAGAGTTCCGGCAGGCGGCGCAGATCCGGCGCAATGCGCCGCGCCGACTCCTCCGGAAAATGCAGCCCCGCCGACGCCGCTTCGTCGAGCATGCGCTTGAGCGGCTCGAATTCGGGCAGCGTCAGGAAGGCTCCGTCGCGGAATCCGGCGTGAAACTTGATGACCCGCGTGCGTGACCAGTCGGGGCCGGTGCTGTCTTCGCGCCGGGTCAGGTAGTGATGCGGAACCATGCCGCCGACCAGAATCAGGTCCTGCTCCCGGAACGGCTCGATGAGGTCGCCGACGAAGCGTGTGCCGAATCCCGATTCGACGAACGTCAGCTCGAATTCGGGGTGGACATGATAGACGCAGTCGAGGATCGCCCCGGACTGTATCTCGATGCTGAACGACTCCCCGGGAGCGTGCAGAACGGTCTCATAATGGAACTTCATATGAAAATAGTATCATAAACGGTTAAAAAATCAAGAGAAGAATCGGAGAAAACGGCCTATATTCCGGATAGAAGAACACCAAACCGAAAGGAAGGAATATGGCAGTAGTCTCATTGCGCGAAATGCTCGAAGACGCCCGGCGGGGCGGTTATGCGGTTCCCCTGTTCGATACGCAGAACATGGCGATGATCCGCTCCGCCGTGCAGGTGGCGGAGGAGGAGAATTCGCCGGTCATCATCGCCGGCGTCGAATTCGACTACGAGGGCGACCGGCTCGATTACTGGATGGCGCTGGCGAACCGCGCCGCGATCGGCGCGAAGGTGCCGGTCTGCATCATGCTCGACCATGCGGCGAGCCTCGAACTTTGCGTGCGCTGTGCGGATGCGGGCTTTACCGGCGTCATGATCGACGCTTCGGCGCTGCCGTTCGAGGAGAATGCGGAGCTGACCCGGCGGGTCTGCGAACAGATGCGCCGCCGCGGCGTCGGCGTCGAGGCCGAGCTCGGGCATGTCGGCGTCGCGTCGGCCGGCGGCGAAGGGGAGCTCGGCGATCATGCCGGGGCCGGAATGGTCTATACCGAGCCCGGCAGGGTCGCCGAATTCGTCGGGCGCAGCGGCTGCGACGCGCTGGCGGTGTCGATCGGTACCGCGCACGGAGTCTACGCGACCGCGCCGGAGCTCCAGATCGGGCTGCTGGATGAGATCAACCGGGTTTCTCCGGTTCCGCTCGTGCTGCACGGCGGTTCCGGGACGCCGGAGGATCAGATCCGCGCCGCGATCCGGCACGGCATTGCGAAAATCAACATCTGCTCCGAAATCATGGACGCCTGGCACCGGACCGTGGTGGCGGAACTCGGGAAGTCGCCGAATTATTCCGTTCACAACTCGGCGGTCTGCCGCCCGGCCGACGAGGCCGTGCGCGAGGTCATGCGGAACAAGATCCGGCTGTTCGGCAGCGGCAGAAGGGGGTGACGGCATGAAGCGTTCGATGATCAACCGTACGATCCGCGAGGCGATGGCGTTTTTCGCGGAGCGGAACTTCCGGCTGCCGCCTTTCGCATTCTACCGGAAGGACGACTGGGAGAAACACCTGGACGGGGCGGAGGAGATCTTCGACCTCGAACTCGGCTGGGACGTCACGGGATTCGGCAAAGGGGACTTCGAACGCTTCGGGCTGACGCTTTTCACGCTGCGGAACGGAAAGGCCGGTTCCGCGAAGTATCCGAAGCCGTATGCCGAAAAGATCATGATGGTCCGTGAAAACCAGATTACGCTGCGCCATTTCCACTGGCATAAGCGCGAGGACATCATCGTGCGCGGCGGCGGCAATCTCATCGTCGAACTGTTCCGGGCCGATCCGGAGCGCTCGGCCGAAGCCGGCGGTCCGTTCGAGATCACGGTCAATGGAATGCGGCGGCAAATGGAATCCGGCGACCGGCTTGTGCTGACTCCCGGCGAAAGCGTCTGTCTCGAGCCGGTTCACGCTCATCGCTTTTACGCCGAGCCCGGTTCCGGCACGGCGATGGTCGGCGAAGTATCGGCGGTCAACGACGACGCAAACGACAACTGCTTTCTCGACGACGCGGTCCGCTTCGACCCGATTCTGGAGGACGAAGAGCCGGAGTTCCTGCTGGCGGCCGACTGCCGGCGGCTGTACGGAGGGCGCAGCCATGCGTGACGGAATCCTCGCTGCCGGGAACTGGATCGCCGACCGGGTCAAGAGCGTCGACCGCTGGCCCGGCGAAGGGAACTTGTGCAGCATTCTCGCCGAAGAGCGCGCGCCGGGCGGCGGCCCGGCGAACATTCTCTTCGACCTTGCCGCCATGGATTCGTCGTACCCGCTGTACGCGGCCGGGAGAATCGGCGAAGACGCCGACGGCGATTTTCTGCTGGCCGAAGCCGCGAAGCGCGGCATCGACACGTCGCTGCTGCGGCGGACGCCCGGCGTCGCGACGGCCTACACGGATGTGATTTCTTCTCCGGGCAGCCGGACCTTCTTTCACGCGGCCGGGGCCGACGCTTTCCTTTGCGCGGCGGATTTCGACGGCGCCGAAGCCGAAGCGGAGTTCTTCTATCTCGGCTATCTGCTGCTGCTCCGGAGCCTCGATATGCCGGACGCCGAGTTCGGCACCGGCGCGGCCCGGCTGCTTGCCGCGATGCGAAAACGCGGCTTCCGCACCGTCGTCGACTTCGTGTCGGGCAGTCCCGACCGCTTCCGTCCGGCGGCCGAGGCGGCGTTCCCTTGGACCGATATTCTCATCATCAACGAGGTCGAGGCCGCCTGTTCGACCGGCATCGGGCTGCGGAGCGGCGACGGAACGCTTGCCGCGGAGCTGCTGCCGGAGGCGCTGAAGCGGCTGTTTTCGATGAAGATCGGCGAGCTCTGCGTCATCCACTTTCCGGAGGGGGCGGCCGCGATGACCGCCGACGGCGCGTATACGCTGACCCCCTCCTGCCGGATCGACCGGGACGAAATCGCAGGGCATAACGGCGCCGGCGACGCGTTCGCGGCCGGAGTTCTCTACGCGCTGGCGAAGCGGCTGCCGCTCGAAGAGGCGCTTCGGGTCGGTTCGGCGAGCAGCTATTTCAATCTGAAATCGCCGACCGCCTCGGGCGGCGCGGTTCCGTACTGCCGGATCGAAGAGCATTTGCAATCCGGCGAATTCAATCTATTGTAAAGGAAAAACAGGATGCGGCACAGGGCAGTACAGGAGCAGCGGAGCGATATGCAGCGGATTTTGTCTTTGAACGGAAACTGGGGGCTCACATATGCGGACGGTCCGCCGATCGCGGCCCCCTGGGAATTCACCACGCTGAATCCGGCGCCGGCGCGGCGGCTCATGACCGCCGAGGTGCCGGAGCCGGTCCACCGGACGCTTGAAAAGCACGGGCTGCTCGACGATCCGAATTTCGGCATGAACAGCCTCCGGGCGCGCTGGGTGGAGGAGTGCTACTGGATCTACCGCCGCACCTTCACGGCTCCGGCCGGGGCGCTCGGACCGGATGCGGTCGTCCATCTCGTTTTCGAGCGGCTTGAGATGCTGGCGAAGGTCTATCTGAACGGCGAGCTTGCCGGGAGCACGGCCAATGCGCTCGTGCCGCACCGCATCGATGTGACCGGGAAGCTCCGGGAGGGGGAAAACACGCTGGTCGTCGCGCTTGAGAGCGGCGTATTCGAGTATTGCGACCATCCGTCGAAGATCAGTTGCGGCGGCGAGATGGGTGACCTGACCAAGCGGGCCTGGCTCCGCAAGGCACAGCATCAGAGCGGCTGGGACTGGCAGGCGCGGCTGCAGAACGTCGGCATCCTGGGCGATGTCCGGCTCGAGTACGCGCCGGACTCCGTCGTGACGGAGCTTTCTCTCGTGTCGCTGGCGGCGGACGATCTCTCTTCCGCCCGCATCATCGTGAAAGGGGCGGCCGAGGGGAGGGCGGTGCGCGGAACGCTGAAACTCCGCATCGCCGAAACCGGCAACTCCGTCGAAGAGAGCTTCGAGCTGCCGGAAGGGCATGCGCAGTGCGCAGTCGAACTGACGCTCGACCGTCCGAAGCTCTGGTTCCCGCGCGGCGCGGGCGAGCCGTTCCGCTACACGGCCGAAATCGAATTCCTCGGCAAGCGCGTCACGCGGAAATTCGGCGTCCGCAAGGTGGCGGTCGATCAGTCGGAACATCCGGTCGAGGGGACCTATTTCATTCTCGAAATCAACAACCGGCGGATCTTCTGCAAGGGCGGCAACTTCGTACCGGCGGACCTCTATTACAGCGAGGTCGACGCGGGGCGCTGCCGCGAGCTCGTCCGGCTTGCGGCAGGCGCGAACTTCAATCTGCTCCGCATCTGGGGCGGCGGCATCTACGCGACGGAGGAGTTCTGCGACGCGTGCGACGAGGCCGGGATCATGCTCTGGCACGACTTCATTTTCGCCTGTGCCAAATATCCGGGCGAAAACGAGGCGTTCAGCCGGGCCGTGCGGAAGGAGGCGCTGACGGTTGTCCGCGCGCTGAATCATCATCCGTCGCTGGTGGTCTGGTGCGGCAACAACGAGCTTGAGCTCGGCAACCGGTCATGGCGGCAGTACTGCGACTGCGAAGTCGGCTGGAGCGACCACTACATCTTCCACCACCTGCTGGCGAAGGTCGTGCACGACGAATCGCCGCAGGTGTTCTACTGGCCGAGTTCGCCGTATTCGCCCGGCTTCAAGGAGCCGTCCGATCCGACCACCGGCGACCAGCATCCGTGGAAGGCGACGCTCGAAACGCCCGGCGGCACCGATTTCTGGACGTTCCGCTCCTATGTCGACCGTTTTCCGAACGAGGGGGGTGTTCTCGGCTGTTCGACTCCGGCGACGCTGCGGCAGTTCCTGCCGGAAAACGAGCGGGAGCTCTGGTCGTTCTCGTGGGATCACCACGACAATCCGTTCGCGCGGCTCGAGGACACCTTCGGCAGCTTCAGCCCGGAGCGGCGGCTCGGCCACGCCTACGCGACCGTCGAGCTCTGGACCGGGCTCGACCCGCGGACGCTGCCGATGGAGCGCTATGCCGTCGTTTCGGGGCTCCTGCAGGCGGAGGGGCTTGAGGAGTACATCATGAACTACCGCCGCCGCATGTTCTCGACCGCCTCGGCGATTTTCTGGATGTACAACGATTCGTGGCCGGTCACCCACGGCTGGACCATCGTCGACTGCTACCGGCGGAAGAAGCTCGCCTACTACCCCGTGAAGCGCGCCTTCGCCCCGGTCGCCGCGGCGGTCGTGAGTGAACACGGCAGCGTGAAAATCTTCGGCGTCAACGACACCTTCGAGCCGTGGAGCGGCGAACTCCGCTGCGGTGTTTTTCAGGTCTGCGGCGGAATCGCGCGGGAGCGGACCATCCCGGTCGAACTCGCCCCCGACGCCTCGACGCTGCTGGCCGAATTCCCGAAAAGCGAGTGGGAGGCGGCCGGCTCCGGGCGGAGCGGCGTTTTCGCGCAGCTTCTTTCCGGCGGCCGCCCGGCGGCGCAGCACCGGCTCTTCGAGCGCCGCTTCGGGGAGCTCGGGCTCGACCCGGATCCGGAAATCCGCATCTCCCGCGCCGGGAACCGGGCGCGATTCGAGTCCGGGCGGTACGTCTGGCGCGTCTGCCTCGACATCGACGGCGAATGCGAACTGCCGGACAACGCCTTCGACCTGATTCCCGGAGTTCCGTACGAAATTCCGTGGGACCGTGAGGAGCTGCCGGTCATCCTGACTACCGGCAACTCCTTTTTCGGAGGAGGCGTCAGGGACGCATGAAGGCGCCGCCGTTGAGGTTCACGACCTCTCCGGTCAGGAAACCGGACTTGGCGAGGTCGAAAACCGCTTCGGCCACCTCTCCGGGCGGCGCGCCGCGCCGGAGGGGAATCGTGTCGAGTTCGCGCTGCATCATCTCCGGCGTGAGCCGTTCGGTGCAGAGGTCGGTCAGGATCAATCCCGGAGCGAGCACATTCGAGGTGACGCCGTACGGCGCGCCGAGCGCCGCGAATCCGCGCGACAGCGCGTGCATGGCCGACTTTGCAGCCGCGTAGGAGAGCATGCGTTCGTTCGGCGGCTGGTAGGCCCAGATGCTTGAGATGTGCACCATGCGTCCCCAGCGTTTCGTTTTCATCTGTTCCAGGGCGAGTTTGCCGCAGAGGTAAGCGCCCTTCAGATTCACGGCCATGACGGCGTCCCACCACTCGCCGTCGCGCATGCCGGCGCTGCGTTTGTAGGGGTCGATCCGGGCGTTGTTGACGAGGATGTCGATGCTGCCGATTTCGCGGAACATCGTCTCCACGGCGGCTTCGTCGGAGATGTCGCAGCCGTAAGCCGTTCCGCCGATCGACCGGGCGACGGCTTCGGCGGCCTCGCGGCCGTGGGCATAATTCACGACGACCCGGCACCCTTCGGCCGTGAATTTCCGGCAGACCGCTTCGCCGAGTCCGCGCGAACCGCCGGTGACGAGGACGGTTTTTCCCTTGAATTCACTCATGATTTTTCTGTTCTCCTCTACCAGTCGCAGACCGCGCCGTCCGGGCGGAAGAGCCGCGGAGTTCCGGCGACGATGCGCGGATGTTTCCTCACCATCTCCATATCGAGTTCGATTCCCCAGCCCGGTCCGGACGGGAGTTCGAGATATCCCTCCTTCACCTTCAGCGGTTCCGTGATGATTTCGTTGCGCCAGTCGTCGAGGAAAAGCCGTTCCTGGATCAGGAAGTTCGGCGCGACCGCGTCGAGGTGCAGCGAGATCGCCGTGATGACCGGGCTCATCGGGCAGTGCGGCGCGACGAAACCGTCGAACGCCTCGGCCAGATGCGCGACTTTCAGCCCCTCGCCGAAGCCGTGGCAGTGCGCGAGATCCGGCTGGGCGATGCAGATCGCCCGCTTCTCGAAGAGCCGCCGGAACTCCTGGAGCCGGGTCAGACGCTCGCCCGCCGCGATCGGGATGTTCACCTTGTCGGCCACGAGCGCCATGCCCTCCTCGTCCTCGGGCTGGACCGGTTCCTCGAAGAACATCAGGTTCAGTTCCTCGAGCGCCTGCCCGACCTGGATCGCAAGACGGGAGTCGTAACGCCCGTGTCCGTCGAAGAGCAGCGGGGAGTCAGGGCCGACCGCTTCGCGGATCGTCTCGGCCGCCCGGCGGATGCGGCGCACCGTTTCGAGATCGCGGACCGGCCAGCTCGGGACGGCGAGGCTGAACTTGAAGGCCGAGTAACCGTATTCGAGCGCGGCGGCGGCCTTTTCGCGGATGATCGCGGGGTCGGTCGCTCCGCCGGTCCAGCCGTTCGCGTAGACGCGGACCCGGTCGCGCACCGCACCGCCGAGAAGTTCGCAGACCGGCTTCCCCGCGGCCTTGCCGATGAGATCCCAGCAGGCGAGCTCGACGCCGGAAACGGCCGAAGCTTTGACGACGCCCCCTTTCCAGAAGCGCTGGCGGATCAGCGTCTGCATGAGTTTGCCGACCTGCCGCGGGTCCTGGCCGATGATGAGGTCCTCAAGGTCGCGCAGGCTGCCGAGGACCGACTCGTCATGGCTTTCGAGCGTCGCCTCCCCGAGCCCGGTGAGTCCCTCGTCGGTGTGCAGGAGAATGTAGAAATAGTTGCGGTTCGACAGAAGCCCGCATCCCGGCGTCGGCGCACCGACCAGGACGGCTTCGACTTGTGTGATTTTCATGGTTGTCTGAATTTTCTGTTTGACGGTTTTTGTTTTCCGGATCGGATTTCGTAAAGCTTCTCCGCCGCCTCCCGCGCCGCCCGCACCATCTCTGGGCAGGGGCGGTCGCAGATGTCGAGGAAGCCGAAACCGATGTTTTCGTTGTCCTGACTCCGGCCGGCGGGAGACTGGTCGATCAGGCGGTAATAGTGCGTCCCGACAAGCAGCGGATTGCGCAGCGCGCCTTCCACATAGCGGAGATAGTCGCTTCCGCGCTCCGGCTGGCTCGCGCTGCCCTGAAGCCCCGGATAGGAGTGCCCGTCCGCCAGCGTGCCGAAATGGAATTCCCCGATGATGACCGGCATGTCGATATTGTCCGGCAGCCGGAAATCCTCCACGGAGTATTCGTAGATGTTGAAGCTCAGCACATCGCAGTAGCGCGCCGCGGTTTTCACGATCCGGGTGTTCGGGGTGCCGGCAAACCGGCAGCCGAGGTAAAGTTTGTCCGGAGCGAACCGTTTCACGGCGTTTCGCGCGCCTTCGAAGTAGCGTTCGACGATCGCGTCGTTGAAGGCGAGCAGGTCGCTCCGGGCGCGGTCCGGATCGGGGAGCGCTGTCGATTCCAGAAATGCGTCGTAGGAGGCGTAAGCCGTGTTCCACGCTTCGTTGAGCTTTTCGACCGGTCCGTATTTCGCCTCGAGGCGGCGGCGGAACTCCCGCTTGGCCGCCTGTCCGGCCGGACTGGCCAGCACGGCCTCCGCGAGTGCGGTTTCGTTTCCCCACGCATGTTCGTTGTCGACGAAGATGCCGAGGCACATCGGGTCGTCTGCCGCGAAGGCCCATGCGGTTCTGAGATATGTTTCGACCGCTTTTTCGAAACGCGGATCGAATACGTCCTGAAAGTGCTGCCAGATGCCGCGATGCCCCTGAATTGCCGGCGCTCCCCGGCTGTAAGCCTGGAGGACGTAAGGCAGCCTGCCCTGCCGGGCATAGCCGGCCAGCGACCAGTTGCCCATGGTGTTGATCCCCCAGCTTGCGGCCCGCTCGAACAGCCGCTCCCGGTATCGTTCCCGGAAATCCCCGCCGTATTTTTTGCGGAGGTTCCAGCCGAAGAAGTCGAATACGTCCGGCCTGGTTTTCATCCGGCGGTAAAAGTTGTCGTTGCCGGGGGCGTAATCCATTTTCCGGTAGAACTCCTTCCCGGCCGCCTCGCCGGGCAGGGGAATGCCTTCGAAATAATGTTCGCGGAATGTGACGCCGGAATACTGCACCTGCTCGAACTGGCAGATGCCGTGCGAGAAGAAGAGTTTTCCCTCCGGGTCGACGAGATACCATCTGCCGTCGTGTTTCGCCGTGCGGAAGCTTCCGGTCGCTTCGAGCGAAGGGCCGGCCGCCCAGCCGCCGAACCGGTTCCGGCCTGCCGGACGCGGGTGTGCGGAGAGATCGGCCCGTTCGCGTTTTTCCGCTTCGACGAGATCGGCTTCGGAATGGGTTTTGCCGGGCCACTCCTTATGCTTGTACTGGCCGAAACGGTCGATGGCGGGATAGAAGGCCGCCGCGCTTCCGACAGCATCCGAAACACCTGCAAACGGCTCTTCCAGCCGGATGTTCGACACTTCGAACTTCACCTCTTTTCCGGACGGGCGCGTGAAGAGCATGATGTTCGTGATCTTCTCCACATCGAGCGTGTTGCGCCCGCTCAGCCCCTCGAACGGGCTCAGGACGCCTTCGAACTTCACGTCGTCCGGCGCGATGCCGCTGCGGTAATAGCGGACTCTCAGCGTGGCGGTTTCGCCCGCGTCGAATGCGCGCCCGCCCCGGATGCAGAATTCCCTGCCGTTCGCGCCGAGGTTTTCGATCTGGCATTTGACGGCGATCTGGCGGCCGCTGAGATTTTTCACATCCATCGCGAGCACCGAGCAGCGGGACAGGTCGAAGAAGGGCGAACCGTTCTGCGGCCGCAGGTTGATTCCGGGCCACGATATGGTCTGTTCCGCCGGAATTGTGACGAGAAGCGCGCTGCCGTTTCCGGAGACGGAGGCGTTTCCGTTGACCGAAACCTTCGATGCGTCGTACCGGGCAAGGTCAAGCGGCTCCTCCGGCCTGCTTTCCGGAGCGGCAATGAGCCGGACGCCGGAAATTTCGCAGCAGCCGCGAATGTTCACGTGGCGTTTGTGAATCAGGATGCCGAATTCCGTGACCGGGAGCGTCAGCGTACCGTCGGCTCTGCCGCCCCAGAAGTGCTTCCGCGCCGGGAGAAACGGCACGATGATCTCCTGCCATTCCCCTTTCCGGCCGATGGGAAAATGATGCTGGTGAACCTGTCCGGTTTTGTCTCGGAGCCGGACCGCCACGGTGGAGGCATCGGTCTTCACCCTGAATACGAGCCGGTTCGCTTCGGGAAAGTCGAAGCGCCGGAAGGCCGCGACATAGCCGCCGCCCTTCGTGAAATCGCCGTCCAGCCGGAGAGCGCCGCCGTTTTTTTCAAGCTTGCCTGTCGCCCCCGGAAATTCCGGGCCGTTGCTGAAACGCCACTCGGCCGGAGTTGCGGAGACGCCGCGCTCCCGGGCCGCGAAACCGGAGAGGGCCACCAGACAGACGGCCGGCAGGACGGCAAGCCGTGCGAGGATGTTCTTAAAGCCTGACATAGCTCTCTTTGCTGTTCGTTGTGTAGACCGCCTCGAATTTGAGCCGGCCGGTTCGTATTTCGTTGATGCCGGTCCGTACGGCATGGCCGTCCGCGTAGAGAACGGAGCCCATGCCGCTGTGATGCAGAGACGGGAAAGCCGTCTGCTGGGACGGACCCGAGAAATCCCGGTAGCTGAACCCGAAATAGAATTGGTTCCGCTGCCCGGAGAACCCGTCGAGGGTCATCGGCAGGGCTCCCGGCTGCCGGATGCGCTTCATGGAGTAAACCAGGCGGTTCGTATACTGCGCGCCGGAGGTGATCCGGTAATAACCGGCGGAGGTTGAATAAGAGTACATGAACATGCCGAACTCTTTCGGCGGCTGGTAAAATCCGAAGCTGTAGGTGTACCCGACACCGCCTTTGGACGCATCCGAGGTATAGCGGAGGTGGGGCGACGCGGAGGGGCAGACCGCCATCTTTTCCGATAAATAGCCGGGGGAGCCCAGCAGCGCGGCCTCCTGGACGGCGGTATTGTAGGCGTTCGGCCTGGTATAAGCGTGGGTCAGCAGGTTCATCACGGTCTGGTTGCCGTAACAGGTTCCGGCGCCGTCCACATGAAACCAGTCGTTGTTTTCGTCGGAATAGAAAGCGACGGCGTTGCCGATCTGCTTCAGGTTGTTGATGCACTGAATCGCCCGCGCCCGTTCCCGGGCCTGCTGCAGTGCGGGCAGCAGCATCGAAGCCAGGATCGCGATGATCGCTATCACGACCAGCAGTTCGATCAGCGTAAAGCGGCGTTTCATTGAAATCTCCTTTCGTATCGGTTTATTTCCGGGCGTTTTCGGGGCGGGCGGGGGCCATCTTACCGGCGGACCAGCTCGTAGACGAATACCGACCCTTCCTTGCGGAACACTTCGGCTGTGAAACGGACGGTTCCGTCCGGCGATTGTTCCAGCGGCAGCTCGGCCAGCCGTTTGCCGCCGGTATTCGCCGCATACAGCCGGTAACGGGCGCCCGGTTCGGCCTTGAGGGTGATCCGGGCCTCCCCGCGCGCGGCGAGAAACGGCAGGGATCCCCACCGGGAGAGCAGTGTCATGCGCTTGTTCCCGAACCGGGTCCGGCTCGGCAGCAGGTCGGTCAGGTGCAGGAACAGCAGACGTCCGGATTTCTGCAGCGGCCGTCCGTCGGCGGACATGATCGAGAATACGCCGCGGCCGATCCGGTTTTCGACTTTCAGGAAGGCGGCTTCCCCGGCTTTTCCCGCGGGCAGGATCAGCGCTTCGCAGCCCGGCGTCTCTGCCCGGAAGGTCTCCGCCTTCGCGGAGAGCGAGATCTGGCCGGTCGAGGCGTGGAAGATGCCCCGGTCCGCGTCATGCCAGCCGGGACGGAGAAGCCCGGCCGCCGTCAGCCGCGGCAGAAGCCCCTTTTCCGCCTCCGAGGTCCGGAACACCGGGCAGCCGCCGGAATCGGACGGAAAACCGTATCCGGCGTCGAGCGCTCCCGCATAATTCCCGGAGAGTTTTCCGCCTTCCGGCACGATGACCGTGCCGACTTTCGCGATGAGCCCGAGCCGGGCGAGGTCGGACGGATATTCGGCCGCGAAGCTGAGATCCTTCCCGCCGGTCAGCGGGACGGCAAACGCGAGCGGGGCCGGAGCAAGTTCGCGGTCGAGAAAGAGCCGCAGCCCGATTCTCTGCGACAGGGCCTTGACGGCGTCGGTCGAGGAGTTGAAGAAGTTTCCGCGCGGATTGAAGCCGTCGGAGATGACGTTGTCGTCCGAGTGCGAATAGCAGAACTGAAACAATCCGTCCCACTCCTGCAGCGCGGCATAAGCGCCGGTCAGGACCGCCCCCTCGGCCCGGAACGCATTCGGCGCGGCGTAGTCGAATTCGGTGATCATCATCGGCTTGCCGAAGATGCGGCTCGGGAACATCCGTCCCGGCGCGACCGCCTCCTGCGGAATCGCCGAGGTGTTGGCCAGCGCGCTGGGCAGCTGCCACGGCGTCTCCGGGAAATTCGGGTGATCCCAGTAAAAATGGTTTTCGACGAAGTCGTACCGGTCGCGCATGACCGAAAGCAGCACCTTGGGGAGCATGTTCTGATCCGAAATCGGCACGTTGATTTCCAGCTCCTCCCGGAGGAACCGTTCCATTTCGGCATAAGCGCGCCCGTAGATATCCACGAGGAAAGCCGAAAACACCGGGTCGTTGCTGTCGGCGCTGCCGCTTGTGACGCCCCTGCGTTTTTTCCATTCCCCGAAACGTTGTTTATAGATGTCGGCCACGTACGGCGCGGCGTTCCAGGTGGAGGCGATATTGTCCTCGTTGATGAGCGAGAGGGAGATCAGCGCCGGGTCGTCCTTCAGGGCGAGACCCGTATACGGATTCACGTGCGTGAGCCAGTTTCGCGCGAACCTTTTCCAGTTCTCCATCGCCGAATCGAGTACGAATACGAGCGGCTTGAAGGTCGGCTGCCAGGCGGTTTTGTCGGGAGTTTCGGTCAGCTCCCCCCGGACGAGCATGCGGGAGACGTACAGGTCGGTCGTGATGTAGATGCCGCGTTTTTTGAAACAGGCGATCAGGTAGTCGAGCCGGTCGAGCGCCTCCGGATTGAGTTCCGTGCTCGATTCGGAGGTCTTGCGCACGAGTTCGTTGTCGTGATGGTGGATGCGGACCGCGTTGATTCCCCATGCCGCCATGCGGTCGGCCAGCCGTTCGGCCTGTTCCTTGTCGAGGTACTGGGCGGAGCGGCAGAGGTTGGTCCCGTAGAAACGGACCGGTTTGTCCGGCCGGTCGCGGAACACGAAATGCCCGTCGCGGATGACCGGCGGACCGTATTTGCCGGCCGGGGCGTCGAGCCGGGCCGAAAAATCGAGTACGGAGCCTTTCTCGATGTCGCGGGCGGAATCGATCGGCTGCCATTCCGCGCCGGCGGCGATCACGTGCGGCTGCCGTCCGAGCCGCGGCAGCGGGCCGTCTCCGACCGATGCCGCGACGATTCCCCACACCGACACGCCGGTCGACCGGAAGGTGACGGAGCGGACCGGTTTGTTTTCGATCGGGTGGCTGGAACGGTAAAGGCCGATTTCCGATTTTTTGTTTTCGCCGGTCCAGACCACTTCGCCGCTGCGCCGCGGCACCGGCCCCCACCAGTTGCCGACGTCGTAACCGGTTACCGTGACGGTCGAGGCGGTTCCGTCCGTGTAGGCGACTTCCACCGTGCCGACCGTTTTGTCGGGTGTCGGCCATGCCGTGGCGTGCAGCAGATGCAGGTAATCGCCCTGCACCGGCCGCTTCTGTCCGGCGACGGCGTCGGAGGCGAAATAGTGGCGGTACGGCCCGGCCAGCATGATGCAGCTTTTCCCGTTGTTCTGCTTCGGATCGATGATGTGGAAATCGGCGCCGTTCCAGCGCTGCCGCCCGAGGGGGAGAATCGACAGATCGTTTTCGCTGCCCTGGTCGGTCCAGCCCCCTTTGCGGTCGTCGGCGGTTTCGTCGGAGAAGCCGGCGTTTGCGGCCGCGGTGAGATCGAGCGGCGTGCTGCGGTAGCGCCCGGTTTCGATTTCAAGGTCGATCGAGGTGCGGGTGACCTCGCCGCGCGCCGGAGAGAAGTAGAGCCGGAGCGTGTAGACGTCGTGCCCGTAGGCGCGGTCGTCCTGGATCAGCACGCCGAACTTGCCGCGGAACACGAGCTTGCTGTCGGCGAGGGGGAACCGGAGTTCCGTCGCTTCCCCGCGGAACAGGGCTGCCGGTGATTTTTCACGGTATGAGGCCGGCAGCGTGATCTTCGTCTTGCCGTTGACGACAAGTTCGCGCCCGGCGAACCGGTCGACCGGCAGCGCCGCGGCCGCGAAAGCGATATCATTGAATTTCGCCGGGGAGGCGAAGGCGAATCCGGCGCGGTAACGATAAACGCCGGGTGACTTCCGCTCGAGGGTTTCCGAGAAGGTTCCGTCCGGAAACCCGGCGTGCCGGAAGCCGGCTTCGAGGGAGAAGCGCGACGCCTCCGTCTTTCGTCCGGTCACCGTGAAGGCGGGCGACTCCTGCGTGAAGTTCCGCCAGTTTCCGTCGAAACAGCGGACCGTGAAGAGGACTTCGCCGATCCGGAGCGATCCTTTGGCGGTCGGTTCCGGCATATCTGCGGCCCCCGCGGACAGCGCGAGCCATCCGGCCGCGATGACGGCCGGCAATCGGTGGAAAAAACAGCGCATGAAATGATCCTTGGTTATTTCGTGTAGAACCAGAACGGATCGTCTCCGCCCAGTTTTGGAATCGAGCGGGCGTGACGGAACTCCACATGGCCGTCGCCCATTCCGATGTTGGCGCCGCCGGAGTGCCGCCATACCGCGCCTTTCAGGATATCCATGGAGAAGTCGAAGTCTTCTCCGATCAGCCCGCAGAGTTCGCCGCGCCCGGCGAAAACGGCGGGCGACGACCAGTTGCCGGGACGGTTCAGGTCCGCGATCGCGGCGAGCCGGGACGGATTGCGGATCATGCCGATCGAGCGGTACCGGGTGTTGGAGTAGGACGCATTCGGAAAGTAGCCCCCGCTCTGCTTGCCGTCGGAGGTTTTGCCGACATGCGCATTGGCTCCGTAATGGATGCCGCCGCCGCCGCCCGCCGGTGAGAGCCGTTCGGTGGTCGAGGGGCAGCGGAACGGATTGTACGGCCGGTTGTCGGAGCCGAAGTATCCCCAGTCCGCCGCTTTGGTTCCGGACTGGTAGGCGTAGAGCATCGAAGCCCATTTGCCGGAACTGCCGCCGTTGATGCTGCCGCTCCACGGCAGAATCTGCCCCCGGTTGTCGTCGGTGTACATGGCGAGTGTGGTCAGGACCTGCTTCTGGTTGCTCGCGCAGGTGATCGTGCGGGCGCGCTCCCGGGCCTGCTGGAGCGCCGGCAGCAGCATGGAGGCCAGAATGGCGATGATCGCGATGACGATGAGAAGTTCGATCAGGGTGAAATACCGTTTCATGCGTTCTCCTTATTTCGTTGCGGTTTGTCCGGTCACGGCTGCTGCTTCTTCTGCCCGTGCCGGGTGTCGGCCAGGAGGCAGAAACGTTCGATGAGTTCGATTTCGCGCGGGTCGTACGGCCGCAGGCTCGGGCGGAACAGGTCGTGCTGCCACTTGGTGAAGTCGATGTCGCGCTCTCCGGCGCTGTAACGCTGGTACATGTATTCCCACGGTTCATAGGTCTGCGACAGCCCGGCGACGAATCCCCAGTTCCAGCAGCCGATTTTTTCGAGGAAGAAGAGCGGGAACATCTCCTGGACGGTGTTGCGCTGCTGCCGGTGCAGCCATTCGGTGTTGATGATCGGCCGCCCGTACCGGCGGAGGAAATCGATCATGACGACATTGTCGGCGTAGCTGCTGTAGTTGTGATAGGAGACGAGGTCCGAGAGCTCGAGCGCGGTTTTTTCCGCGGCGGAGAAGTGGCCGAGGCCGCGCCAGACGCACGATGTGAGCGGCTGGACGGGATCGACGGAACGGGCGACGTCGAAGATTCGTTTCACATGCGGAACCGATACGTCGCCGCGGTTCGCGGCGCCGGCTTCGTTGTAAAGGTCCCAGATCACGATGCGCGGATCAGCGGCGTATTTCGTGACGATTTCCTCTACCATGGCATAGAAGCGCCCGGCGTTCTCCGGTTCGTCCAGCGCCGGGTAGTAGCCGATCTGGTCGGTCGTGCTGTGCGGGGAATTCCTCCTTCCCCCGTGATACCCCCAGTCACAGGGCTGCGGGCCGAGCTGCTGCGGCCGGTAATTTTCATCCTTCGGCACGGTGCAGTCGTTTGCGAAGCAGACCATGACCGAGATCCCATGTTTCGCGGCGACGGCGAGGAACTGCTCGAACCGCAGCAGAAAGCCGTCGTGCTGCTCGTCCCAGACGATGAACTCCAGCAGCACCCGGACCGAATTGAAGCCGGTCGCCGCCGCAAGCTCCAGCTCGCGGTCCGCCGTCGCCAGATGCTGTTCCCAGTCGAGCTCCTGCCAGAACGCGATCCGGTTGCAGCAGTCTGCCGGGAGGTAGTTGCAGCCGCGCAGCCACGGCATTTCATGATACCATTCCCGGATTCGTTCCTTCGTCCATTGCGTCGCCATATTGATTCCTCGCGGTTGGTTGATGATTGCGCGTCAATAATATTATACCGAAGTCGGACCGCAATCGCAATACTGTTTTCAGTTATCAATATGCTGAAATCATTCAATTTTTATTTGAATTTGTTGAAAATAAAGGATATATTCCATTTTTATGAACAGCAGCCGTAAAACCGTTTTATATGCGAAGAATTTTTATTTGCAGCAGGAACTGCGCGGGATCATGGATTTTGCGCGCGGCCACGGCTGGCAGCTGGAGATTCCGCAGATGTACGGCCTGCCCGGACACGTCCGGAACTGGCGCGGCGCGGGGCTGCTGACCGACACCGGGTACTATACGGAAAAGCTTCATTCCGAGGGAGTGAAGATTGTCGGACTGTCGCTCGATCCGAAGCTCGTCAGGAACTCCGATGCGATCGTCGGGCCGGACAACCGCCGTATCGGGGAGGCCGTCGCCGAGTATTACCTCGCGCGCGGTTATCGGAATTTCGCGGCCTGCGAAGATGTTTACGGCCGGGACGATGCGTTTGCGGCGCGGGTCGAACGCGAGGGGTTCCGCGCCGAGCGCATTGCGCTGCCGCGCTATTTCCGTTCTCCGCAGGCGCTGAAGCGGATGGCCGAACGGCTTGCGCAGCTTCCGGCGCCGTGTGCGCTGTTCTGCAACAATGACTGGGAGTCCGTTTCGGCGCTGAACGCGGCGGACCTCGCCGGAATTCCGGTGCCGGACGGAATCGCCGTCGTCGGCGTCGGCAACGAGGAGCTGATCTGCACGACGTCATCGCCGCCGCTGTCGAGCATCGAAACCCGGCTGTACCTGCGCGGCCTGCGCGCGGCGGAGGAGCTCGACCGGGTGATGGAGGGGGCGCCGCCGCGCGACGAGCCGATCCTCGTGGAGCCGGGACAGGTGGTGGAGCGGGCCAGCAGCGACTTCTTCGCGGTCGGGGACCGGCAGCTGCGGAAGATGCTCGAGTATCTGCGGAAGCACGCCGCTTCGCCGGTGCAGGTGGCCGGGCTCGCGCGCCGCTTCCGCATGAGCGAGTCGAAGATCTACCGGCTGTTCCGGAGCGGGATCGGCCTGTCGCCGAAGGAGTTCCTGACCGATGTCCGGCTGAACCTCGCCCGGACCCGGCTGGTCGATTCGGACGACACGATCGTCACGGTGGCTGCCGAGTGCGGCTTCCCGTCGCCCGGCGCGCTCTTTGAGCTTTTCCGGGCCCGCTGCGGCCAGACCCCCGCCGACTGGCGCGAAGCGAACCGGTGGAAATAAAGAAGCGGGCCCGTTCGGCCGGTTTCAGTTCGGCGGCGAAGTGGAAATCGCGCTTTTTGCCTGCTATATTAATGAAATGAATGATTCTGATTACACCGATCTGCCGGTGCGTTCCGTCCTGCCGGAGCTCGTTGCCGCGCTCGATTCGCACTCCGGAGCCGTGCTTGCGGCCGCGCCGGGTGCGGGCAAGACCACGCTGGTCCCGCCCGCGCTGCTCGATGCGGTCGACGGCGGAATCCTCCTGCTTGAGCCGCGCCGGGTTGCCGTGCGCGCCGCCGCCCGCCGCATCGCGTCGCTGCTGGGCGAGAGCATCGGCGGCAGGGTCGGTTATGTCGTCCGCGGCGAAAGCCGGACTTCGCCGTCGAACCGGCTCACGGTCATGACTCCGGGCGTCCTGCTGCGGAAGCTTCAGGCGGACCCGGAGCTCGGCGGCGTTTCGCTCGTCATCTTCGACGAGTTCCACGAGCGCAGCCTTGAGAACGATCTCGACCTCGCCTTCGTGCTCGACGTGCAGGAGAATCTGCGGCCGGAGCTGAAGATCCTGATCATGTCCGCCACGCTTGAAACCGGCCGGATCGCCGCGCTTCTGGGCGGCGTCCCGGTTGTCGAGGCGCCGGGGAGACAGTTTCCGGTTGAAATCCGTTACGATGAGGGAGGGCTTGACCGCTTCCGGCCGGCCTCCGGAACGGCGCGCGCCGTGGTGAAGCTCTATCGGGAGAGTGACGGCGATCTGCTCGTTTTTCTGCCCGGAATGCGGGAGATCGACGAATGCGCCGCACTGCTGGCCGGAATGCTGCCGGAGCAGGCGCTGCTCCTGAAACTGCACGGCTCGCTCGGCGCGGCGGAACAGGACCGGGCGCTCGTTCCGGCTCCGCCCGGCATGCGGAAGGTCGTTCTCGCGACGAACGTCGCCGAAAGCAGCATCACGATCGACGGAATCACCGGCGTGGTCGATTCCGGGCTCGAACGGCGCATGCGCTTCGATCCCGCCGCCGGAATCCCGTTTCTTGAGGTCGGGCCGGTATCGAAGGCGTCGGCGGCGCAGCGGAGCGGACGCGCCGGGCGGACGCGCCCCGGCGTCGCCGTCCGGCTCTGGAACGCATTCGAAGAACGGAGCCGCCCGGAGCGGACGCAGCCCGAAATCCTCGAAGCCGATCTGGCCGGTTTTGCTTTGGAGACCGCAGCGTGGGGGACTCCCGCCGAAGCGTTGCGCTGGCTCGATGCTCCGCCTTCCGCCCGGCTGGCTGCGGCGCGGACGCTCCTGACGGAACTCGGCGCCTTCGACGGCGGCGGCCGGCTGACGGCGCGCGGCCGGGAACTCGTCCGGCTGCCGGTCCATCCCCGCCTCGGTGCGATGCTGCTGACGGCGCGGGAGCGCGGGCTTCTGCCGCTCGGCTGCGGGATCGCCGCTTTGCTTGAGGAGCGCGACACGTTCCGCGGGGCGCGGGGAGCGGATTTGCGCGAGCGGCTGGCCGGGATGTGTTCGAATCCCGGCGCATTCCGGAATCAGCTCGTCATCAGGCGGCAGCTGCTGGAACTCATGGGTGCGAAGGACGCGGTTTGCGATGCCGAGGCAGCCGGACTTCTGGTCGCTTCGGCGTTTCCGGACTGGGTCGGCAAGGCGCGGAGCCGCCACGGACGAAGCTATCTGCTCTGCGGCGGCTCCGGCGGCGTGCTGGCGGAGGGGGACGATCTGGCCGGGTACGAATTTCTGGCAGTGGCGCGGCTTGAGGGGGGAGCCGGGCGCGAGCCGGCGATCCGGCTCGCGGCTCCGGTGGAGGAGGCGGCATTGGTCTCACTTTTCAAAGAGCGGCTCCGCGAGGTCGATGCAGTTGAATTCGACCCGGAGCGCGAACGGGTGTACGCCCGGCGCGAACTCCGGCTCGGCGCGGTCGTCCTTCGTTCGACGATGCAGGAGAACCCGCCGGAGCAGGCGCTCGCCGAGGCCGTGCTGAACGCCGCCGCCGGCCGGAACCGGCCGCTGCCTCCGGAAGGGGCGAAAGCGGCGCGGCAGCTCTTCGAGCGCGTGGCGTTCGCCCGGCGGCAGGAGCCGGAGGAGTATCCGGACTGGGGCAGCGGCTTCGCCGCGCAGGCGGCTCCGTTTCTTGCCGGAATCCGTTCCTTTGCGGACCTCGACCGCTTCGACTGGCTGGAGCTGCTGCGGAATCTGCTCGGATTTGAACGGCTTCGCGCGCTCGATGCGAATTACCCGGAGGCGTTTACGACTCCGGCCGGGGCGCGCCATCGGATCGACTACGACAATGAGATCCCGACCCTTTCCGCGAAGGTGCAGGAGTTTTACGGGGTCGGATCGCACCCGGCGGTCGGCCGGAAACGGATTCCGCTGCGGATCGAGCTGCTTTCTCCGGCGCAGCGGCCGGTGCAGGTCACGACGGATCTGCCGGGCTTCTGGCGCGGAAACTGGCCGCTGGTGCAGAAGGAGATGAAGAGCCGCTACCCGAAACACTTCTGGCCGGACGACCCGGCCTCCGCCGACCCGATGCTCCGTACCGTCAAGCCGAAAAAAGTGTGATCGGCCGGGACGCCTCACTCCTGGCCGGGAGCTTTGGGCCGCGCGGCAGGCTCGAAGCCGTACCCGGCATCGGTGTCCTGAAGAGGCGTACCGGGGGGAAGCGCACTCCCGGCCGCCGGAGGCAGGAGGTCCCGTTTGGAAGAGGGGGGAACGCGGCGGAATTTCCGGTATTGCCGGGAGAATGCGGTGATGTCGGAGTAGCCGAGCCGTTCGGCGATCTCCTTGATTGAGAGCCTGGTGTGCAGCAGCAGCGCATCGGCCTGGTTGAGTCGCCGCTGAATGCGGTAATCCTGCGGAGAGAGCCCGGTCCAGCGACGGAAGGATTTCCGGAAGTTTTCGTAGCCCATGCCGATCGACCGGGCCAGTTGCGGCAGCGGAGTGGTGTCGGAGACGTCGTCGAGCAGTTGTTTGATCCGTTCCAGCCGCTGCATCTCCTTCCGGTTCCCGGAGGCAACGCCCGGCGTTGTCGAGCCGGCCAATTCGTCGAAGAAATTCAGAATCGCCGCATAAGCCCGTGCGGCTCCCGTGCTTTTGTTTATGCAGAACAGAGAGTCCGTATAAGCTTCCGCCGCGCCCAGAAGAGCCGGGGAAATGCCGGGCGATAAAAAAGTCAAATCTTTGCTCAGAATGCCTGCCGCCAGCAGAGCGTCGGAAAGGCTTTGCGGCAGAGCTGCGGAAAATTCCAGCCAGCCGTCCGCCCGAAAGTGCTTGGACATGTAAAACGGGGTGTCGGCATGCCGGAGGACCAGGTCTCCCTCCCGGTAGTCGAAACTCCGGGACAGGTGGTCCTTGAAGATTCCGTATCCTTTTATAATGTAGGTGATAGCGAAATATTTGTGCCGGGAGTATCCCCCCGCGTATTCCGGAATGAAGGTGTGGTCGTAAAAGCCGCCGGAAAGTTTTTCCGCGTGATCCTCCCCGCTGCCGAGATAAAGGCAGTTGCTCCTCAACTGCAGATGCTGTATGGCTTTCATGCTGTTTCCCTCCTGATTTTTTAATATACCTGCAAAGAGGCAAAAGCAAATACCAGATATGCCAAAAGATTGGATTTTTTACTGTTGTTTTTCGGAGGCATTCCGGCATAATATAAAAGAAAGGATAAAATAAGATGCTTTCTTGTCAACTTGCGGTGATCGGTGCCGGTTCGGCCGGCTGCGGGGCCGCTCTCGCGGCTTCGCGGCTGGGAATCGATACGGTGCTGGTGGAAAATTATCCGCGCATCGGCGGAATTTCAACGTTCGCAGGTGTGAACTGCTATGAACCTGTGGCGGGGGCGACCGGGATTTCCCGGCTGCTTTTTGAGGAGATGCGGCGGAACGATCCCGCCGGTGTCGGTATTTACCGGATGGCGCGGCATTGTGCGGTTCCGGCCGGGGACGAACCGCCGTTCCCCGGTGCGGAGCAGCGGATCAACCCGGCGGGACGCTATGAGGATACGCTCTGTTCGCATGTGGAGGAACGGGAGCCGCGGAAAGCGTTTCTGCTCCGGAGCGGAGTCATCTTTGAGCCGGAGCTTTTCTGCCGTACCGTGGAAGGAATGCTGGCCGGATCCGGCTGCTGCCGCATCCGCACAGGCGTCGCACCGGCGGCGCTCGATTGCAGGGACGGCGTGCTGCGGCGGATGGTATTGACGGATGGGACGCGGCTTGAAGCGGCGCGCTGGATCGATTGTTCCGGGGCGGTCGCGGCGCAGTGCGGCTGCCGGATGCTTTTCGGGCGGGAGGCTTCAGGCCGGTTCGGCGAATCCGGAGCGCCGAAGTTTCCGGAACCGGTGCTGAACGGCGTATCGCAGATTTTCCGCATCCGGCCGGCGGCCGGCGACGCGGTGGAGCCGCTTCCCGCCGCGTGCTGGTGGGCGGCACAGTTCCCGGCTGCCTGCTTCACGGAGTATCCGAATGGGGATTTCAACTGCAATATGCTGCCGACCATGAGCGGATTGGAATTTTATGCGCTCGGAACCGATGCGGCGCAGGCGGAATTGAAACGGCGGGTTTATGCGTACTGGCACTATTTGCAGACGGGATTTCCGGAGTTCCGGCGTTTCCGGCTGCACCATATTTTTCCGCGTCCGGGCTGCCGCGACGGCTATCGCGTGCTGTGCCGCGGCATGCTGACCGAACGCGATATCCTGGGCGGCCTCGGCCGCCAGAAGCGCGACGAAATCATTGCTTTGTGCGACCATCCGCTGGATTTTCATGGTCGCGGCGGGGGAGGGCGAAGCGGTTCCCTGTACGGCATTCCCTATCATTCGCTGGTTCCGGCGGGGATGAAAAACCTGCTGGTGGCGGGACGGATGGCGGGATTCAGCGCGCTGGCGGCTTCGAGCTGCCGCCTGTCGCGGACCATGCTGCAGCTCGGAGAGGCGGCGGGAACGGCGGCGTACCTGAGTCTGGAACGGCGGGAGGATTTTCCGGTATTGCCGCCCGGAGTTGTCCGTGAGCTTCTTCGGGCCGGCGGCGTCGAATTGTAATGAAAACAACGAAAGGAATGTGCAAAATGAGCATCGAAGGGAAAAAAATCATCATCACCGGCGGAGCAACCGGCTACGGCTACGGGGATGCCAGGGCACTGAAAGCCGCCGGCGGTGAAGTCTGGATCGTCGGCCGCCGCCTTGAAAGGCTCCGGAAAGCTGCGGAGGAGCTGGGAGTCCGGTTCATTCAGGGCGATATCACCCGCGGGGAGGACTGGGACCGCATCATGGAAACGGTCGGGGAGGTCGACATCCTGGTCAACAACGCCGGAGTCGCCGTGAAAGTCGAACCGCTGCTTTCCTTCAGCGACGAGGAGATATTCCGTTCGATCAACGGCAATCTGACCGGCGCGATTCTGGGATGCCGCCGGGTGGCGGAGAAGATGGTCGCGCGCAAATCCGGGCTTATCATCAATGTGACCAGCGTCTGCTCCCATTACGGCTGGCCGGGCTTCGCCTGCTATACGGCGGCCAAGGCAGGGCTGGATATGTTCAGCCGGGCGCTCTATACCGAACTGCGTCCGCACAATGTCCGCGTGACGGTTCTCACGCCGTCGTGGGGCGCGACGGAATTCGGCATCGCCGCCAAGTTGCCGCCGACGGAAAAGGAGCTGGCGGCGAAGATGATGTCTCCCGATCAGATGGGAGAGCTGGTGCGCTATATCTGCGACTTCCCGGAACATCTCGAATTTCCGGAGATCATGGTTCAGCCGCTGGTTCAGGAGATTATTCCGTTCTGACGGAACAAGAAAGGAGTCGAATCCATGAAGTTCAGGTTGAAGTTGACCGGCGCGGCGATGCTGCTGGGCGCCATCGTCTCGCATGGGGCGGATGTTCCGGCATTCCGTTATTCCGGTACTGCGGCGGAGCGGGCCTGGCTCAACAACATGTCGGCGCTGATGTTCGGCGGCAACGCGATACGCTGCGCGCTTTCCACGCGGGAGCTGCCGGAGGGAATCTCCTGTGCGCTGCTGGTGGAAGGCTCCTCGCCTGCCGGACGGAGGGAAAATATCCTTGTCGCGTTCCCGCGCAGCCGGGTCGCCGGTGCGGAACTCCGGTACCGCGCGTTATCCGGCAGGGGCAAACTGATCCTCGGCCTCGGTTCCGGCGAAAACTACCGGCAGCGGGAAGTGACGCTTGATCCGGGGGACGGCGGCTGGAAAGAAGTCTCCTATGCCGATGAACGTATCCGTGACCTCACCTGTGTGACGATCGCTTTCGTCACCGAAGGGGAGCCGCTGCTGTTTGAAGTTGCCGGGCTCAAGGTCCGCACACCGGAGGGAAACGTGATCGATGCGATCGCGCCGGAACGCCATTTCCTCGCTTTCGATTCGGCCGCCGTTCCCGCGCCGGAGGGAAAAAGCCCGTCGATGAACGGGCGCGTGATCCTCGGAATGGGCGGCGGCTATGCCGCGATTCCCGCTTCGATCGACGCAATCGAAAAAATCGCCGGAATTTTCGGCAATGACCGGTTCGCGATCGCGCCGGATTTCGATTACGGCCAGATCGCGCCGCTGCGCAACGACTACCTCAGGCGGGACCTGCCGATGAGTTACCAGACCACGCTGGTCCGCGAAGTCGGCGGATTTTTCGGCGCGCACGGGGCGTTCGGCGAAGGACTGTCCGGCTTCAGCCGCAACCGTGAACTCGACCGGCGCAAATGGCCCGGCGGAGCCCAGTACCACGGCGGCAGCTTCTGTCATCCGGCGGCGGCCGAAGCGCACAAGAAGATCATCGACAAGCTGGCGGCGGCGGGGATTGCCGACTACATCATGCCCGATGTCGGCTGGTGGGAGAGTTCCACGGCGGGATTTTCCAAGGCCGATGAAACCGCGTTTCGCGCCTGTCTTGCCGGAAATGATCCCGGCGTCGAATTCGCCCTCTTCCCGGAGGGGCGCCGCCGGATCAGATTCCCGGAATATTTCAAATGGACGTTCGGCGTGGAACTTACGCCGCAGAAGCTCGGATTGGACTCTTATGACGGATTTGCCGCGCCCCGTTCGCGTGCTCCGGGCGGGGAATCGCCGCAGTACCGGCTGCGGCTGGCGGTCTTCTATGCGCTGAAACGTTATGCGCTGCTCCGGTTCTTCGACGAAATCGGCGCCTACGGCAAAAGTAAGGGAGTCAATGTCGTGGCGATGCCGCTGAACTGTTCCTGCTTCGGACAGGGAATGGCGCGGCTGGACGGCCTGCTGGCGGTCAATTTCGATCTTTGCGACGTCAACAGCTTCAATTCGCCGGAATCGCCCGCTTACGGACGTCCGGGAGAACTGCCTGCCGAAGCCGGGCTTTTCGGCATGATCGCGCGCGGCATGAGCCGGTCGGAAGCGGCGAAGGCTTCCGGTACGAAGCTCAGGCTGATCCATGAAACCGGACAGGCCGGAGCGACCATCCCCTATCGCGATCCGCGCCTCAACTATGTATTGAATTATGCGTTGACCGGGGCGACCGGGGCGGACAGCATGCAGATTGATTTCCTGTCGACCTACACGCATCGCGGCCTGCCGACATGGGCACTGCTGAACGATCCCGAGCAGCGTTTCCATCACAGCCGCCTGGTTGATCAGCTCGTCGTTGCCGCTGCGTTCCGGGACGCATTCGACGCCGGTCTCAAAGCGCCGGACAATCGGGGAGAGGTGATTTCCATTGTCCGTTCCGCGGATTATTTCGCGGTTAGGGAAGAGGCCGGCATCGGGGATGTCGCATGGCGGAAACTGCTTTATCCGGTGGAGTTTCTGGATCGGGCGATGCTCGACGCTCCCTTCGTCGCGGAGAAAACCCGCGTCATTTTTGCGGACGGCAAAGGCCATACCGATCGTGAAGTGCAGAGCCTGACCGCTTACCTGAAGCGCGGCGGCAACCGTACGCTCGTGCTTTCTCCGCTGTCGGCGGGACGCCGCTTCGACGGTTCCGACCTGCTGAGCGCCTACTACGGCGAAGACACCGAGCTCAACGACGGCGAAGCTTATGCCGGTTTCGGAATTTCGGCCGCAGGAAAAAACGGAGCATATTCCTTTCGGCTTGATGGTTTTAAAACCGTTGCGCAGGAAAACGGGCGGCCGCTGCTTTCCGTCAAAACGCTCGCCAACGGCGCGTCGCTCTATTTGTTTCACCGGGAAGCGACTGATGCCGACCGCGCCCTGATCGCCGGAATCCTGGAGAAAGCGCAGGTCATGCCCTTTGGCAAAGGGGATGCGGATCTGCTGGTCCAGGAATTCGATCTGCCTTCGGGCGGAAAAGTATTCGCGCTTTTCGACCGGCGGCCCTGGAATGGATTCGTCTTCCGGAGCGGAGCACCGTCGCGGGAGAATTTCATGCGGTACGAAACCGGGCTGCCCCCGGCAACGGTCACGGTTTCGGGAGGCAGGGGAATTCTGTATGAACTGATTTCAGGAGAAAAACGTCCCTTTGACGGCGGGGAACTTACGCTGGACACGGCAGGGAAAAGCGCCCGGCTCTATTTCCTGCTGCCGGAGACTCCGCAGGGGAAAGCCGAACTGACCGGAGCGGAAGCGCGCCACGCGTTTCTGAATCGATATGTAACGGAAGAACTGGCGGGCTTCCTGAATGACAACCAAGAATGATGGAAGGAGAAAGCGGATGAAAATGGATATTTTCAGTTTAAGGGGCGTTAGCCCTCATTCCCGGAGGAGGCGCAGTTTCACCTTGATTGAACTGCTCATCGTGATAGCGATCATCGCCATTCTCGCCTCGATGCTGCTGCCTGCGCTGAATCAGGCGCGGGAGAGGGCGAAGAGCATCAGCTGCGTCGGGAAGCTCAGGCAGATCGGACAGGCCGCGAATCTCTACGTCGGAGATTATGCGGGAGTGTTGCCGCCCGCCCAGATCACCGGCGCCGGAACGGTCGGCATCATCGGCAATATTACGAATCTCTCCTGGGTCGCCGGAATCTGGCCCTACCTGATCGGCGACACGATGTCCTATGGCAATTCAATGAGGAAAAAATCTTATATTTGCGATGCCGGTCCGTTCCAGACTGCTTCGGGAGGTTCCCAGGCCGGCGAGCCCGTAACGAATTACGCATGGAACGGAATTTGCGGCCAGACTTCGCGCGGCGATTTCAAGTGTGTGAAATCGATCAAACTGGGTTCGCTGCGGAATCCTTCCTCGGGAGGACTCTGTCTGGATTACTTGAACCGCACCGTGGGACAGATGAACTTTCTGATAGAGAATTCAAGCGGCGCCAACATCTGGTCGTATGAAAAGACCCGCCTTGATTACCGGCATGGCAGCAATCGTTCGGTAAACGGCCTCTATGCCGACGGCCATGCGGGGACTTTGACCGGCATCCGGGACTGGGAGAATGACAAGGTTCTCGCCTTCGGCAGACTCGGACAGGCCGAAGCTCCGACCGTTGCCGGTTCTTTGTAGGCAGCTGCCTGCTCTCAGACGCCGGGCCTGTCGCCCCAGATCAGCTTGTGCATCTGGAACTGCATGCGGACCGGCGCGCGGCTGCTCACCACCCACTCCGCCAGGTCGGTGAAGGCGACTCGCCCCCAGACCGGGCTGGCCAGCAAGTTGGCGGTCTTCGACGGCAGGTCGTATCGGCGGATCACTTCAAGCATCGCGTCGAAATCGGTGCGGCAGGAGATCACGAACTTCACTTCGTCGTGCGGCGCGAGAAGAGCGTAATTCGAAAAATCGTTCCGTTCCGCCATTCCGGAGCCCGGCAGCTTGCAGTCGAGAATCTTCCGGACCTCGCGCGGAATCTCCGCAATCGGCAGCGAGCCGTTGGTTTCGAGCAGGACCTCGAAACCGGCGTTGAGAAGCCGGCGGCAGAGTTCCGGCGTCTCCGGCGTCGCCAGCGGTTCCCCGCCGGTGATTTCGACGAGCTTCGTCCCCGACTCCTGCGCTCTGCGGACCAGTTCGTCCACGGAGGCCGGTTCGCCCGCTCCGAAACTGCGGCCGTATCTTGTATCGCAGTAATTGCAGTCGAGGTTGCACCCCGCCAGCCGGATGAAAAAACAGATCCGCCCGGCATGGGTCGATTCTCCCTGAAGGCTCGTAAACGATTCGACGAGACGCACGGCAATACTACTCCTCGAAATAGGTGACGGCGGAGTGGTCGGATTCGCCGATGCGGACCCGGTGCACGCGGATCGCGCCGCCGTTCATCTTCTCGCTGATTTTGCGGTAGATGGTCTTGGCGAGATTCTCGCTGGTCGGGTTGATCTCGCGGAACTCCGGCAGCTCGGAGAGATTCGAGTGGTCGTAGACCGCCAGAAGAGAATCCAGTTCACTCTTGAGCTTCTTGAAGTCCAGCGCGATGCCGATCTCATCCTGCTCCGGCGAACGGACCACGACGGTGACTTTGTAGTTGTGTCCGTGCAGTTTGCAGCAGTCGCCGTTGTAGCCGCGCAGCTGGTGCGCCGCCGAAAACGTTCGGTCGATTTCAATTTCAAACATGATTTCATTCCTTTTTGCCTATTAATATAGACCCGGCCGGCCCGAAATTCAAAGCGGGGCCGGAAACAGAGCAAAAATGCCGCCGGGAAGACAATCCCGGCGGCATTCGGCTGTGTCTTGCCCGGAACAGCCTACGCGTTCTTCAGCGCATCGAGCAGCTTCGGCTTGCTCTGCACGCCGGACATGTCGTTGACGATTTTACCGTCTTTGTAGATGAAGATGCGCGGAATGTTCATGACCTCGAACTTGACGGCGAGGTCGCGGTTTTCGTCGATATTGACCTTGCCGATCGTCACATCGGCCGGAAGCTCGGCCGCGACCTGTTCGAGAATGCCCCCGAGCATCCGGCACGGATTGCACCACGGAGCCCAGAAGTCGACCAGCACCACGCCGGATTTTACGGTTTCGTCAAAATTCGCCGCATTCAATTCTTTGATTTCAGCCATTTTCGCTTTCTCCTTCTCTTAAGCGTTTGTTCCCGGTGAAGGGTCCATACCAGTGAATATAGCACGAATTGCCGGAAATCAAAATGAAAAATTCCGTTTTTTTGCGGAAGGGCGAGGCCGGAACCTGCGGGCGGGTCAGATTGTCGCAGGTGGGACAAAATGACGCGGCAAAGTGTGCCATCCGGGGCGGCGAATCCGGCAAAAAGCGCGTTTTCTTCCGTTTTGAGGGGAATTTTCCGGGTTGGCACGCCCTTTGCTGAGATTACTGGCATGATTTTGGAATGACAAATTGATCACTATACGCAAGGAGGATTGATTATGAGTAAGATTTTAGGTGTTGACCTCGGAACCACGAACAGCTGCATGGCTGTCATGGACCACGGCGAGTACAAGATTATCCCGAATGCGGAAGGCAACCGCACGACTCCGTCGATCGTCGCTTTCACGAAGAGCGGCGAGCGTCTGGTCGGCCAGACTGCGAAACGGCAGGCGGTCACCAACCCGAAAAACACGATTTTTTCGATCAAGCGCCTGATGGGGCGCAAATTCAGCGAAACCGCCCGTGAGCGCGAGCTCGTCCCGTACGAGATCGTCGAGGCTCCGAACGGCGACGCGGCCGTTCAGGTGGGCGACAAGATCTATTCCCCGCCGGAAATCTCCGCGATGATTCTGCAGAAGCTCAAGACCGATGCGGAAGCCTATCTCGGCGAGCCGATCACCCAGGCGGTCATCACCGTCCCGGCCTACTTCAACGACAGCCAGCGGCAGGCGACCAAGGACGCCGGCAAGATCGCGGGTCTCGAAGTGCTCCGCATCATCAACGAGCCGACCGCGGCCGCGCTGGCTTACGGCCTTGAGAAGAAGAGCGATGAAACCGTTGCGGTCTACGACCTCGGCGGCGGCACGTTCGATATCTCCATTCTCGAAATCGGCGACGGCGTTTTCGAGGTGAAGGCGACCAACGGCGACACCCACCTCGGCGGCGATGACTTCGACCTGGCGATCATCAGCTACCTGGCCGATGAGTTCCAGAAGGAGAACGGCGTCGACCTCCGCAAGGATCCGCAGGCGCTTCAGCGTCTGAAGGAAGCCGCGGAAAAGGCGAAGTGCGAGCTCTCCAGCAGCATGAGCACCGACATCAATCTGCCGTTCATCACGATGAATCAGGACGGCCCGGTGCATATGAACATCACCCTGACCCGCGCCCAGCTCGAAAAGCTCTGCGACCCGCTGCTCGAACGCACGAAGAAGCCGTGCGTGAACTGCATGCACGATGCGGACGTGACGAAGGACAAGATCAAGGAGGTCATCCTCGTCGGCGGCATGACCCGTATGCCGAAGGTCCAGGAAGAGGCGAAGAACATCTTCGACCGCGAACCGCACAAGGGCGTGAACCCGGACGAAGTGGTTGCGGCCGGCGCCGCGATTCAGGGCGGCGTGCTCGGCGGTGAAGTCAACGACGTGCTGCTGCTCGACGTGACCCCGCTTTCGCTCGGCATCGAAACGATGGGCGGCGTGATGACCAAGCTCATCGAGCGCAATACGACGATCCCGACCAAGAAGAGCCAGATCTTCAGCACCGCGGCCGACAACCAGCCGGCGGTGGACGTCCGGGTCCTGCAGGGCGAGCGTGAGCTTGCGAAGGACAATAAGTCGCTCGGGCTCTTCAAGCTCGACGGCATTGCTCCGGCGCCGCGCGGTGTGCCGCAGATCGAAGTCACCTTCGACATCGACGCGAACGGCATTCTGCACGTGACCGCGAAGGATATGGGCACCGGCAAGGAGCAGAAGATCACGATCACCGCTTCGAGCGGTCTCTCCGAGGCCGAAGTCGACCGCATGGTCAACGAAGCCAAGGCGCACGCCGAGGACGACAAGGCGGCGAAGGACAAGATCGAGACGAAGAACCACGCCGATTCGATGGTCTATCAGACCGAGAAGCAGCTCAAGGAGCACGCCGACAAGATTCCGGCGGAGGTCAAGAGCCAGATCGAAACGGCCGTCTCCAAGCTGAAGAAGGAGATCGAGTCCGAGAACGTTCCGGGTATGAAGGCTGCGATGGAAGAGCTCGAAGCTCTGCTGCAGAAGATCGGCGAGGCGGTCTACGCTTCGCAGCAGCAGCAACAGCAGCAGGGCGCGGCCGGTCCGTCCGCCGATGCCGGTGCGGGCAGCTCGAAGAAGTCGGACGATGACGAAGGCGTGGTCGACGCCGAAGTCGTCGAATAACGGTACGGCAGACACTCTTTGCTCCGGCGGCGGAAATGCCGCCGGGCGGAGGGGTTTGTTTTGAAAAGCAGAAAAACAGGTTTTCGTTCCAACAAACAACAAAAAGGAGAGTCGGAAATGGCAAAAGTCAACATCAAGCCGCTTGGCGATCGTGTCCTCTTGGAGATCTGCGAGTGCAAGGACGAGATGAAGGGCGGCATCCTCATTCCGGATACCGCCAAGGAGAAGCCGCAGGAATACCAGGTTGTGGCGCTCGGCACCGGCAAGAATGATGACAACGGCAAGAAGATCCCGTTCGACGTGAAGGTCGGCGATATCGTCCTTACCAGCCGTTACGGCGGGACCGAAGTCAAAGTCGACGGCAAGGAGTACAAGGTCGTCAATCAGGACGATATCCTCGCGGTGGTCGGGTAATCCCGCTTTGATTTCACTTTCTGACAATAAAACAAACAATTCAGGAGATTAACCGGTATTATGGCTAAACAGCTTGTTTTTTCGGAAGAGGCCCGTCGCGGGATTCTCGAAGGCGTGACTTTGCTGAGCAAGGCGGTCAAGGCGACGCTCGGTCCGAAGGGCCGCAATGTCATCATCGACAAGAAATTCGGCACCCCCGCCATCACGAAGGACGGCGTGACCGTCGCGAAGGAGATCGAACTGAAGTGCCCGTATGCGAACATGGGCGCCCAGATGGTCAAGGAAGTCGCCAGCAAGACCAACGACGTCGCCGGCGACGGCACGACCACCGCGACCGTTCTGGCCGAGGCGATCTATCGCGAAGGGCTGAAGAACGTCACCGCCGGGTCGAACCCGATGGAACTCAAGCGCGGCATTGAGAAGGCGGTCGAAGCGGTCGTCGCCGAAGTTGCGAAGATGAGCGTCGGCGTGCATGACCAGATCGCGCAGGTCGCGACGATCTCCGCCAACGGCGATTCGACGATCGGCAAGATCATCGCCGAGGCGATGGACAAGGTCGGCCAGGAAGGCACGATCACCGTCGAAGAGGCCAAGACCCTCGAAACCACCCTCGACGTCGTCGAAGGTATGCAGTTCGACAAGGGCTACCTGTCGCCGTATTTCGCGACCAACACCGAATCGATGGAAGCGGTCCTCGAGGATGCCTACATCCTGATCCATGAGAAGAAAATCAGCAACCTGAACGACATGCTGCCGCTGCTGCAGGCCGTCGCGAAGGAAGGCAAGCCGCTGCTGATCATCGCGGAGGACGTCGAAGGCGAAGCGCTGGCGACCCTCGTGATCAACAGCATGCGCGGCATCCTGAAGGTCTGCGCGGTCAAGGCGCCGGGCTTCGGCGACCGCCGCAAGGCCATGCTGCAGGATATCGCGGTTCTGACCGGCGGCACCTGTGTGACCGAAGACCTCGGCATCAAGCTTGAGAACGTGACCGTTTCGCAGCTCGGCAAGGCCAAACGCGTCACCGTCACGAAGGAGAATACCACCATCGTCGAAGGCGCCGGCACCCAGAAGGCGATCATGGGCCGCGTTGCTCAGATCCGCCGCGAGATCGAGGAGACCACCAGCGATTACGACCGCGAAAAGCTCCAGGAACGTCTTGCGAAGCTGGCCGGCGGCGTCGCCGTCATCAGCGTCGGTGCCGCGACCGAGGTCGAGATGAAGGAGAAGAAAGACCGCGTCGACGATGCGCTGCATGCGACCCGCGCCGCGGTTGAGGAAGGCATCGTCGCCGGCGGCGGCGTTGCGTTGGTCCGCGCCGCGAGTGCGATCAAGAAGCTGAAGCTCTCCGGCGACGAAGCGACCGGCGCCGCGATTGTCGAGCGCGCGGTCGAAGAGCCGCTCCGCCAGCTCGCCGCGAACGGCGGCTACGAGGGCAGCGTCGTTGTCGAGCGCGTCAAGGAAGACAAGGGCAACATGGGCTTCAACGTCGCGACCGGCGAATACGTCGACATGATCAAGGCCGGCATCCTCGATCCGGCGAAGGTGACCCGTTCGGCGCTGCAGAATGCGTCCTCCGTGGCCAGTTTGCTGCTGACGACCGAGTGCCTGATCACCGACATCAAGGAAGAGAAAGAGCCCGCGATGCCCGCCGGCGGCGGCATGGGCGGCATGGGAGGCATGGGCGGCATGATGTAATTCATGCCGGCTCCGGCCGAATGAAGCAAAACGCGTCTCCGGTTTCCCGGAGGCGCGTTTTTTTGTGGATCAGAGCTTTTCGTCGTCTTCGTCGAATTCGAATTCCGGGGTGTCGCCCGGCGGTTCGATCCGCTCGCGCCAGCGCGCCGGGCGCCGGTTCTTGAGCCAGAAGAGAAGGGCGCGCACATCCGGCAGCACCTCCTTCGAGACCACCCGGCGTTTGCCGGTCGAGAGTACCTCGCCGGTCTCTTTGTCGAACATCTCCTCGGTCTGTACCTCCTTGTGCGTGAAGCCGAGCGCCCGCTTCAGCAGGGCCTTCTCCACCGCATCGGCCGGACGTTCGTCCGGATTTACGAATTTGCGTTCCGCCATACCATCTCCTTTCCTCCTCCGAAAAGTTGCTTTATCTTCGGTCACCGGCCTCGGCTCTTTCGGGCTTGCCGCCCGAAAATTCCGGGTACTTTTCGGGGGCTCCGCTCACTGAAAAGACCGTGCCCGACACTGTGTATCGTGCCCGTCTCCGATGTTTCATGCGGCTCCGCCGTACTCGCACCTGCGAGAAAGGCATTGTCAAGGTTTTCCCGAAAAGTTGCCGTTCTTCTTTCGTGACCGGATTCGTTGTATTTGTGACAATTTTGTCAACCCCGCCTTGCAGGAGTCTCCGGTCTGTGGTAAATTATAAGGAAATTTGGAAGGAGTTTTACGACATATGCAGCTGATCACCGATGAAATCAGGGGATATCTTTCGAACGGTTCCTGGATTCGGAAGATGTTTGAGGCCGGACTCGAGCTCAAAAAGCAGTACGGCGAGGAGAATGTTTACGACTTCAGCATCGGCAATCCCGACCTGCCGCCGCCGCCGGCCGTGAAGCAGGCGCTGGCCGGAATCGCCGGGCGGGCCGACCGCCCGTTCGCGATCGGCTATATGCCGAACGCCGGATATCCGGCGCTGCGGAAGAAGCTGGCCGGTTATCTGTCGAAGGAGCAGAAGATTGAGATTCCGGAGAGCAACGTCATCATGACCTGCGGCGCCGCGGGCGGCATCAATGTGTTTTTCCGCGCCGTGCTCTCGGCCGGGGATGAGGTCATCTGCCCGGCGCCGTATTTCGTCGAGTACGGCTTTTACGCGGCCAACGCGGGCGGCAGACTCGTTCCGGTCAAATCGAAGGAGTTCACCTTCGAGCTGGATCTCGACGGCATCGAGAAGGCGATCACCGCGAAAACCCGGGCGGTCATCATCAATACTCCGAACAATCCGACCGGCCAGATTTACAGCCGGGCCGAGCTGACCCGGCTGGCGGAAATTCTCGCCGCCGCCGAGAAGAAGTTCGGGCGCGTGATCTACGTCGTGTCGGACGAACCGTACCGTTTTTTGAATTTCGACGGCGTCGAACTGCCCGGGGCGCTTGAAGTGTTTCCGCACGGTGTCGTGATCGGTTCTTATTCGAAGAACCTTTCGCTGGCCGGGGAGCGGCTCGGCTATATCGCGGTTTCACCGCGGCTTGAGGATGCCGCGGAGCTTATGGCGGCGCTCATTCTCTGCAACCGGATTCTCGGCTTCGTGAACGCTCCGGCGCTCGCGCAGCAGATCCTGATGGAGTGTATGGATTCCCAGGTCGACCTGGACATCTACCGCGAGCGGCGCGATGCGATGGCGAGCATCCTCTCCGACGCCGGGATCGAGTTTACGATGCCGCGCGGCGCCTTCTACTTTTTCCCGAAATCGCCGACGGCGGACGAGGGAGCGTTCATTCAGGCGCTGCTCGAGGAGCGCGTTCTGGCAGTGCCCGGCCGCGGGTTCGGCTGCCCCGGCTACGTGCGTTTCGCGTTCTGCGTCGATACGAAGGTGATCGAAGGGGCGCGGCAGGGCGTCAAAAACGCGGTTGCGAAACTCGGATAATCCGTCGCTCCGGCTCCGGGGAAGTTTTGGCATGAACCGCGGCAAGAATCTCGAAATAGCAGTGCTGAACCAGATCAGCCAGGCCGTGCTGCGCGAGAAGGATGTCTCGGCGCTGCTGCGCTGGGTGCTCGAGATTCTCTACCGCGAGATGGGGCTGCTGCGCGGCACGGTGACGCTGCGGCGCGGCGACCTGCTGTTCATCGAGGCTTCGCACGGGCTCTCCGAGGAGGCGAAGAAGCGCGGGCGCTACCGGCTCGGCGAGGGGATCACCGGGCAGGTCGCGCTCTCTGGCCGCCCCCGGATCATTCCGGACGTTTCGCTGGAGCCGGAGTTCCTCGACCGCACCGGCGCGCGCGGCCGCGATTCGCACGTCGCTTTCATCTGCGTGCCGATCATCCATCTGGACGAAGTCATCGGCACCTTGAGCATCGACCGCGAGATGGTCGACGGCGCGGACCTGGAACGCGATTTCAATCTGCTCGAAATCGTTGCGAATCTGACGGCCGAGGCGATTTCGCTCGGACTCTCCGAGCACGAGGAGCGTTCCCGGCTCATCGAGGAGAACGAGCGGCTCAAGGAGGAGCTTGACCGCATTTCGGGTCCCTCTGAAATCATCGGCAACTGTCAGGCGATGCGGCGGGTTTATACGATGATCCGGCAGGTCGCCTCGAGCAGCGCGACTGTACTGATCCGCGGTGCTTCGGGGACCGGCAAGGAACTGCTGGCCCGGGCGCTTCAGCGCTCCGGCGACCGCCGCGACAAGCCGTTCGTCGTGGTCAATTCGGCGGCCCTGCCGGAAAACCTGATCGAGAGCGAGCTTTTCGGCCATGAGAAGGGCGCTTTCACCGGGGCGGTGAACCGCCGCATCGGGCGGGTCGAGGCGGCGTCTTCCGGAACGCTGTTTCTCGACGAAATCGGCGACGTCGGTCCGCAGGTGCAGGTCAAGCTGCTGCGGTTCCTGCAGGAGCGCACGTTCCAGCGGGTCGGCGGCAACGAGGAGCTCTCCGCCGATGTCCGCATCATCGCCGCGACCAGCCGGAATCTCGAGAAACTTATGGAGCAGGGGTTGTTCCGGGAGGATCTGTATTACCGGCTCAACGTGTTTCCGATCGTGCTGCCGGACCTGGCGGAACGGCGGTCGGATATCCCGCTGCTGGCCGAACATTTCCGCGAGAAGTTCAGCAAACTGCATCACCGCCGGGTCCGGCGCATTTCGGCGCCGGCCATGAATCTGATGGTCGATTACGCCTGGCCCGGCAATATCCGGGAGCTCGAAAACTGCATGGAGCGCGCGGTACTGTCGGCGACGGACGACACGATCCACACTTTCTGCCTGCCCGCCGCGCTTCAGGGCGTCCGGCCGGCCGGGCCGCGCGCGCCGGTGTTCGGGGACTTCACAGCCCGGGTCGAGGCGTTCGAGCGCGAAATGCTCGACGAGGCGCTGAAGGCGCACCGCGGCAATGTCGCCGCCGCCGCCCGCTCCCTGAACCTGACAATTCGCATCATCCATTATAAAATCAGAAAGCTCGGTCTCGACCCCGCCGCATATCGGTAAGGACGGGGAAGGGCGGCAGTTACAGAAAGGCAATACGGCATGAATCTCCGGGAACAGGTGGAATCGCAGGAGCCGAATTTCAACCCCGAACTGAACCTGCTCGGCGGCGTGTTCAATTCGCCGGGCTACCACAGCCGGATTCCATCCGGCACGTGGGTGCATTCGACCCGCACGAACATCTACTATGCGCTGGCGCTGCTCGAGCTCGGCGACGAAGCGTACCGCGACCGCGCGGCAGCGGTGATCCGGAACATCCTGGCGCTTCAGGTGACCGATCCGTATGACCCGGCTTTCGGCATCTGGCCGTGGAACTGCGAGGAACCGGTGCCGATGATGGCGCCGCCGGACTGGAACTGGGCCGATTTCATCGGCGCCGCGCTCTGCCATATGCTCAAGGAGCACCGCGACCGGCTCGGGGACGGCCTGACCGCTGAGATCACCGCGGCGCTTGAGCGGGCCGCCTGGTCGATTTTCCGGCGCAATGTCCGGCCGGGTTACACGAATATCGCGATCATGGGAGCGGCGGTGACCGGCTGTGCGGGCGAGGTGTTGAACAATCCGCTTCTGTCGGAGTATGCGGCGCGGCGGCTCGAAACATTTCTGGCCTACACGGAAGAGCAGGGCGGACTCAACGAGTACAACAGTCCGACCTACAGCTTCGTCGCCCTGCATGAGACGGAGCGCATCCTCCAGCTGGTCGGCGGGAACCGGAGGCTGATCGACGCCGCCCGGAAACTCCATGCTTTCATCTGGGGAGAGCTCGCAAAGCAGTTCCACCCGGCTACCGGGCAGCTCGGCGGCCCGCAGTCGCGCGCGTATGCCGAATATCTTTCGGCGAACACGGTTGCGTTCCTGAGCGAAGCGGCCGGTGTGCCGATCCGCCGGGCCGTGCCGGAGGCGAAGGAGGCCGGGCTGTTGTCGTTCACCTACGACGGCGTCCGCCATCTGCCGTGTCCGGAGGAGCTGCGCGGCCGTTTCGCGGCCGTGGCGGAGCCGGAGCGCGAGATCGTGCAGCGTTTCGTCAGACGGTCCGATCCGGCCATGAATTTCATCGGGACGACCTATGTGACGCCGGAGCTCATTTTCGGTTCGATCAACCGCGAATGTTTCTGGACGCAGCGCCGCCCGATGCTCGGCTACTGGCCGGCGGGGGAAGGGCGCCCGGCCATGTTCCGCATGCGTTTCCTGAAGGACGGACTCGATTTCTCCTCGGCGGGCATCCGGATCGCGCAGTCGAAGAACCGGGCGGTTTTCGCCGTCAGCATGCTGACCGACCGCGGCGACTGGCATATCGGTCTCGGCCGTCCGGCGGACGGCGCTTTCGGCTTCTCGAAGCTGGCGCTGCGGTTCGAGCTTGCGGCGGATTGCGCGGAACTCATCGACGGGCATATTCTGGCGGCCGGCGCATTCAGGGCGGTCATCCACGGGCTGCCCGGCAGCTTCGCCGGAAATCCGGTTCGCTGGCAGGGGGGCCGTGACGCCGACCGGGTCTGGGTTGAGGCGGTTCTTTACGAAGGCCCCGAAAAACGGCTTGTTTTTGACGAAGCTTTGAAAACCGTCGCCGGCGGCGGCGTCGAAATCCTGCCGGCGGAGGCGGCTGCCGCAAGCGCCGGTCCGGTTCTGCTGGAGGACGGCCGCATGTATCGGGTGCGGTGGGGGGAACTCGAGGTTTCGCAGAGCGCGTTTGCCTGTACGTACGACTGATTCAGGCGGTCACTCGATTTTTTCGATCTCGATCCCCTCGAACTGCTGCATGAAGATGGTCAGCTGATTTTCGTCGTTGTGCAGTTTTTCGCGGATGTTCATCGTCACGCGGAGGCGTTCGCACTCCCCCGCGCAATCGCTGTTGACGGCGTAGGTCAGGATGCTGAATCCGTTCGAATTCAGTTCGTTCGTGATCCGGATCAGATTGCTGCGGTCACGGGTCACGAATTTGACGATCGAGCATTTGCTCCGGAAGTTCCGCAGCAGGTAGCGGAGCGCTTCGAGCCCGATCAGCGTCAGCAGGGTTGCCGCGATGCCGACTGTATAGAGTCCGCCGCCGATGGCCAGGCCGATTCCGGCCGTCGCCCAGAGTCCGGCGGCGGTCGTGAGCCCGCGCACGAACTGTTTCTGCATCATGATCGTTCCGGCGCCGATGAAGCCGATGCCGCTGACCACCTGCGCCGCGACGCGGCTCGGGTCGAGTCCGATGCCGGGATGTCCGACCACGTCGCCGAATCCCCACTGCGAAACGATGATGATGAGCGCGCTGCCGAGCGAAACGAGAAAATGGGTCCGGGTGCCGGCCTCCTTCGCCCGGTATTCCCGGTCGAGTCCGATCAACGCTCCGAGAAGGCCGGCCACCGCCAGCCGGATGATGAATTGGATGGTCAGGTCAGTCGTCACCATTTTCTCTGTTTCCTTTCATGTTTCCCGGTAATAAACAAATCAATATACCATGGGAACCGGAGAATGCAACCGTGTGAATCCGTTTTTCCGGAGTTCCGGGGGGAATCGGAATCAGTTAATTCCAGCGGGCGGTTTGTTCCCGGATGAAACGGATGATTCTTTCCTGCGCCTCCCGGCCGTTGCCTTCGACCGCGACCGGAGGCCCGAAGGAAAAGTGTATGTGCCGTCCGGGGTGCAGCGCGCTGAAGTCGGAAAAAATTTTCCCCCGCGGCAGGAAATCGGTTTTGAGTGCGAACGGCAGGAGTTCGACTTTGGCGGCGCGGGCCAGTTTGACCGCGATGGAGTTGAACCGCTCCGGAACGAATTCGGCGTGGCGGCCGCCTTCCGGAAAGATCAGGACGGAACTGCCGCTTTCGAGGCGCCTGCGCCCCTCCGACAGTACGGTCCGCAGATCCTCGCGCGGATTGTTTCGGTCGATGCCGATGGCGTTCATCGCCCGCATCGCCTGGCGCAGAAACGGAACCGAAAAGGTGTTGCTCTTGATGACGTAGGTGAAGTCGAGCCGGGGGGAGATGATCGCATTCAGCACAAGGCTCTCCACCGCGCTCATATGATTCCCGGCGAGCACGAACGGGCCGTCTCCGGCGGAGAGGTTTTCAAGTCCGCGCAGGTGGATCTTCGCTCCGCAGCGCTCGAGGATATCGACGTTCTTTTCGCTGAACCGGATCTGCTCCCCGCGGCTCAGCAGGCCGTTTTTCGCTTGTCTGCCGATCCGGTAGAAGTTTTGCCAGATCTGCAGGTGAAAGTTCAGCCGGCAGTTCAGGAGAAGGCGGGAGCGCAGGTCGCGCCGGTTGTCCGGCGTATCGTAGCTGTTTTCTGAAAATAGATGAGACATGGATTTTGTTCTGATAAAAAAAGAGGACCGTTCGGACGGTCCTGCTTTTCTTGCTTTCGCTGTTTACCAGCGGTTTCCGCCGGAGCGCCGGCCGCCGTGCATGGAGCTGCCGGTGCGCTCTTCGCGCGGCCTCGCTTCGTTGACGACGAGTTTGCGGCCGTCATATTCGGTGCCGTTCAGAGCTTCGATGGCGCTGCCGGCCTCGGCTGTATCGGCCATTTCGACAAAGCCGAACCCCTTCGGGCGGCCGCTGTCACGGTCGGTGACGAGCCGGGCGCTGCTGACGGCGCCGTGAGCGCTGAAGGCATCGCTGAGCTGGGCTTCGGACATGGTGAACGGCATGTTTCCCACATAGATATTCATGGTTTTTCCTTTCGCGGATTGGCTACCGCATGGCTTTCCCGGGACAAAAATAGACAAGTTTTGGAAATCGACGTTGCGGATTGCCCGACAGAAAATGGAGAAAGCATATCAGTGCAGAGACCATCAGGAAAAATGCTGCGAAGAAATCAGGATTTCTGAAAAAAATCAGGAGATCAAACCAAAATAATGTGAACTTTCGTCACACACCCGGCCATACTGTTTAAAGCGGCCGCTCCGTCTTGAGCTGCCGGATCGTATGTTGTGTTCCGGATGTCTTACTTCTGTTAACATATCCCCGGAAAGCAGGAATACAAGCGTTTTTAAATAAAAGATCGAAATTATTTTCGCTTCCTCGCCGGCGGTGGTGCCGCCGGAAGAAAACGCCCCGGCATTCGAACCGGGGCGTCTGTCCGCTTACCTGGCGGGAGGCGCCGCCGCTTTTTCCTTTCTCTCATCCTTCTTCAGGTAGAAGTGATAGCAGAGCAGCGGCAGCGTGACGAAGAACGCCATGCCGAAGAGCAGGAAGGCGATATAAAGAAAGCTCGCCTCCGCTCCCTTCGCCCGCACGTCGGCCGTCGGGATGAAGCCGACCAGAATCGCCGCCAGCGCGGTCAGCAAGGCGATGCCGCCGACGATCCAGATGCCGGTCCGGCCTCCCGGAATCCGGTACGGCCGCGGTTTGTCCGGCTGCGAATAGCGAAGCTTGATCACGGCCGCGAACATCAGCAGGTACATGATCATGTAGAGCTGCGCGGTCAGCGCCGCCATCAGGATGAAGGCGCCGTTGATGGTCGGCATGAACAGCACGGCGGTGGCCAGCAGCGAGGAGAGTGCTCCCTGCAGGATCAGAATCCGGGTCGGCATGCCGCTCCTGTTGCGCTGCTGCCAGTATTTCGGCAGGTAGCCCTCTTTCGCAACCTCGAGCATTCCCTTCGACGGCCCGAGCACCCAGGTTACGACCATGGTCAGCGCGCCGTAGGCCAGCAGGATGCTGACGACCGGAGTGAGCCAGTTCAGGTGAAAGAGGGTGAACATCTTGTCGAACGCCTGGCAGACGCCGGCGGCGAGGCCGATGTTCTTCTCAGGAATCACCAGCGCGATGGCGAGCGCGCCGAGGATCGAAAGTACGATCACCAGTCCGGTTGCGATGAAGATCGCCTTCGGAAACTGCCTGGCCGGATTGCGCATCTCGGTCACGTGGACGCCCGACATCTCCATGCCGGAGAGGGCGACCATCATGTTCGTCAGCAGGACGAGCTGCCCGAAATTGTCGAGTGCCGGCACGAGCTTCCCCGGCGAAAAGCGGATCACCGGCGCGTTGCCCGCCGAAAAATACCAGATCGCCAGCAGGATGATGAGGATTCCCGGAATCACGGTTCCGAACAGCGCGCCCGAACTGCTCAGGAACGCCGACAGCTTGATGCCGTGAAAGTTGAGCCAGGTCGACAGCCAGAGCGTGACGATGATCGCCCCGAACACGAAGTATTTGTTGTCGGAGAGTCCCGGCATGTCGAATGCGTAGGCGAGCGCCGCGGCCACGAAAGTCAGCACCATCGGGAACCACGGCAGGTTTTCGACCCACTGCATGAAGATCGCGACGAAGCCCCACTTCGGCCCGAACGCCTGTTTGACCCACAGGTAGACGCCGCCGTCCTCCGGCCAGCCGGAGGCGAGCTCGGCCGATATGAGCGCCGAGGGGACGAAGAAGCAGATCGCCGCCGCCGTGATGTAGAAGATGATGGAGTAGCCGAAATCCGCCTGGGTCGGCAGATTGCGCAGCGACAGCACCGCCGCGACGGTGAGCATGGTCATGGTGAACACGCTCATGCCTTTGTTTGCTTTGGTCATAACGCACCTCTCTTCCGGATGGTTTAAGCCTTGATGCACATGGTTTTAAAGCATGTTCGGCCGTCTTTCGCCTCCCGTTCGACGCCGTGGATGTCGCCCTCGTAGCCCGGGAATTCGTTTTCGAACTCTTCGCGGGTTTTCAGATAGTCGAAGATCGGCCGCGCCTTTTCATTCAGGATCTCGCCGCCCATGATGATCGGAATTCCGGGCGGATACGGAACCATCATGACCGCCGGAATCCGGTTCATCATGTCGTCGAGGAAAACGAATTCGACATTGCGGCGGACGACCTCATGATAGGCGTCCGCCGGTTTCAGCTTCTGGTCCGGAATCACTTCGAACGCCGCCTGCATCTTGCCGAGCACGTCGTGACTCTTCAGGTACTCGTGCATGCGCTGCGCATGGTCGCGCAGGCCGGTTCCGGCGTATTGTACCGGATGCGCCGCGACGAGCTCCGGGAAGATCTCTTCCAGCGGCGTGTTGTTGTCGTAGTCGCGCTTGAACTGCAGCAGTGCGGCGAGCAGCGTGCCCTGTTTGGCGCGCGTCGTGCCGAGCGAGTTCAGCATGAGGAACGAGTAGTAGTCGGTCTTTTCGCAGACGATATTGTGGCTGATGAGGTAGTTGGTCACGATCGAGGCCGGAATGCCGGTCGGCTGCATCGTGCCGTCGTCCGCGATGCCGGGCGTCGTGAAGGTCAGTTTGATCGGGTCGAGCATGACGTAATTTTCCTCGATCCCTTCGAAACCGTGCCAGTTGTCCGCGCTGCTCATGATCCACGGCTCCTGACGGGTGGACAGATACTCCGCCGGGGCGTCGCAGAAGTCGATCCGCCGCCCGTCGATCGTGATCTGGCGCGGCTGCCACAGGTCGAAGAACCAGTCGCCCTTCGCCGCGAATTCACGGGCGAGCGACGCGGTCTTGCGGCGGAGCTGGACGGCTTCCCCGATGATGTCCTGCATCATGACTTCCCCGTTGTCCTGCATCATCCTGGTCGCTACGTCGAGCGAGGCGATCATGTTGTACTGCGGCGAGGTCGAGCCGTGCATCATGTACGATTCGTTGAACTCGGCCGGATCGATTCTGACGGTTCCGCCGTTCCGGATATGCAGCATGGAGGCCTGCGAGAAGGCGGTCAGCAGTTTGTGGGTCGACTGCGAACAGAAGATCGGCGGGTGTCCGGCCTCCACTTCGTCCGGCGTCATGCCGTAGTGGTTGCGGTACATCGGGCTGAAACAGGCGTAGGCGTACCACGCTTCGTCGAAATGCAGGTTTTCGACGCTGCGCTCGAGCTGCTTTTTGATGGTGACGACGTTGTAGCAGACGCCGTCGTAGGTCGAGTTGGTCAGAGCCGACATCCGGACCGCATTCGATTTCCGCCCGTCCGGGATCAGCGTGCTTGCGTCGATCTTCGCCCGGATCGACTCCGGCGTGAACTCCGACAGCCGGACCGGGCCGATGATGCCGCGCCTGTTCCGGCGCGGGATCATGTAGACCGGGAGCGCCCCGGTGATGACCATCGCATAGTTCAGCGATTTGTGGCAGTTCCGGTCGACGAACGCGATGTCGCCGGGCAGCACCTGGCTGCGCCAGACGATCTGGTTCACGGTCGAGGTGCCGTTCAGCACGTAGTAGGTCTGGTCGGCATGGAAGGCGCGCGCGGAGTTCCTTTCGGCATCGCGCACCACGCCCTCGTGATCGAGCAGGGAGCCGAGCTCCGGGACCGAGATCGACAAGTCGGACCGGAACACGTTTTCTCCGAAATACTTATAGAATGCGACCCCGGCCGGGCTGCGCAGGAATCCCTGCCCGCCGAGATGTCCGGGCGTATGCCAGGCGTACTTGTATTTTTCGGCATATTTGACCAGTTCGCCGAAGAACGGCGGAAAAACGCTCCGGCAATAGGTTTCGACGAGATCCGAGATGCGCCCGGCCAGGAACGGGATCGTGTCGGCGGTTTTCCAGAGGCAGCTGTCGATTTGTTCGAGGATTTCGGCGGTCAGATTTTCGGTTTCGAGCCGGTCGGTCAGCAGGACGATCGGAATGGTCCGGTTGCGCTGCCGAATCACCTTGACGAACGCTTCGGGATACATTTTCTCGGCGCTCTCTTCCGGGATGTCCCAGTCGGTGATCACGCAGCCGAGGTCGGCGCGCGACAGGAAAACCTCAAGCGCGTCCTCATACGAATTGGACGGGATGACGCTGCACTCCTGCGCCTGTTCGAGTTCGGCGGCCAGCTCGCGCAGGCGGAACGCGTCGTCGTTCTCCATGCCGAACTGTCCTGACACCAGCAGGACCGGCCACTGCTTTTTTTCGTCTCTCATGTCTGCTCCTCCTCTTCTGATCGGGCGGCCGGACATTCCGGGCCCGCAATGACAGGCGCACCGCTCCGCCGCAGCCGGCGGAACGGTCATTCACTGATTCGATGACAGAGAACCTGTCGAATCGCAACTCTTCTCTCTTCCCTGATACAGATATCACAGATATCCGCGGTGTCAAGGAAAAAGAAGAAAAAAGTGCCGGAAACAGCCGGAATTTATCCCCGAATCATAAAAGGGCGCCTTCTGTGCTGAATGTACATTCGCCCGGCAGCTTCGGGCGGTTCCGGAGCTGGAAGTGCGTTATCCGGCCGATGAATACGAGCTGCATCCGCTGCTTGAGGCGCTGGTCCGGGCGCAGCGCCCGTGACGGCTGATCGCTTCGGAGGCGGCGCCTTCGCCGGAAGCGCCGGAGGTGCTGGGCGGCTCCGTCTCCGGCATCCGGTTCGAGCGGAGAAGAGAGGCGGTTTCATCTGTGGACGAAGCGGTTGCGCTTCTCGACCGGCTCTTGCCGCGCAGGTTGCCGGTGGAGAATTCCGCCGGAACTCCGGAGCCGGATCGCGGCGACGGCCGCGGCCTCTCCGGCTTCGCGGGGGAGGTGATTCAGTCCGGAATCCTCGAAATTCCGGTCGATGCGGCCGGGTTCGACCTTGACTGCGATGAATTCGTCACGGAGATCAGCTTCGACGGCGAGTCGCTCGGAACCCGGCTGTGGCCGCCTTTCTTCTGGAACGTCCCCGAACGCTTCCGGGGCCGGCGCGTTGCGTGCCGGATCGTGCGCCGCACCTCCATCGGCCCGATTTTCGGCGAGCTCGGCAGCGGGGAGGCAGCCCGGCCGGCATGGACGAGGAACCGGATTCCGGGCGGTTTCCCGCTGCGTCATCCGGTCGTGGAACCGCGTTTCCGCCGCGTCTGAATCTTATCCCGGCTCTTGCCGCTGCGGCTCAGGCCTGCCGTTGCGGTAGTCACGCGGTGAGACCCCGAAGCGCTCCTTGAACTGCCGGTTGAAGTTCGACAGATTGTTGTAGCCGCAGCGCTGCGCGATTTCGAGGATCGACGTGGTCGAATTCTTCAGCAGCGTGCAGGCCGCGTTGAGCCGCAGCCGCAGCAGATACGGCTGCGGCGCGCAGCCCATCGCGCGGTGAAACAGCTTGCGGAAATTCGATTCGCTCGTGAAGCACAGCTCCGCGAGCTTCGCCATGTCCACATCGGCGCTGTAGTTGTCGTTCAGGAACCGCAGCGCCGGGACGATGCGTTCGATGTCCTGATAATCCTGCAGCGCGTCGATCGCTTCGTTGACGTTGTAATAGCGGTTCAGCAGCAGCATGAGCCGCCAGGTCAGACTGCGGACCATCGCCCGGTAGTTCTTCGGCCGGTCGCGGACTTCGACCAGAATCTGGCGGATGCAGTTCGTGATCTCCGGGTGTTCGTCGCCGTCGATGATGTTCTTGAACGCCGCGCCGCAGTATTGCGACAGCTTCAGGCTGTCGGAGTAGCTGCCGACGTTGTCCGCCAGCAGCCGGACCGGGTCGAGGTGCAGGAATCCCCAGCTGGTCGTGTCCCCCGGGCTTCCGCGCGCGATGTGGACCTCGTGCGTATTGATGACGACCGCGTCTCCCCCTTTGAAGGTGAAGATCTTGTCTCCGATCAGAAAGAGCCCGGAACCGTCGAAGCAGTAGCCGATTTCGAGCAGGTCGTGGATATGCGGACCGATGTCGGGGTGCTCGTCCCGCGTGTTGAAGTCCGGAACGCCCACCGGGAACTCGTCGTCCACCGGAATCCGCTGAAATTGCTCGGTCCGGTACGGATTGTCTTTTCTTGATCGAATACGCATAGTTTTTTGATTGTTTTTGCGAAGTCATGTTGTTTTCAGGAAGGTATAATATATGTAACGAAAATTCAAGTGCGGAAGAGATCATATGGGCGAAAAAGTCGGAAAAGTTGCATTGGTCGGTGCCGGGGCGATGGCGGAGTGCCACGTCCGCGGCTATCACGAAGCCGGCGCCGAGGTCGTCGCGATTGTGGACCGGAACCCCGAGGCGGGCCGGAAATTTGCGGAGAAGTGTCAGCTCGGGAAGATTCCGGTCGTGGAAACGCTCGGGGAGCTGCAGCGCACGGCGCCGGAGGTGCAGGCGGTTTCGGTCATCACGCCGAACAAGTTTCACCGTCCGCTCGTGCTGGAGGCGCTTGAGCGCGGGCTTCATGTTTTCTGTGAGAAGCCGCCGGCGCTGAACGCCGCCGAGACGAAGGAGATGGCGGACAAGGCGAAAGAGAAGAAGCTCAGGCTCATGTTCAATCTGAACAACCGCGCCCGGCTCGATTCGCAGTTCGTCAAACGGCAGATCCGGACCGGCCGGATCGGCACGGTGAATTCGGCGCAGGCGACCTGGATGCGCCGCACCGGCATTCCGGGCTTCGGCGGCTGGTTCACCACGAAGGCGATCTCCGGCGGCGGCCCGCTGATCGACCTGCTGCACATGATCGACCTCGCGCTCTGGTTCATGGACTACCCGGAACCGGAATTCGTTCTGGCGCAGACCACGCACGACTTTATGGACGATCCCGATTTTCACGGCAGCTGGGGCAGCGTCGTGTCGACGACCGGGACCACTGATGTCGAATCGGCCTGCCACGGCTTCGTCCGTTTCAAAACCGGGCAGGTGCTGAGCATCCACAACTCCTGGGCCGAGCTTGTGAAGGAGGAGGATATCTTCGTAGCGCTGCAGGCGAAGAAGACCGGCGTGCGGATCCGCTGCGTGAACGGGCAGAACAGCTGCGAGCTTTACGCGCAGAAGAACGGCGTGTCGATGGACAAAAGCTACCGCTTCCAGCACGATCACGATATGGGACGGACGCGCGCCCCCGAAAATTTCATCCGCACCCTGAACGGGGAGGCGGAGCCGCTCACCACGGCTGACGAGGCGGTGACGCTGATGCGGCTCATCGACGCGGTTTATCTTTCAGCCTCCTCGGGCCGTCCGGTGGAGCTGGGGAAAGAATCATACCACATATTATAAAAAGGGAGTTGAACGCATGAAACAGATTGTGATGGCCGGACCCCGCAAAAGCAGGATCATCGATGTGCCGATTCCGGAGATCACCGACGACCAGCTGCTGGTGAAAGTCACTTATACCGGGATGTGCCATTCGGAGTGGTATCCGTGGACCGTCGCCCGCCCGGGCGAGGTCTTCGGCCACGAGACGGTCGGCGTCGTCGCGAAGTGCGGCCGGAACGTGACGGAGTTCCGGGAGGGGGACCGGGTGACCGGGCTCGGCGGCGGCGGGTACAGGGAGTACATCGTCATGGAGCCGGACAAGACCTGCCGTGTGCCGGATAACTTGAAGGATGAGGACGCGATCGTCGAGCCGCTGGCCTGCCTGCTTTCGGCCGCCATGAAGATGCCGTGGACCACGCTCGGCGACCCGGTTGCGGTGGTCGGAGCCGGCTATATGGGGCTCGGCATGATCACGCTGTTCAAGGCGATGGGCTACGGCGACATCATCGCGATCGACAAGCGGCCCGAAGCGCGCGAGAACGCGCGGAAGATGGGGGCGACCGAGGTGCTTGCTCCGGAAGAGATTCCGGCGGAATACCGGCTGGACTGGAAGGCGATCGGCACGCCGGACCTGACCCGCGACGGCCACAAGACCGATATCTTCGGCATCGGTTTCCCGCACGTCATGGAATTCACCGGCACGCAGGACGGATTGCAGCTGGCGGGCGAACTCGTCTGCGCGCACGGCCGTCTCGGCATCGGCGGATATCACAACGACGGACCCCGCACGATCGACTACAAGCTCTGGAACTTCAAGGCGATGGATACGATCAACTGCCACGAGCGCCGGATCATGTACGAGGCGGGGCTCTGCAAGCGGTGTCTCATGCTTCTTTCGCGCGGAATCTGGAAGTTCACCGGCGTGACGAACCATATCTACTCGATGGAGGAGTTCGACAAGGCCAACGAGGACATGGAACTGCACCGCGACGGCTTCATCAAAGGCGCGGTCAGGTGCTGACCGTTCCATGACGGAATGCATTGGTTCGCCCGGTTCGCCGGGCGTTTTTTTTGCTCTCCGGCTTGAAAGAGCATGGAAGAAGTGCTTTTTTATGCACAATCGCTTTTCGGTTCTGCCAATCATGGGATGAGGTAAAAATGAATCTGTCGAAAGTCCGTATTGAGATCGGTCTGCCCGCGCCGCTTCGGCTCCTGCATGTTTCCGATACCCACCTCGCGCTGGCTGACGGGCGCGACGGCGAGCGCAAGCAGGCGCTGGCCGCCCGGCGTTCCGCGGCGTTCGGAAAGGAGGGAGACTGCCTCCGGTACTTCTCCGAGGCGGTCGCTTATGCCCGGAACTGCTGTGATCTCATGATCTGCACCGGGGACCTGATCGATTTCGTGTCGGCGAAGAATCTCGACACGGCAAAGGAGATGCTCTCCGGCACGGATTACTTTTTTGCGGCCGGAAACCATGAATTCAGCAAATATGTCGGTGAAGCCGTCGAGGATGAGGCGTACAAGCTCGACAGCCTGCCGCTGGTGCAGCGGTACATCGGGAACGACCTGCGCTTTGCGTCGCGCCTGGTCGGCGGGGTCAATCTCGTGGCGGTGGACAATTCCTACTATCTGTTCCGCCCGGAGGAGCTGGAGGCGTTCAGGCGCGAGGTGGAGAGAGGATATCCGATCCTGCTGCTGCTGCACAACCCGCTTCATACCGACGCCCTGTACCGTGAGATGATGGTCAACCGGCGGAACGAGTGCGCATATCTGGTCGGAACGCCGGAGGAGCTGCTGGAGCCGTATCCGGAGGAACGGCGCAGCCAGCAGCGGGCGGACGGGCCGACGCTGGCCTTCATCGATTACCTGAAGCAGCAGACGCTGGTGAAGGCGGTGCTGACCGGGCATCTGCATTTCAATTTCGACTCCGTGCTGTACGGGGATGTTGTGCAGTATACGGCCGGCGGGAACTTCCGCGGGGACGTCCGGGAATACGAGATCGTCTGACCGGGCAAACCCGCCTTTCGTCCGTGCGCGCAAAAAGGCGGCGAAGCCGTCGCCGGCGCCGGTGTGCGGAACGGGCCGCCTGCAGATCGAATCGATGATTCGGGCGCGGGAACACGAACGGTCTGCTGCGCAAACCGCAGAAGGAGCGCGCTTTCGGAAACGGCGCGCAAACTCGCCGGCGACAGTGCCGCCCCCGGATTACAAGGTCGGCGGCCCCGGCCAATCCCTGTCTGCCGGAATTGCAATGTGATAGTCTCTTCGATGCGGCCGCCCGCACAGGGGAAGCGGTGCAGCTTTGTTGCGGATTTCTTGCGCAGGGCTTTGTCCGGGTTGATGCCCGTTTGCATAAGTACGGTTGTCAGGCAGTTCTTTTTTTGGGTGTTTTTACTTTAAATATATATATTTACTTTAAATATTAAAATTGAAATAAAATATAAAGTTTTTTAAAAAAACGGTTGACAAAACGGAAGTTTTTTGGTATAATTATATTATGAAACAAAGGCAACCGGAAAGGATGGTGGGAATGGCGGAGAAAGCTTCAACGGCGGTGGAGGCGGCGAATATCGTCGAACAGCCCGGCGCCGGCATGGTTCGGGCCGGATTACTGCCGAGTACGGATCTGGCGCGGGTGATGCTTGCTGCAGCGCGGCGGCGGATTGCCCCCCATTCCGGTTCCATTGCCGCCGCAGAAGGATAAAAGTCTTATAATAGTTAGTATGTTATGTAAATGACACCTGATGTCATTTTTCCTGATTTATTTCTGTTCATCCGGTTATCGCCCAGATACGGCTTGCTGCTCTCCCGTTTTTTTCAGCCTTCTGCGGCTGCACCGTTTCGATTGCATTCCGTCTGCGGCGCCTGTATGTTTTGTTCGGGGAATCGCAGGGAGAATTCATTTCCCGTCCTCCGTTTTCTATGCTCACGCAACGGGTTCGTCATCGTGCAGCAGCTCTCCTGCCGCGCTTTTGGCCGGGACTGTCGCGCGCAATTCATTCTCCGTTATTTTCCGCATCACTTATTAACTATTATAGGACGGAGTGCAATTATGCGGAGAAAAAAGTTCACTTTGATCGAGTTGCTGGTTGTTATTGCGATCATCGCGATTCTCGCCTCGATGCTGCTGCCGGCGCTGAATATGGCGCGTGCGAAGGCAAAAACCTCCCAGTGCATCAATAATCAGAAACAGTGCATGACTGCTCAACTGCTGTATGCGGACGACAACAACAACTTCATTGTGAGCCAGAGTGTGGAGTTCTGGGGGGAAGTGCTTGTCAACCAGGGGTATATCGGAAAAAATGTACTCACCTGCCCGGCTTCCTTCCCTTCCTCTGCGGACTGGGGATGGCCGACTATGACGTACGGTGTGTACCGGATACAGGATGGCTGGTATGATCCTGATTACGCGACCAAGAAAGCCGTGCTGGGAGATTTTTATCTCGAGATTTCGGCTTTCTCCCATCCCGGCGTCACGACGGAGATCCGGGTGATGAGCCTGCACCGAATGAAATTGCCTTCCCGGACGGAGATCATGATCGACACCTCCTGCGGGGTGATGGGATCGAACAAGATGATTTATGCGTTCTCTCCGGCGCAGATTCTTCCGGACTGGAAAGGTGCCGCCGGGCTTCTCCACCGCAACAGGGCGGTGGCCGGATATCCCGACGGCCATGTGGCTGCCCGCTCCGATGCTGAACTTCAGGCTTCTCCGATGCAGTTCAAAGAGGTGTATGACGAGGCGGGAAGCGTGAAGAAACTGGTGAATTAAAGCGAGGAGAAAATGACTGCCATGCGGAAATGGATTCTTGTGATTGCCGTGGTCGCTCTCGGGTGGGAGACCGGCTGGAGCGCGAAGCCGGAGGACTTGGGCAACCGGGAGCGGATCGACCTGAACCCGGCCGTCGCCCGGCTTTCCGGCCACGGCGAAAATCTGGAAGTCGATACGACACGGCTGGACGGCGAGTGGAACTGGATGCTGCGCACCCGTCCGGGGGTGCTCAGGCCGGATACTTCCTATCTCGTCAGCTTTGAATACCGGGCGGCTGCACCGGATGCGGCTGCCGGACGCTTCTTCCTTCTGTCGCGGCCGTATCATGCCGGCGACCATTCGCTCGACACGATGTCGGGGTTCCTGCCGAACAACGGCACGAAGTTCAGGCCGGTCGAACTGCAGTTCCGCACCGGGACGCAGCAGGATTGCGCATTCCAGATTCATATCAGCAAACGGCTGAAGGGTGCCGTCAGGAATCTTCGGTTCACCCCTGCTGCCGAGCCGCTTTTCATACCGGCAGTGGCGGATGCGGCTCCGGCTTCCGGAACGGTACGGAATTTGCCTTCCGGTGCAAAGGAGTTCGAGGTGGAACGGCCGAAAAACGCCCGGGGAATGGTCGTTGCCGCAGCCGACTTCGGTTTCTCCCCGGAGAGTGCCGACAATACCGCCGCTCTGAACCGGGCTCTGGCATTCTGCCGGGAAAAGAATGCGGCGAAACTCGAACTTGCTCCCGGCAGTTACCGGTTTACCGCCGACGCTTCGATCATGCTTGACGGAATGCGGGATTTCGAATTGGATGGAAAAGGGGCGAAGTTCATATTTCTGAGAACGGAGAAAGAGTCTTTTCTGATCAATGATTGCGAAAGGCTCCTGCTGCGCAATTTATCCTGCGACTGGGATTGGGCCGCGGACCCGCTGGCCAGTGTCGTTGAGGTAATGCGTACCGATCCCGGGACGGTCGATTTCAAGTTTGTCGAATATGATCGTTTTCCGCGCCGGGATGTTCGGGTCAGCGTCCTCAGCAGTTATGACCCGGTTTCCCGTTCGATCGGAATTGAGAATGGATTTGACTGTTTGCATCCTGCCCCGAAAACCTGGTTGGCGGACAACATTTTGCGGGTTCAGGTCGGCAACTCCGGCAAGTATGTGCCCGGCAGTCTTTTTGTGATGCGGCATTACAATTATGAGATGCATTGTTTTTCAATCAGGCAAAGCCGTCATATCACTTTCGAAGACATCAATCTCTATTCCTGCGCCGGCATTGGTTTCATCGCGGACGGGGTGCAGTATGGGCAGTTCCGCCGGGTCCGTGTAGCTCCCCCTGAAAACGAACCGCGTCGCGCCATCACCTGTACGGCGGATATCCTGCATGTCTTCCGGTCCAAGGGATACCTGAAAATCGAGGATTGCGAGTTCGGCAGATCCGGAGATGACTGCATCAACATTCACGACAATTCTGCTTATATAACGCAAATGAAACCGGACCGCATAGAAGCGCGGGGCGTATACGACGGCTACTACCGGGTGGGCGACCGGATCGAATTCCGTTACAGCGACCTCTCACCCACCGGCAAATCGGCGGTGATAAAACAGGTCGGCACGGCAGACGCCCGGAACGGCATTTATGAGATCGTATTCGATTCCCCGGCGGTTCCGCAGCCTCTCACGCCGGGAGACGGCCTGCTCATTTTCAACCGGGCTTATGATTCCCGCAACATCATGATCCGGAACAGTTCGTTTCACCACAACCGCGCCCGCGGCATTCTTCTGCTGGCGCGGGATGTTACGGTTGAAAACAATTTGTTCCGGCATCACGAGATGGAGGCGATCAAAATCGAAACCGGCTACGGGCCTGCCTGGTGCGAAGGTTACGGCGCCTCCAATATCGTGGTCCGGGGCAACCGTTTCGAACAGGTGCATAAGCGGCATATGTGTGACACGGAAAACGACGGAATGCCGCGAGCGGTTACGATCGGGGTCTATATGGACTCGATTCTGAAAACGGAATGCCGGATTCTGTCGGATATTCTGTTTGAAGACAATCTGTTTATCGACAGTTTCGGGCTGATCGCCTCCATCAGCTCCGCCCGGAACGTCATATTCCGCAACAATACATTCGCGGATCAGACGGAACGTAAAATCCCGTTTCCCCGCCGTTCCGGTTTTTTTGTGGAAAATGCCGACTCGGTGAGCATTGTCGACAATTGTTACATCGCTTCCCCGCTTGTGCCGTTTCCCGGTGTCTGGAGCGACGGCAGGTCGGTGACCCGGCTGGTCGCCGAAGGAAACCGGAGCGTCTCCGGGGATAAGTTCTGAACAGGCGGGCGGAACGGCCGGAGGAGCGGCGGCTCCTCCGGTTCTTTCTTTATATGCATATGCGTCATCCCGAAGTAAAGACGCAACATCAGGCGCCATCCGCATATATTACATATTATAATCCGTTTTCCATTCCGGCCGCGGCAGTGATGTCCGCATCCCGGCTGGTTCCGGGAAACAGGGGGGGACGGGCAGGATATTTCCGGAATGATGCCGGGTTTTATCTGAAAAAATCAATATGAACTTGAGGATTAGGAGTTTGTAATCCATTTGCCGGCAATGATGAATGAAATTCTTTTTCACCGTGTCGGTATTTCGGAAAAATATTTCGAAAAAAAACAGTAAAATGTTGCTCGGCAGTATTGATATTACATCATGATCCGCATATATTGTAACATATAATTTTACTGGTTCTTTATAACAGACAGGCGACAATCATTATGCAATCTACTTTAGCCAGACACCGGCTCGGCGATATCGCAATCGGCGACAGCGCGACATATGAAAATTCTTCTTACGAGAAGAAGTATTTCTATGTCGACTTTTCCGGCGGCACCGATCTGGAATTCGACAACGAACTGGTGTCGCTGAGCGATATTACCTTGCACGCCGCCTCTTTTTCCGGAGAGGAGCAGGCGTATGTCGTCGCCGCGTTGAACGAACTTTTTGCGGACGGGAGTATCGTCTTTACGGCCGAACTTCCGGAAGATGCCGGCAGTTACTCCACCATTTATGTCGGCTCCACCGATGCTTTCGACTCGTACGGACTTTTTCGCGGCATCTCGGAGACCATCGATGTCGGCAACCGGATCGACGACGACAACGCCTTTGTGCTGATCAACCATATCCGCGGCGGAATCGACGAGGTCGTTTCGGTTGTCGCGCATGAGGCCGGCCACCTTCTCGGCGAAAGCCATGAAACCGGAAACGGTACCATCTACGACTATGCCGATGCAGGCGTAAATGACGATACTGCCTCTCCCGGCGCCGATAAGTATGTTTATGCGCTTCTCGAATGGGGAGTGTACCGCCTGACCTTTGCCGAGGGCGATTACAGCAGCAATGTGCTCAGTTTCATGGTTGCAACCATGAACGCCTCGGTCAGCGGTTCCACGTTCGTGATTCCCGGTTACAGGATGGTCGAAGTCGGCACGACGCGGGTCGGGAGCGAGTGGGGGGTCAAGGCGGCGGATATGGAGTTCGTCTTTTCAAATGTGTCTGACGGCATCTATATCTGGGATGCGGCCATCCGCACCGTCACGCTGACGGTCGGCAGCACTGAAACCAAGCTTTTCGTCGGCAAGCTGGATGGCAGCGTAGTGACCGGGATCGAAACGATTTACGCCGGGAACGGCGGCACCGGCACCGAGAAATCCGCTTACAAAGGCGACAGCGGCACGATCGGCACTCTTTACGGCGGCGGCAGGAGCGGCTCCCATATCGCCGGATCCGAGCTGACGCTTGCCGGCGGCGATTATGCGAATGTCTACGGCGGCGGCGACGGAACTTCCGGCTCCTCCCGCGTCGGCCATACCCACTTCTACGGATCGCCCGAAGGCGGCACTCTTTCCGTGGGCAATCTCTTCGGCGGCGGCAAAGGCGCCGGAGCGGCCGTGTACGGAGAGGCCTCCTATACGGACAATGGAATCACCTATCAGGCCGGAACTTTTATGAGCCTGGGGACCGGCACCTACCAGTATATTTACGGCGGCGGCGACAACGGTGCCGCAGTCGATAAGAATACGCTCGTCATCGTCTGGAGCGCCACCGTGACCGGTTCGATTTTCGGCGGAGGCCGGAACGCGAATGTCGGCGGCAGCACCTATCTGGTGCTGAGGAACAGCAATCTGAACGGTGCGGTCATTTACGGCGGCGGCGACGGCGGTGCCGTCGGCCAGAACACTTCCGTTTCCGTCACGGTGAATATTGACAATGCGGCGGTTTACGGCGGCGGCAGAGGCGCCGGCGGCACGGTCGCGGGAAATACCCTGGTGACGTTGAGCGGAGACCGGTCATTCTCCGGCGCGATTTACGGCGGCGGCAAAGACGGCGCGAAGGTGAACGGCGGCACGACCGTCGAACTGGTCGAAGGGCAGATGAATTTTTCCGGCACGATTTACGCGGGCGGCGACAATGCCGATGTGCAGGGCGGCACGTTGCTTCATCTCAAGCAAAGCACGATTGCCGCTGCCGGCTGGCAGCTGTTCGGCGGCGGCAGCAGCGGGAAGGTCGGCGGCAAGGCGACCGTTCTGCTGGATGCCGCCGGCGGGTTTTCCGCCGCGATTTACGGCGGCGGCAACGGAACCGGTGCGACCGTTGCCGGCACGGAAGTCACGCTTTCCCGCTCTTTAAGCAGCGGCACGGTTTACGGCGGCGGCAAAAACGGCGCGACCGTTACGGGCGATACCAAGGTCACCGTGACCGGCAGTGCGCCGAAATATGACGTTTACGGCGGAGGCGATGCGTCTGATGTGGGCGGAAGCACGAATGTGCTGGTGGATGCGAGCAAGCTGACCGGCAATGTCTACGGCGGCGGCAAAAACGGCAATGTGTCCAGCGGCACTTATGTCAGAATAAACGCCGGAAATGACGCCTGGGGCGGTTTGACGGGCGATGTCCACGGCGGCGGCAGCAACGGAAGAGTCGGCGGAAAGGCCGAGATTTTTCTGGATTACGGTAATATCGAGGGCAATATTTACGGCGGCGGAACCGGCAGCGCCTCGGTGGTCGCCGGCGGGACTCTGATCAATCTGGATAATGCCGGAGCTGTTGTTTCCGGCGGCATTTACGGCGGCGGCCGGAACGGCGCGGCGGTTCAGAACGGCACTGTCGTCAATATCAGGAACGGCACCGCAGCCAATGTCTACGGCGGCGGCGAAGGCGGCGCGGTCACCGGCGGAACGGCCGTCACCGTTGCCGCGGGACGCGTGACCGGCAATGTTTACGGCGGCGGCGTCGGCGCGTCCGTCACGGGCGGAGCCGTCGTCACCATCGGCGGCGGCAGCGTCGGCGGCGATGTCTACGGCGGCGGAACCGGAACCGGCGCTACCGTCAATGGAACAACGGCCGTCGGCGTCAATGCGGGGGTGGTGACCGGCAGTGTCTACGGAGGAGGCGGAACGGCCGCCGTGACCGGCGGCGCGACGGTTGCGCTTGGCAGCGGAGCTGTTGTCTCCGGCAGCGTTTACGGCGGCGGCAGTTCAGGCGGCATAGGCGGCGGCACGAAGGTGACCCTGACCGGCGCGACCGTTCACGGAGACGTCTTCGGCGGCGGCAGAGACGCGAGCGTTGCAAGTGGAGCCGTCGTCAACATCAGCGGCGGCGGCGCGGCCGATGTCTACGGCGGCGGCAGCGGCACGGCCGCCGCCGTTACAGGCGGAACGCAGGTCGTGATCAAGCAGAGCGACAACATCACCGGCGCGGTTTTCGGCGGCGGCTGCGACGGAGCCGAGGTTGTCGGCGATGCACGGGTCGAGGTGGACGGCGGCGCGCCGGGCTTCGACATCTACGGCGGCGGCAACACGGCCGATGTCACCGGCGGCGCGACGGTCGTGCTGGGCTGGACTCAGTTGACCGGCAATGTTTACGGCGGCGGGCTGAACGGCAACGTAAGCGGTGATACGCTTGTCGACGTGTTGATCGGAAACAGCGGCAGCTGGGGCGGTCTGACGGGCAACATCTACGGCGGCGGCTTCAACGGCGTCGTAGGCGGCAGCGCCGCGGTCACGCTGGACTACAGTGAAATCACCGGCGACGTTTACGGCGGCGGTCACGGCAGCGGCGCGGCAGTCCTGAAGGGAACCGAGGTGACTCTGGATAACGCAGGCACCAGGATTTCCGGCGGCATTTACGGCGGCGGCCGGGATGGTGCGGTGGTCTCCGGCGGAGCTGTCGTCAACATTCTGAACGGTTCCGTGACCGATGTTTACGGCGGCGGAAAGAACTCTCTGGTCGAAGGCGACACGACCCTGACTCTGACCGGCGGCAACATCACCGGTGAAGCGTTTGCCGGCGGCAACGGCGGAAACGTGACGGGCAATGCCAGACTGGTTCTCAACACCACGGTGGACGGCGACATTTACGGCGGCGGCAGAAACGGCGACGTCTACGGCAGCACCGCACTGGAGATCAACGCCGACTTCAAGGGCGACATCTACGGCGGAGGCAGCGGCGGCGACGTGTTCGGGAAAATCAGCATCGCGCTCACCGCCGGCTGCGCCGCCGCGGACAAGTTCATTTACGCCGGAGGAACCGGCGACGTCAATACCGCGGCCGGAACCGGAGACGCGATCACGGTTACGATCGACTCCCCGGCCTACGGCAGCGCCTACAATATCGTTCTCGGTACCCGCAACGGCAGCGGCGCCGGCGGAAACTCCACGATATACGGCGACATCCGGCTCAACCTGATCCGGAACGGCGCGGCCTCCGGCGCGGCTTCCGGCCGGATTTACATGGGCGGTTACCGCACTGTCTCCGGAACCACCACGGTGACCGGGAAAGCTTATCTGTCGATCGGCGCGGTTACCTTGTCCGGCATTCTGTTTGCCGGCGGTTACGCCTCCGGCAGCGGAGCGGTCGTCACCATCGAGGGCGGTTCGGTATTGACTTTGAACGGAACGGACACTTCCGGTTTCACCATGCTCGGCGGCTACGCCACCGGTGCGGGGGCGCACTCCGAAATCGGAACGTCGTCGAACAATGCCGGAGTGTCGTTGACAGTCAGCGGCGGCAGCCGGCTCGGCAGCATCACCGGCGGCGGTTATGCGGTCAGCGGCGGCAGCGCGACCGTCTACGGCGATGCGGCCATCACAATTTCCGACGCGGCCCGAGTCGGAATGATCTACGGCGGCGGCTATGCGCTCGGCGGGACGGCTGTCAATACGGGAAGAACCGATATCTCCGTGAACGGCGGCAATGCACAGCTCAATTATATCTACGGCGGCGGTTATGCCGGAGCCGACAGCACGTCCACGCTCATCGGCGGCGCTGCGATCAGGCTGACCAATTACACCCGCGGCGATATCGGCATCTATGGCGGAGGCCGGAGCCAGTCGAACGGCACCGTCATTGTCGGCAATTCCGGCATGAGCGAAAAGGGCGCGGTTGTCACCATCGACGGCACGACATCCGTCCTGACGGTCGCCGGCGGCGGCGCAGCTTTCGGAACCGGCAGTACAACCGTCTACGGGGGGACTTCGATTACCATCAACGGCGGCAGCGTCTCCGGCAAGCTTTACGGCGGCGGGCATGCGGCGGATGGCGGGGCTTCCTATGTCTATGGCGACACGGAGATTGTAATCAACGGGGGGACCTTCGGGCACATCTTCGGCGGCGGCATCACCACCGGAAGCGGGGTCTCGATTGTGAACGGCAGCACCGGCATCACGCTGAATTGCAGCGGCGCCAACGTGATTACCACAAACTCCGTCTATGCCGGCGGCTCGAATAATGCGACAGTCACCGGAGACGCCTCGATCACAATTACCGGTCTCGGTTCGAATCTTGTCTTCAGTACCGGCGCGTTTGTGGTCGGCGGCGCTCCTTCCAACCAGGGCGGCGGCGTAGGCGGAACCCGGACTTTGAATCTGACCGGTTTCACAGGGACCATCACCGCCACTCTCGCCTATTTCGACACGGTGACCGTTTCCGCCGACAGCGCAGTGCATCTGTCGAGCAACCATGGCGGTTATCTGAGCGGTGTCGCGGAATGGAATTTCGGACTGGCCGACGGCCGGACGGCATTGACCTGGGATTCCGGAAACGGCGGTTTTGCCGGCGACACATTCAATCTCAACTTCAACACGGACGGCTTCAGGTCGGCGACGGTGATCGCCGGCGGAAGCGCAAACGTCATCAACGGCTGGAATAACCTGAGCAATACCGTGTTCTTCAACGGCACGACAGGCGCATGGGACTCCGATCTCAACGCCTGGGTCGACTCGGACCGCAAGTGGCAGTTCGGCATTGTCGGCGACAATACGCTGGGTGTGAGTAAAATAGTGTAAAGGAGGTAATGTTTGCCAAGATGAGAGAAGCAGAAGCCAAATTGGTCTATGAAAAACCGGAAATCATCGATTTTGAACACTGGAAGGCGTTCGCAGTCAAAGGAAACAGCTGCATCGGAGGCCCGGATGATGATCCGGGGCCGGACCCCTGCATCTCCGGTTCGGACGGCGGGCCGGAGTAGGTTCGAATCAAGCGTCCGCTTTTTCACATCTTATTTTGCCGGAAGGGCACCGGCTGCGCGTTGCGATTTGAACTGCTCCAGCAGCAGCGGCGCCTCCAACCGCGCATGCGAAACGGCGAAAGAGCGGCGGACGCTCTTCGCCGGGTTCGGTAAAATATGGCTTCGGGAGGAGTTGTCGCGGCCGGCCGCGGAACCCGGCCGCGACAATTGGCGGCGGTGCTCCGGTTTCTGCCGAGGGAGCGCTTCGTGCCGTGAAAGTCGTCATGGCGCATGGATTGATCTCCTGCAATGAATCGGTGATCGGCTTTGCCGTCGACGCGGTCAGGCTGCTCCCATGACGGTTTACCGCGACGAAGAAGAGATAGGTGCGGTACTTTTCAGCGCCGAAACCGGCAAGTCGTTCGGTATGAACGTCGTGGCTGAAATCATATGGGAGAATGCTTCGCCGGGCGCCGACCGGGAACATGTTTTTTTTCATACTCCGGCGGGAGTTCTCCGAAGTTCCGGAATCCGCGCGGGACGATATCGGCGAAATTTTCAGCTCCCTGCTGGAACCGGGCTTTCTGTCGGAACAGCCTTGATCCGTGGAAGCGTGTTGCGCGAATCAGCGTTCCGGCGGCTGTCGAACCGCGGGCGTGAGAGGCGGAACCGGGACTTCTCCGGAAAGACGGCCGGTCCGGCCGGCCTCTCCGGGGAAGGTCTGGTCGTTCAGATCCGCGTGACCAGGCCCTTCAGGTAGAAGCCTTCCGGCACTGCCAGCGCGGTCGGGTGGTCCGGCGCCTGTTCGAGATGCCTGACGAGCCGGCCGCGCACCCCGGCTTCGACCGCCGCGTCGGCCGTGATCTTCTGGAACAGCTCCGGCGTCATCAGCCCCGAACAGGAGAAGTTGAAGAGCAGTCCGCCCGGCGCGAGCAGCCCGAAGCCGAGCCGCGCAATGTCCTGATACGCCCGGCAGCCGCGCGTCAGCGCCCGCTGCGATTCGATGAACTTCGGCGGATCGAGCACCACCAGGTCGAACTTCCGCCCCTCTTCCGCAAAGCGGCGCAACTCGCCGAACACATCCGCTTCGCGGTTTTCGTACCGCTCCGGCGGAATGCGATTCATTTCCATATTATGCCGGGCCAGCTTCAGCGCCGGCGCCGATGAGTCGATGTTGACCACGTGTTCCGCGCCGGCCAGCACCGCCGCCGCCCCGAAGCCGCCGGTGTACGAAAACGCGTTCAGCACCCGGCGTCCTGCGGCGAATTCGCGGACCGCCCGGCGGGAATCCCGCTGGTCGAAATAAAAGCCGCTCTTCTGCCCGTGGCGCACATCCACCGCGAACTTCGCACCGTTTTCGGTGATGACGAGGGGATTCGGCGGCTCCGCGCCGGCCAGCAGCCCGCTTCTCTCCGGCAGTCCCTCCTTCGCCCGGACGCCGACGTCGGAGCGTTCGTAGATCCCCTTTGCCCCGGTCGCCGCCTGCAGCGCGGCGACGATCTCGGCGCGGAAGCGTTCGACGCCTGTGCTCAGGAACTGGACGACCAGATATTCGCCGTAGCGGTCGACGATCAGTCCGGGCAGCGCGTCGCCCTCGGAATGGATCAGGCGGCAGCCGCCTTCCGGCGCATCGAGCCCGAGAAATTTCCGGTACTCGACCGCATTTTCGATCCGGCGGCGGAAGAACGCCGCGTCGATCGTCTCCTCCGGGTCGAAACTCCAGATCCGCGCCGCGAGCTGCGACTCCGGCGACCAGGCCGCCCGGGCGAGGAAGCGGCGTTTCGAATCGGTTACGACGACGGTTTCGCCGGGGGCCGCTTCTCCTTCCAGCGCGGCGACGGCTCCCGAGAAGATCCAGACATGACGGCGGAGCAGCGATTTCTCGCGCCCGGGCAACAGCACAAGCATCGGTTCTTTCACAATGGTTCCCCGTTCATTTGAGGGTGCGGATTTCGTCGATGAATTCGTCGACGTCCTTGAATTTGCGGTAGACGGAGGCGAAGCGGACGTAGGCGACCTGGTCGATCTTGCGCAGCTCGGCCATTACGCGGCTGCCGATTTCGGCGCTCGCAACCTCCTTGTCGAATTCGCGCAGGATGCCGGCCGAAACATCCTCGACCATGCGGTCGATCTCATCCGGGCTGACCGGACGTTTGTAGCAGGCGTTCGCAATGCCTCGGCGCAGCTTGTCGCGGTCGAAATCCTCCCGGACCGCATTGCGCTTGACGACCTTGAGTTCTTCCGGCATGATGCCTTCGATCGTGGTGTAACGGTAGGCGCAGCTCAGACACTCCCGGCGGCGGCGCACGCCGGCGCCGTCCTTGACCGCCCGGGAATCGATGACTTTGTCGTCAAGGCAACCGCATTTGGGACAGCGCATGGTTTATTTCTCCTGGTACAGCGTTTCGATTTGGGAAAACGGGCCGAGCACGATGCCGTCGAAAGCCGGAGATTGTTTCCAGTCGGAAATCGCATGGCCCAGCGAACGGGTGAAGTCGGTCCAGTTGCGGCGGCGCAGAGCCCCGGTGGTGACCGACGTATGTTCCGCCAGCGTCACCGAGACGAGCAGCGAATCGGGACGGGCTCCCCTCAGTTCGTTCCGCACCGCCTCGATCGCTTCGGTCGGTTTGTTGCCGGCATTCAGGATCATGACCTTCGACGCGAACTTTTCGAAATCCTCCACGGAGCCGCAGGTCAGTTTGCCGTCTTCCGCCAGCTCCTGGTAGAAATCCGGAATCGCGACCGTGAGCGGAGTTCCGCCGAGCATGGTCGAGAATGCTTCGAGCTTGTCGAGCGTAAGCTTCATCATCATGTCGTTGTCGAGCCCCGGACCGTAGGTGCTTTCGCTCCAGGCATAGACCTGTTCCTTCGGGCGGTGGATGTTCGACATCGTGAACAGATGCGGCTCGGCGATGACGGTGATGCCGGAGAAACGGAAACCCTTCGACTCCGCCTCGAATTCGCGGATGTGCTCAAGCATCTTCTCCAGCGTCGTTCCGCCCGGGACGAACAGCTTCAGCAGCCAGTTGCCGCGCCGCCCGATCACATAATTGCTCTCGGGAAGCACCGCTTCGACCGGGTAACCGGCCCGCTCCGCCGCTTCGAGCAAGACCGGCAGTCCCGGGTGTTCGAGCGAATCGGGGCTTGTCAGGCAGACATAGAACCGGTTGAAGCCGAATTGTCCGGCCAGGTTCAGAAACTCATCCGGCGAGTCGAGGTGGAGCTTGCGCAGGTTTTCGGGGTAGAACGCGAGCCCGCGCACTTCGCAGGGCGCAAGCGCCGCGGCCAGTTCGCCGCTGCGCTTCGCCAGTGTCGCGGCGTCGGCGCGGGGAGGGGCGTAGACGATGCCTTCCCCCGTCCCGGAACTCGTGCAGCCGGCCGCAAACAGGGCGCAAAATACCGCAAAAGCGAAAATTTTCAAAAAAAACATCGGTTTCCTCCAATTATGCCATTGAAATAAAGTACATTCCAAAGTTTATTAATTCAACCCCGTTCCGGAGCGATCGGGATCGCACCTGCGATTTTTTCGCAAAATCGAATAACCAAATAATCGGATATGGTATGGATATTGAGAAACTGAGGACCGGAATCGATGCCATCGACGCCGAAATCGTCCGCCTGCTGAACGAGCGGTGCGAACTCGGCCGTCAGATCGGCGTCTGGAAGCACGAGAACAATCAGCCCATTTATGTGCCGGAACGCGAACGGATTCTTCTCGAGCGTCTGGCCAACCTCAATCCGGGCCCGCTCGACCGGGAGTCGCTGCTGGCGATCTACCGCGAAATCATGTCTGCGACGATCAAGCTCGAACGGCCGGTCACCGTCGCTTACATGGGGCCGGAAGGCACTTTTTCGCATCTGGCCGTGCTTGAGAAATTCGGCCGCGGCGTCGTCGCGCAGCCGGAGGCGGCGATCGGAGACGTGTTCCGCGCCGTCGAATCGGGCCGCGCCGACTACGGCATGGTGCCGGTTGAGAACACGACCGAAGGTGTCGTGAATCCGACGCTTGATTCGCTTACCGCGTCGAACGTGAAGGCCGTGGCGGAGTTCAACCTGCCGGTGCATCTCTTCCTTTACAGCGCGAGCCCGGTGTCGGAGATCCGCTGCATTTACAGCCATCCCCAGCCGTTCGGCCAGTGCCGCGAATACCTGCAGGCGAATCTGCGCAACGCCACGCTGATCGAGGTGACCAGCACGACCCGCGCGATCGAGCTGGCCGAACGAGAAAGCGACGCGGCCGCCATTGCCGGCGCCCTCGCGCGCGAATATTCCGAGCTGCCCTGCATCGCCGAGAACATCGAGGACAATTCGCGGAACATCACGCGCTTCCTTGTGATCGGCCGCCAGGAGAACAAACCCTCCGGCGATGACAAGACGAGTCTCTGTTTCGCGCTGCACGACCGTGCCGGTGCGCTTTACGACGCGCTGCGGCCGTTCCGCAACCACAACATTTCGATGACCATGATCGAGAGCCGGCCGCTCAAGAGCGGCAACTGGGAATACTGCTTCTTCGTCGATATCCTCGGACACCGGGACGAGCCCGAAATCGCCGCCGCCTGCGCGGAGCTCAAGCAGGACTGCGCGATGTTCAAGGTGTTCGGCAGCTATCCGAGAATCCTGCAGTAACCGTAAGGGAAGGGGGGACGATGGCGATCCGCGATCAGCAGAAGGTGCGGCTTTCCGCCGTGGCCGGAACGTTTTACGAAGGGGATTCTCTGCTGCTGCGCCGCCGGCTGGCGGAGGCGGAGGGCAAGCTCCCCCCGCCGGATCCGCAGGCTCCCGCCGTCCGGGGCGTGGTCCTGCCGCATGCCGGTTACCTCTTTTCGCTGCCGACCGCGATGGCGGCCATGGCGCCTCTGCGGAAGCGGCAGGTCAGCCGGGTCATCCTGCTCGGCCCCTCGCATTATATCGGGTTCCGCGGAATCGCCGTGCCGACTTTCAACCGCTGGCGGACGCCGTTCGGCGACCTGTCGACCGCCGTCGAGCTGATCGGGACGATGGGGGAATGGAACTCCCCGCTCGTGGCGGTCCGCGATGACGCGCATATCAAGGAGCATTCGCTCGAGGTGCAGCTGCCGCTGGTGCAGTACATCTGCGGGCAGCCCGAGGTTCTGCCGCTCGTGGTCGGTTCGCTGTCGATGCAGGACGTGCACTCTCTCGCGTCGCTCATGGCCTCGCTCGATGCGCCCGGTACGCTCTGGATCGTGAGCTCGGACTTCACGCATTACGGCAGCCGTTTCCGCTATGTTCCATTTACGGAAAATGTTTTGGAGCGGCTGCGGGAGCAGGACCACGCTGCCGCCGAACTCATTGCAAACCGCGACCTGCCCGGCTTTGCGGCGTTTCTCGGCCGGACCGGCGCGACGATCTGCGGCATGAACCCGATTGCGCTCTTTCTCGGCATTCTGGACGTGCTCGACCCGGCGCATGAAATCAAAGGGCGCATCGCGGCTGAATCGAACAGCGGCGAGCTGACCGGCGACTGCTCGAATGCGGTCGGCTATGAATCGATCTGTTTCACGCATTGACCTGTTTCCGCACCCGGATGAGACGAGGAGAATATGACCGGAAAGAGACCGAGCATCACCAAAACGCCTTCCGTGGCCGAATATCAGCGGATCCGGAAATATGTCATCGACTCGGTGCTGGCGGCCGGAAATATGCCGGTGCGGCTTGCTTCGATGCGGGAACTGGCCGGAGAGTTCGGCGTCAGCATCGCGACAGTGCAGCGGGCGCTGAAGGAGCTGACGGACGACGGATATCTGACCGCCCGGAAGGGGATCGGCCTTTTCACGAATCCGGACCGCGCGTGGCTGCGCGGGAAATGCGACGTGATCGGCGTGCTGGCCGCGGACGGCCGGCAGATCTATTTCGAGAATTTCCTGTGGAATCTGCTCGCCTCCACCGGCCGGGCCGTCACCGGTACGCGCCGGCTGCTCTATAACGTCAGCCTCATGTACACGACGGAGCGGGTGCTCGGGAGCATGGAGCTTTCATCCATGGCGGGCATGATCTGGCTCGGGCCGGATTTCGCGCCGTCCGCCGCCGCCGACGGATTCGCCCGGGCTCTGAAGGTTCCGGTCGTCACGGTCAACGACCGGCGTGAGGGATTTTCGTGCGTTTCGATGGATGTCGAGCAGGAAGGGTATGAAGTCGGCCGGAGGCTGCTGGCCGAAGGGCGCACTTCTCCGATCGTCGTCGCCAAACGGCGCGGCATGCTCCAGATCGCCGGGCTGGAACGCGCGTTCCGCGAGGCCGGTGTGCCGTTCAACGACAGGCTTCTCGTGCTTCGCGGAGCGGGGATGGAGGAGCGGCTCGGCACGATGCTTGATCTGCTCGACGCGCCGCAGGCGATTTACGCCGTCGGCGGGATGTTGCGCGACATTGCGCCCCTGCTGCGCCGGCACAAGCTTGATTGCGGCCGCTGCCGCCTGATCGGGGAGGCTTCGGTCTGGGAGCCGGATTTCAGCGGCTGGGTTGTCGATCAGGATTTCGACGCGCTTGCCACCGCCGCCTGCAACCGGCTTTTTTCGGAGATGCGGGGCGGACCGCGCCGGGACTGCCTGATCCCGCGGATCATCCGGGAGTGGAAAGCCGGGGATTCGGAGCGCTTTTGAGCGGTCTCTTAAAAATAAACGCAAAATATCTGAAATTTCGGTTGTAATTGCGGAAACGGCAGTTATATTCTTAACCAAAGTTCGGAATTTCCGGGTGAACGATTTGCCGGCGTCGGCATTTTTATGGAATAAGCACCCCCCTCCGGGCATTTTCAGAAAGTTTTTGATTTGGTACGTTCCTACCGTAAGCAGGCGCTTCCGAAAGCGCCGATGCCAAAGGTCCTCCGGTCATAAGGCCGTTTCAGGATATTCCGCAGGCTCATTCCAGATGGTTGCAGATTATTTCTCTCCCCCTCTGTCCGGTGTCGCAATGCGGAAGTATATTCAATTGTGTCATAACGAAGTACGGGGAGAGAAAAAGCGTGCATATTTGCCGCGGAAAAGGAAGAAAAATGAATATCTACGTCGGAAACATGCCTTACTCGATGAGCGAAGACGACCTCCGGAACCTGTTCGGGACCTACGGCGGCGTTTCGAGCGCCCGTCTGGTCATGGACCGTGACACCGGCCGCGCCAAGGGCTTCGGCTTCGTCGAAATGGACAATGCCGGTGAAGCACAGGCCGCGATCGAGGCGATCAACGGCACGAAGCAGGGCGGCCGCGAGCTCGTGGTCAACGAGGCGCGTCCCCGTGAGGAACGTCCGCGTCGTGAAGGCGGCAGCCGCGGCGGTTTCGGCGGCGGCCGTCGCTTCTGACCCCGGTACGCTTCGCGTATCAGTGAACTAGAAACGGCGCCGGTGGAGAAAACTTCACCGGTGCCGTTTTTTGTTTCTTTCCGTTTCCTTCTGTTCGAATTCGTTCAGCCCCGGTCGGATTTGGACGTCTCAACTTGTCAACGCCGTGTTGAGACGTTGAATGGTACTGCCCATTCCGACGATCAGGGGATGTTTTTTCCGCATATCCGTGATCCTGCCGGAAATAACGGTCAGAGTGGATCGGTTTGCACTTTCGGAGCGTCCCGCGGTCTGTTCACTCCGTCCGGCTGTCTGCCTCCCGCAGCTTTTCGAGGCGGTACTGCCAGTAGAGTTTCATCGATTTCACATACGTTTTCGCCATTTCCGGGTCTTTGGCCGCGAGGTCGACCAGATAGCCGGTGATCTGCGGTCCGACGTCGCGGCGCAGGCGTTTCACGCCTTTGACGGTTCCGGTACTGTCGTCGACCGAAACGCCGTTGTCGGCGTCGATTTCGATATCCCAGCTTGTGTTCTCCCGGCTGACGTCGACGACGTTCAGGCCGTCCGTATAGCTGAGGTTCGCCGTCGCGTTCTGCGGATCGAGCCCGGCATTGATCCGGGTTCCGAGCGTGAAGGCTCCCGTGTTGTGGCTGCATCCCGGCAGCAGCAGCGTGGCGGCGATGACGGCGAGGGCGATGATGATTTTTTTCATGGTTTCAGTCTCCTTTGCTGGTTTTGCACGGGCATTCAGCCCGGCGCTGGTCGCACACTTTGTACGACACTTTATGTTTGTCGATCTTGTTTACCTTCTTCAGCATGGCCGCCTGACTTTTTTCGATCCGGCGGTTCTGCTTGATGATCCAGAGCAGGCCGCCGCAAATCGGCACGATCACCGCAAGCAGCTTCACGATCGCTTCAACGGTTGTTTCCATTACGCGCCCTCCAGCAGTTTGCGGTTGTCGTTCCACGCCTTCCAGCCACAAACGCGGACGGCGGCGTAGGCGGCCAGTGCGCGCGGCACAGCGAGGCCGTCTTCAATCAGGAAACACAAAAACATCAGGTCGGCTTCGGCGCGCGTCCAGCCCTCCGGCTGAACCCGGTAAATGTAGTCGTGCGCGATTCCGGCCCGGAGGCTGCGCGGATCGATCTGCGGCGACACCAGCGGCCATGCCGGACGCGGGACGCTCACGCCGTCGCACTCGAATCCGGCATGCACGATGAACGTTTTCTCGCGGAACCGGAATTTCACCGGCTTCAGCAGACGGACGATATTGCCGCGTTCATCCTCGGAGTGAAGTTCAATCTGCATTCGTCACCTCCTGTTCCGCCTGCGCCTCCGCCGATTCCTCCATTTTCGCCCGGACTGCTTCGAGGGTCAGATCGAACGCGGCGAGCCAGGCCGGAACGCGCGGGTCCATCAGGTCGATCTGTCCGCCGGGAGCAGCGTCGGAGGTCAGCAGCGCCAGTCCCGCAATGCCCTGCTTGAAGGTATCCGGGTTCTGTAGCGCCGCCGCCAGCTGATCCGCTGGAATCAGCGCATAGAGCGCGTTGATGAACGCTTCCTTATCCACCCATTCTTCCGTCGGTTCCGGCTCGGGAAGTTCGATGATCTCGCCGTTCACGATGTCCAGGCGCGAAAGCGGCAGCGTGCTGTCGCTTCTCAGGTAGCCGTGTGCGGCGTAGTATTCCGCGCCGCGATAGGGCGGGATGGGCGACTCCTCGACGTATCCGTTGATTTTTCGTATGTATCTCATTGGTTCCTCCAAAGTTATGCTTGTTTCGGCGTCAGCGCCGCGATTTCGGCGGCGGAAAGCGCCCGGTCGAACAACAGACACGAATAGACCTTGCCGGTATATGGCGGCCAGCCGCCGGTGAATGAATGACCGGCTATGGAGAAGCACCTGGCGCTCACTGCCGCGTTTCCGGTCGGGACGGCGTAAATGGAGGCGTTTCCGATCCGCACGCCGTCGAGATAAAGGGTCGATGCAGTCAATGGCGCTGCCGGATCGACCTCCACCACGCCGCAGCATATGTGACGGCCGGACAAACGCCCGGTCAGGGTTGCATTGACGACGTGCCGCCCTCCGGCGACCTCCTGGGACAACTGAAGCCGCGCGCTGCCGGAAGAGGCAAGGTAATAACCGATCGAACAAATCGGAGGAGTACCGCTGCCGATCAAAGCGCCGCCCTGTCCCGCCAGTTCCTGATGACATTCCATCGTTGTTGTTTCAGGAAACTCCGCCGCTTCGAAATCGACGACGACCGTGTAACTCGACACTTTCCCGCGCAAATCCAGCGCGGTATCGACCCTCGCCGGCTGCGTTTCGTCCGCCGCCTCGAACGCCCCCCGGTCGGTGCGGACGTTCGTTTTCGTGATGAGCCGCACCCGCTCCGCTTCGGACGGATAAGACCAGACAACTTGATTGTCAGTTAAATCCGTGATTTGAATTTTATACACGTAGCCGCTGTTGCAATTTGGAAGTCCGACAGCGGCGGTTCCGGTTCTCTCAAGATTGCTGGTTTTCTGAGCAACAAGAACTCCGTCCAGATAGGAGGAAAGCATATTGGCTTCAATTTTGCATTCGATTTGGTGTCTGCCCTGAAGCTTGACGTCCGACTGGTAGTAGGCGTAAATGCTTGTAAAAGAGCCAGAGCCGCCGTTGGGTTTTAAAAGATTTGTGAAGAAGTCGATCTGGTTGTTACTCTGAAAGATAAGCGCGAACGGAGCATCGCTCAGACTTGTGGAGAAAACGTTCCCGCTCGTTTTTGCCTCATCCAATTTGAAGTCAATGAGGAAACTGTAATCATGCGTCGGATCGAGTGCTTCCTGCACCACCGCCTGACAGTCATAGAAAGCCTTGGCATTCTCGGCAAAGTTTTCAGGAACGGGCGACGGCCACGGATTCGACGTGTCGTACAGATCGGAGTATGCGGCCTGCCAGACGATTTCGCCGGTGGTATCGTCTGTAATAGAAATTTTATAGACATAACCGGCATTTGATCGCGGGGCGGAAATTTCAATCGCATTTCTGACCAGATTTTCACGTGTGTAAACGATCTCACCGTCAATCAATGCAGTAATGATATTTTTTATCATTTTCACGGTCAGGGCATGGCGATTTGTTGAGTCAGAACCTGCCGAAAACTGTGTTGATCCACCGGGTGATGTGCTCATAAGCGCGGAATTTACAATCACCTGACCTGCTGACATAAACACACGAATAAAATCACGCGACGCATCGGATGCAAAAACATACACTGCATTTGTTTCTACGCATTTGAACTCAATTTCAAACGTAAAATCATGTGACTGATCGATTTTATCCAGCGCTGTTTTTGCGTCCGTCCACGTCATCGGGTCTGCCGCAAAATTGCGTAATTGTGCCGGACGCAGACGGCTCCACCAGGAGCCGCCCCGGTCGGGCGTCAGGCAGAGCAGGCAGGACGGGTCCTGCGCGGCGTCGGTGATCGGATCACGCATCATACTGCACCTCCAGAATGACGCTGAGGACGACCGCCGTGACGGGGGTGTTCCCGGAGTCTTTGAGGGTGTCGCGTTCATCGTCGGTGTCGCGCCGGAGCGCGAGCGTCCCGGAGGCGACTTCGAGCTCGAATTCCGCCACGGCCGGAACCGCCCCGACCGCGACGACGAACGAGGTGCCGGAGAGCTCGGAGCCGTTCACGACCGGCACGAGGACGATGTTTCCGGTCACGCCGGAATCGATGCTGACCGTCTCGAGCGAAACGCGCCGGAGACTCCGCACTCTCCCCCGGAAGCTCAGCTGCCGGAACGCCGCATCGAGATACCGGCAGTCGCCCCACGTCTCATCCGCCACCGCCATCTCCGTCACCGGGTCCGCGATCGGAAGCAGTCCGGCGAACGATCCGCCTCCGGCGGGAATGGTGATCGTCTGTCCTTCGGACGGCAGAGGTTTGCCTTGCGCATCCGCCAGGATCACGGCTCCGGAGAGGCCGTTCAGGGTGGTTCGGCTGCCGGCGGGCTCATCATCGTCGGGCGGGTTTTCGGTTCCGGGCCTGTTGACCGGAACAAACGGAATTTCCGCCAGCAGGAGCGTGGCCGAGCCGGAGACGATGCAGATGGAACAGTGACGGCTCAGTACCGGGTGGGCGGCGATTTCGCGGAAGCGTTGCGTATCGGTCCGGAGCCGGAAGGTCAGCCGTCCGGCCGCAGGGTCGGCGTCGGTGCCGTCCGGCCAGTCTCCGGGCAGATTGACTCCGGCCGGATCATGGGTGAACATCGGGACCGGATCGGCGCTCCGGTTGCATGCGCCCGAAATGCTCCAGGTGTCGCCGGCATCGAGCGGATGCGGCTCCAGACGCCAGGATAGATCCGGTTGAAGTTCCCGGTCGAAGAGTTCAACGGCAAGGATCACCGTTGTGTTGCTGATGAATTTCGGAAAAGCGAGAGGATGTCTGACCTCGTCGCCGTTGGAATCGAGCAGCCTGCCGCCGGAAAACTCCAGCGGCAGATGGATGCGAACAATGGGTTCTGGCATGAAAAATCCTCCTGTTGCCGGTTGCCGGCGGACCGCTGCCGGGTGGCGGAACAGGAGGATTTGTCAACCAGGAGAGGTTGTTTTTTCTGAAATCGGTCAGCGTCCCAGGGACTTCCAGACCGGTTCGAGATCGACGATTTGCTTTGTACGGGCGGCTTCGTCGAGCGCCAGCGCATACACCGCGCTTTCAAGCCCCTCGTTGCCGCTGCATTTCGGCTTGGCGCCGGTCGTCATGGTCTCGTAGAGTTCTTTCATGATATAGTTGTCGCCGCCGCCGTGTCCGTCGCCGGCAATTGCAACTTCAATGGTGCCTTCTCCGCCGATGCAGCGGTAGTAGAGCTTGCCGGCGTAGAGGTCGAGCCGCATGGTTCCTTCGCTGCACGAGAAGTAGAGCCGCCGCTCCGGCATGGCGTTGCTCATGGTCGCCATGAACATGACCCGGACCTCGTTGCGGAACTCGGCGATCGAAATCGAGTTGTCCATGAGGTCGGTGTCACCGGAGAACGGGGACGGAAGCGCATGGGGGTCCCACCAGCTGCAGAAGGTCTTTTTCCCGTATTTTTCCATCAGCTTCTCATTTTCCGGGATGAAGAAGTTCCGGCCGCCGAACGAGGCGACGCGCGACGGCAGCGAGCCGACGAACCAGTTGATGAGGTCGAGGTCGTGGCAGCACTTTTCGAGAATGTGCGGCCCCGCGAACTTCGTGAGGCGCCGCCAGTTGCACATGATGTATCCGCCGTGTTCCGGCGAGATGTTCTCGTTGCCGTCGATTGCGATCAGCCTGCCGAGCTTCCCGGAGTCGAGCAGCTCCTTCGCCTTGCGGTAGATCGGCGCGTAGCGCAGCACGAAGCCGGTGGCGAAGAGTTTTCCGCACTTCTGATGCGCCTCGTAAATCTCGCGGCAATCCTCGATCGAGGTCGCCAGCGGTTTTTCGGAGAAGACGTTTTTCCCGGCCTCGAAGGCGGCCAGAATGTGCTCCTTGTGGTAGACGTTCGGGGAAAAGACCATGACCCATTCGACGCCCGGAGTGCGGATCGCCTCATCGACGGAGCCGCACTCCTTCGTGATTCCGGTATGCTTCCAGACTTCGATGGTTTCGGCCATCACCGCTTTGTCCGGGTCGTAAGCGGCGAGAATTTCCACGCCGTTTTCGGAGTCCCGCAGAAGGTTGCTCACCACGCCGCGGCCGCGACTGCCGGTTCCGAGAACCGCAACGCCGATCTTTTTCGTTTCCGCCATAAAAATGCCTCTTGTTATAGGATGGGTACCTTGACAAAAAAACTGTCGTTGCTATATATTATACTCCATAAATCAGAAACTCAAATGGATAAAAACCGCATGGGTAATGACAAAATCATCGCGTTCGATTTCAATGCCGAACGGCCGGATATCCACCGTCTCCTGATGCCGATGCCGGAATTCCACCGCCGTTACGGCCTCTGGATCATCAACGCGAGCACGGCCGGGCGTTCGCCGGTCGACGGGTTCCATGCCTGCCGCCCGCGCAAATTCGAATTCTACTCGATCTCGCACCTGATCGACGGAGCGGGGCGTTGCTGGATCGACGGACGCGGGGAGTGCGAAATGAAACCCGGGCAGCTCGTCGCCGTCTCGCCGGGGACGCTGAACCGCTACGGCGGCGACTGCGGCAGGCCGTACGTCGAGGATTCGATCCGCTTCACCGGCCCCGTCGCCGATATGCTGTATCACTCCGGCGTACTCCGCGACGGCGTCTGCGAGTTCGGAACGGCGCGCAAGCTTCTGCCTATCGCGGAGCTGATTCAGGACCCCTCCAACGACGCGCAGATCAATGCGAACATCACGCTCCAGAAGCTGCTGGTCGACCTCTATTTCGAACGGCGCCGGAGCAGCGGCGCCCCGCCGGTCGAGGAGCTGCTTGAGGCGATCAAATCCAGGCCGAAACATTGGTGGACCGTCGAGGAGATGGCCGAATTCTGCAACCTCTCACCCGATCAGTTCCGCCGCAACTTCCGGCAGCATACCGGGATGCTGCCGAAAAGCTATGTCGAGGAATTCAAGCTGCGCCAGGCGGCCGAGCTGCTGGTCTCGACCGCGCTGCCCGTCTCCGAAGTCGCCGGACGGCTCGGTTACCGCGACCCCTACCACTTCAGCCGCCGCTTCAAGAATTTTTCCGGAATCTCTCCCGAGCGTTACCGGCGCGAATTCCCGAATTTCGCCGCCCCGCGTTGAGCCCGGCGGGGTTGTTTTCTGTTTTTCCTCCGGCTGGATGATGGACTTTTCCGGCTTGCCGTGCTAGAGTATTGCAGTAACCGGCAACTTACGGAAGGAGCTTTTGTGATGCGCTGTTTTCTTTCCTGTCTGGCGGCAGTTTTCTGCTGTTTCGTACTCGGGGCCGAAACGATCGACTGGAGCGAGGCGCCGGAGGTTCAGGCCGGCGTCCGGCTGGTGAAGCGCGAGACCGATCAACCCCGTCTTCAGAAGATCAACCTCATGCGCATCGACCTGAGGACCGGGGGGCTCGAGTTCACCGGCAGCGCGCGCGATCCGGACTGGGGCAAGCCGATGCCCGACTGGGACAAGGCGGTTATCCGCACCAGACGGATCCGCACCCGCGATTTTCTGCTCAATGCCCGGAAGCCGGCAGAGGAAGGCGGGCAGGGGCTCAATATGATCGTGGCGGCGAATTCCGCCCCGTGGTGGCCGTGGACGAAGCCGTATACGCACAAATACGCCCATCCCGCCGGACTCGGCATCCTGAACGGCGAGGTGATCTGCGACACCCGGCCGCACAAGGCCGTGTTCGTGGTGTATGAAGACGGCCGGGCCGACATCGTTTCGTCGGTGCCGGAGAGCGATTACAGGTCGATCCGGGTTGCAGCCTCCGGGTTTGCGATCATCCTGCGGGACGGAGAGATTCTCGAAGGCGGCAGCTACGAAAAGGAACCGATGCCGCGCATCGCCTACGGATTGTCGGAGGACCGGCGTTATCTTTATATCGTCACCGTCGACGGCCGCCAGAAAGGGTGGAGCCTCGGCGCCACCGGAAAGGAGACCGCCGCGCTGCTGAAGGAGGCGGGCGCCGCCGATGCGATCAATATGGACGGCGGCGGCTCAGCAACACTCTGTTACTGGGATGAAAAGACGAAAACTCCGGTCACGGTCAACCGTCAGACCGAAAGCGGCTACCAGCGCCCGGTCGGTTCGAATATCGGAATCTACCTGAAATAACCGCCGGGTTCCGCTTCCGGGTCCCGGCCCGGATCAGCGACAGAGGGAATTTTCGAGCCACTCCCGGAAGGCCGGGATGGTCGGGAACAGCTGGTCCGCGCCGGCCCGGCGCAGGGTTTCCCGGTCGGCGGTTTCCGCCCAGGCCGCCGCGACGGCAGGAACTCCGGCGGAGCGGGCCGAGGCGACGTCGCTTGCCGTGTCGCCGACGTAGATCGCTTCCTCCGGTTTCAGCAGGAAACGATCGAGCACGGCGCGTATGCCCTCCGGCTTGCAGGGGCCTTCCGGGGAGCCGGTTTCGACCAGGTCGAAGAAGCGGGCGATTCCGTACTGTTCGAGCGAGATGCTGCAGCTGCGGCGCCCTTTGCCGGTCACGAGGGCGATGATGATTCCGCGTGCTTTCAGCCACTCCAGCAACTCCGGAATTCCGTCGAACGGCGACGGGCACATATCATGCAGCTCCCGGTAGCAGTTCAGATAATCGGCAAGACCCTGCTCGTACGCGTGCGGCGCCAGAATGCGGATCGTACCCTCTTCGCTCGGGCCGAACGTTGCGACGATCTCCTCATCCGGCAGCTGTTTTCCGGCCAGCGGCTCAATCGCCCTGCGAAAGGCGGCGATGCAGAGCGGCAGCGTGTTGCCGATTGTTCCGTCGAAATCGAAAATGACGGCTCTGATCATGGTGACTCCTCTTTCTTTTCCCGGAATATCCCGGCAACTATTTGCGGACCGCGGTGAAAAAGAGCCGCGGAAAGTGGAAAATGATTTCGCCGTTTCTCCGGACCGGATACCGTTCGGCGATGCGGCGCAGTATCTCCGCTTCGAACAGCGGCCGTTTTACATCGTCCAGCGCGGCCAGGTACGGTCGCAGCCCGGTGCCGCGGTACCATTCGAGCAGAGCCCTGTGTGACGGCATGCGCTGGAAATAGGTGGTCTGCCAGAGATGGAAATGGTCCGACAGTTCGGCGAGCAGGTCGAAGTAGTCGTCCGGCGGCAGGGAGTGGAAAATCCGCGGGGAGGGGAATTGCGGCTTCCACTCCGGCCCGGCGACGACTTCGCGGATGATCCGGTGGACCGGCGCGTCGAAGTTATTCGGAATCTGCACGGCCATGACGCCGCCCGGCGCGAGGATGTCCATCATTCTGCGAAGCAGCGCAGGGTGGTCCGGGACCCACTGGATGCAGGCGTTCGAATAGACCACATCGAAGCTGCCGCCGAGTTCCGAAAGGGGGCTGGTTGCGTCGAAGAGGCGGAATTCGAGTTCCGGATAATCGCGCTGCGCGGTTGTGATCATGTTTTCCGAATTGTCCACGCCGAGAATGTGCGCGCCGGGGAAACGCCGCGCCAGCACTCCGGTGCTGTTGCCGGGGCCGCAGCCGAGGTCCAGAATCCGTTCCGGCGCAGTCAGCTCGATCCGGTTGGCGAGATCGACTGCGGGCTGTGTCCGCTCCGCCTCAAACTTCAGATACTGTTTCGAATCCCACTCCGCCATCGCACACCGCCTTTCCCGTATTTTAGATTAAATATATAATATGCCGCTGGGTCGGTGAAAAATCAACAGTGGAGCGGCAGGATTCCGTTTACGGCCGGGTGAGGCCAGCCAGCAATCTTTGTTCCTCTTCATCCGGCGGATTTGCGAGGCGGGCGGCGACGCGGGAGCGGAAGGACTCGAAACGGTTCTCTTCGAGGATCCGATGCGGACAGTATTTACCGGTCCAGTCCTGATGCATGCGCAAATCGGCCGCCGTCAGCCTGAAGTGCCGCAGCAGCGCGGAAGCGAGAATTTCTGCGTTCGCTTCGCTGCGGCGGTACTGCCAGTCCGCCGGACCGCGGCACTGGCTGCGGCAGATTTCGACGCCGATGCTTTCGGTGTTGCCCGGTCCGCGGCCGTCGCCGGCGTGCCAGCCGTGAATGGCGAGCGGCAGAATCTGCACCGCTTCGTGCTCGTCGACCGCGAAGTGAAACGAAACGCTCATCCCGTCGCGCCGGAAATCGACCCGGTCGCGTTCCTGCCGCGCCGAAAAAGGCTCGGCCGTGTTGTGGATGGTAATGTATTTCACTCTCTTGAACGGTCCCGGCAGCTTGTGGCGGCGGTTGTATTCGTTGTCTTCGATCAGGGCGCGGACGAAGACGACACTGCGTTCTCCGCTCTCTTCCGGCTCCGGTCCGGCCAGATTTTTTCGGAAATGGGCCGCTTTGCCGGGCTCGGGAACGTAGCAGCGCGGCACACGGATTCCCGCCTCCGACAGCGATGCGAGCAGTTTCCCGTAATCAATTGCATTCGTCCAGGCCGAGAGGTCGGCTTCGCGGCAGCCGCTTTTTTTCAGTTCGGCGGGGAGATTTTCCAGCGCGCCGGTTCTGCCCGTGCCGAAAATGAAAAAGGTCTCGTTGCCCGCTTTGTCGCGGCTCAGCGCCACGGCGGCGGCTCCAGCCGGTTCCGCCGCTCCGGCGAGGGTGAGACAGGCCAGTGCTCCGGCGGCAAGAATTGCCCTGATCATCTGATGCGTTCCTTCGGGGTTGTCATTTCCGTTCCTCGTGAGATTGACATTACTATATGGCGGGGAGGGCGAAAAAGCAAATCCGGAGCGGTCATTCCCGTTCGCCATTGCAAAAGCGAAGGCGGCTCCGTTTTCCGGTACTGCATTTTACCGTGCCGGGGCGGATTTTTTTCGTGCGCTTCTGCGCAAATCCATTCCGGCATGTCTTTCATGAACGTCCTGAATGCTGAACCTCGCGTCTGGCGGAAGGGAATAACGGAAAAAAGAAATATCATTTTCAGGGAAGCTGCTGCAAAATCTCATGGCTTTGCGGCAGCCTTTTCCGTTTTCTGCATAAGACTTGTTACGAAAACGGGGGATAGCTCAAAATAAAAAAGCGACCTGTTCAAGTCGCTTTCCTGTCGTAAGTAGTTGGCGGAGAAAGAGGGATTCGAACCCTCGGGGGATTGCTCCCCGGCGGTTTTCAAGACCGCTGCCTTAAACCACTCGACCATTTCTCCGTGATTTGCATAATATGCGCCCGGAACGGCAGTTTTTCAAGCGCGTTCCGGGCGGGCGCGGATTATTTTTCGGCGGAATCGGCTTTGCCGCCGGCTCCGAGGCCCTGCAGCAGCAGGTTGGTGACCTCCTTCGCAAACGCCGCCGGGTCCGGCAGCGGGCTTCCTTCGGTCAGCAGCGACTGGTCGAACAGCACCTTCGCGTAGGTCTTCAGCTCCGGCGCGTTTTCATTCGCGGTATAAACCTTGAACAGCGCCTCGATCAGAGGATGTTTCGGATTCAGCTCGAGAATCCGCTTGCTCTCCGGAATCTCCTGGTGCATCGCCTTGAACAGCCGCTCGAGATGCGGCGAAAGCGCGTTGCCCTCGGTGATCAGGCAGCACGGGCTGTCGGTCAGCCGGGCCGAGAAACGGACCTCGCTGACGCTGTCGCCGAGCGTCGTTTTCAGGAATTCGAGCAGTTTTGCGAATTTCTCCTGCGCCTGTTTGATCATCTCTTCGGCGCCTTCGACTTCGAAATCGCCCTTGTCGACCGACTTGAAGCTCTTCTTTTTGTACTGGAACATCTGCTGCATGATCCAGTCGTCGATCGGATCGGTCATGAACAGCACATCGTAGCCCTGCGCCCTGAAGTACTCAAGCGCCGGGGACGAGGCGACCGCCTCGCGCTTTTCGCCGGTGATGTAATAGATCTCCTTCTGGCTTTCCGGCATCGCCGTGACGTACTCCTCGAGCGTGATCATCTTGCCCGGCTCGGTGTTCATCGACTCGTACATGACGAGATCCTTGAGCTTCTCGGCATTCGCGTAATCGGTGTGGATGCCCTCTTTCAGGATGCGGCCGAATTCGCGGAAGAACCCCGCATAGGCCTCGCGCTCGTTTTCGAGCATCTTCCTGAGTTCGGAGAGCACCCGGCTCACGACCGCCTTCTCGATCCGGCGCAGCTGCGGATTCTCCTGCAGAATTTCACGCGACACATTCAGCGGCAGGTCGCTCGAATCCACCACGCCGGCGACGAACCGCAGATAGTCCGGAATCAGCTCCTTGCACTCGTCGGTGATGAAGACGCGACGGACGTAGAGCTGCAGCCCCTTCTTCTGGATCTCCGGCATCAGCAGATTGAACGGCGCCTCCTTCGGCAGGAACAGCAGCGCCTTGAATTCGCTCGTTCCCTCCGCCGAAATGTGGATCGCCTTCAGGTAGTCGCCGCCCATATGCGACAGATGGCCGTAGAAGCTCCTGTACTCCTCTTCGGTGATTTCGGAGGACTTGCGCAGCCAGATCGCCTTTTGCGAATTCAGCACCTTGTCTTCGACCGTTTCGGTTTTGTCCTCGTTGACCTTTTTGGTCGGCAGGACGATCGGGTAGGCGATGAAGTCCGAATAGCGCCGCACGATTTCGCCGATCTTCCAGCTGTCGAGATACTGCGCTGCGTCGTCCTTCAGATGCAGCGTGATCGTCGTGCCCTGCTCGGTCCGCGTATCGGCGTCGATTTCGTAACTGCCTTCGCCGCTGCTGGTCCACTTGACCGCCGGGAGTTCGCTGCCGGCCTTTTTGGTCACCAGCTCGACCTTCGACGCGACCATGAAAGCGGAGTAGAAGCCGACGCCGAACTGGCCGATCAGCTCCGGCAGCGGTTCCTTGTTGTCCTCCTGCTCCTCAAGCATCTTCAGGAACGCCTTGGTTCCGCTCTTCGCGATGGTGCCGATGTTCTCGACGACCTCCTCTTCGGTCATGCCGATGCCGTTGTCGCTGATGGTCAGCGTTTTGGCGTCTTTGTCGATGCTCAGGCGGATCTGCCATTCGCGGGCGAGTTCCGGCGTGGTCAGGCTCTCGAAGCGCGCCTTGTCGATCGCGTCCGCCGCGTTTGCAATGAGTTCGCGCAGAAAAATATCCCGGTTCGAGTACAGCGAATGAATCATCAGATTCAGCAGCTGCTGCACTTCCGTCTTGAATTCTCTGGTTGTTGCCATTTGTACTGCTCCTCAGATGGAAGGGGTCCGCAGGCCCCCTGTGATTGATTACCGGATTATGAAATATAATTTTTTTTGCGGAAAAATCAAGCCGCAGGGCCGTTTCGGTTGGAAAAAAATGGAAAACGGATTATAATCTATGAGATGTACTGATTTTGGAACGAAAAGATGCCACTGGGCCGGTCCGCCGGTCCGTTACAATTCAACCGGCCGCGGTCGTCCATCGGCCGCGGTTGCGAAAACGGGAAAAGATGGAGCCATGAGCGAACAAATCGAGAATCCACAGACCGATCGGGCCGCCGCCGGCGGCATGTCAGGCGAACTCCGCGAGCATCTGCACCGGCGCGAAGAGGTATGCCGCAAACTCGAAGAGCTGCCTGCCGCGGCGGTGGAGGATTATTCGGCGGAACTCGCTTCGCTGGAAGCTGCATGGAACGATCTGCCCGAAGTCCCTCCTGAATATGCGGAGATTCTGGACAAACGGTTTGCTGCTGCGGTCAAGGCCGCGAACGATGCCGCCGCCGAAGCCGAAGCGCGCCGCCGTGCCCGCCAGGCGAAAATCAACGAGTCGGCCGCGCTTCATCTCGAACTCGACAGGCTGATCGCCGCAGGCGAGCTCGTGGTTCCGGCCGAAGTCGCCGAACTCGGGAAGAAGTGGGCGGCCTGCACCGCCGGCCTGACCGCCGAAGAGTCCGTCGAGGAGGCGTTCATGGCCAAGTTCCGGCCGCTTCAGGAGCGCATGGCGGCTGAAGTCGCTGCGGAGAATGCGCGCTCCGAAGCCGCCGCAAAGCTCACCGGGGAACTGATCGCGCTGACCGCCGGGGAGGATATGAATTTGCTGAAGGAGCGCAAGACCGCGATCGAGGCCGAATACGCTGCGCTCGGCAAAGTGGCCAAGGCCGCCGCCGATAAATACAACGATGCGCACCGGAAGGCCGCCGCGAAACTCGCGCAGCATTACGAGACGCTCGACCTGGCCCGCTGGGAGAGCTATACGCTCAAGCAGGACCTCTGCAACGAACTCGACCGGCTGGCCGAAATGCCGGAGGCCGAGCTGCCGAAGGCGGCCCGGCGGCTGCAGGAGCTGCGGGAAAAGTGGAAGCAGCTCGGCGCCGTGCCGAAATCGAAGGCCGAAGAGATCAATCCGCGCTATCTGGAGGCGACCCGAAAGCTCCAGCACCGCGTCGACGAATACTATGCGAATCTGCGGCAGCAGCACAAACAGGCCGCCGCCGCCAAACAGGAGCTCTGCGAAAAAGCCGCTGCGCTGGCCGATTCCACCGAGTGGAATGCGACCGCCGCGGCCTTCAAGGAGCTGCAGGCCGCCTGGAAGGCGATTCCGGGCGCCGGCGCGCAGGAGAAGGCGTTGTTCACGGCTTTCCGCGCCTCGGCGGACAAATTTTTCAACGCCCGCAGCGCCTGGTTCGACGAACGCAATGCGAAGTTCGAGGGCATCGCCGAAATTAAGCGCAGGCTTCTGGCCGAAGCAGAGCAGCTGGCGGAGCAGTCGGTCGACTCCCCGGCCGCGGTTCAGCGTGCCAAACAGCTCCGCAGCGAGTATATGGCAGCCGGCCGCGCTGGCCGCGCCGAGCATGAACTGTCCGAAAAATTCAATGCCGCGCTGGACAAATTCTTCTCCGGCCGGCGCGAGGCCTTCGCCGGACGCGAAGAGCAGGCGAAGAAGCTTGTGGCCGAAATCGATGCGCTTGCCGCCGACCTGACCGATACCGCCGCGGCCGATGCGCGCTACAGGGCGATCCGCCGCGAACTCAGGGAGCTCAGCTGCCGCAAGACCTACCCGGCCGAAATCAAGGCCGGCGAGCGGTTTGAGGCCGCGCTCGGCGCCGCCCGCACCCGGGTCCTGTCGGACAAGCTGACGCTGGCCAAGAGCGTGGCCCGCTCGCTCGCCGCCGCCTGGGAAGAGGTGAAGTCCGGCGCTGTGCTTGAGGAGGGGCGCCTTGCGGTCGAAAATCTCGACCGTTTCCCGAAGCTTTCCGCCGCGGCCCAGCTGATCGGGCAGGTCGCAGCCGGGGACGAAAAGGCGAAGGAGAAGCTTGAAAAGTCGTTCGATTCGGCCATGCACGAGCACAAACGGATCTGTTCCGAGCTCGAAAAGCTGGTCGGCATCGAAGCGGAAGAGGAGGCGAAGCCGGCGGCCGATGATGCACTGTCGCTCGCTGCCGAGCTTACGGCGGCCATTGCCGGCAACTTCGCGGCATCGAATGCCCGCGCCGAGGCGAGAAACAAGGTTGTCGACCCGAAGCAGCTGCTTTCGGAGTTTGTCGGCGCCGGGCTGCTCGAAGCGGCTGACCTCGAGGCGTCGTTCGAACGGTTCGACCGGGCGTACGGCAAAGTGCGTTAACCGAGCGGCCGCCGTGTTTGCGGCCTTTTGAAATATAAGGATATCAGGAAAGATGAAAGTCAGAGTTGCGGTTTTCGGGGCTTCCGGCTATGCCGGAGAGGAGTTGTTGCGGATTCTTCTGCGGCATAAGAATGCGGAGGTCGCCGCCATCACCTCGCGCAAAAGCGCCGGGGAGCCGGTGTCGACCGTGTTCCCGCGTTTTACCGGCGCACCGCTGGTGTTCTGCGAACCCGACGTCGAGGCGATCGCTTCGAAGTGCGATGCCGCGATCCTCGCGCTGCCGCACGGCCTTGCGACCGAATATGCGATTCCGCTGCTGAACGCGGGAATCAAAGTGTTCGATATTTCGGCTGATTTCCGGCTCCGCAGTCCGGAAAAGTACAAGGAGTATTACAAGGCGGACCATCCGGCGCCTGAATTGCTCAGGAAGGCCGTCTACGGCCTGCCCGAGCGTTATCGGGAGCAGCTGAGGACGGCGGATCTCGTGGCCTGCGCCGGATGCTATCCGACCAGTTCGATTCTGCCGACCGCGCCGCTTCTCGCCGCCGGGCTCGTCAGCCCGAAGGGGATCGTCGTCGCCAGCTGTTCCGGCGTGACCGGTGCAGGGCGCAAGGTCGATCTTCCGTATATTTTCCCGGAGTGCAACGAGAGCCTGAAGGCCTACGGCGTGGTCGGGCATCGTCACCTGCCCGAAATCGAGCAGGAGATGGCCGTCGCCGCCGGAGTTCCGGAGATGGCCATCAACTTCATTCCGCATCTCGCCCCGATGAACCGCGGCATCAACTCGACCATTGTCATGGATGCAATGCCCGGAACTACGCTCGAAAAGATCGGCGAAGTGTACGCGCAGGCCTACGGCAGCGAGCAGTTCGTCCGGATTCTTCCGCCCGGACGGACCAGCGATACGAAGTACGTCTTCATGACCAACACCTGCGAAATCGGCTACAACCTCGATCCGCACACCAATAAGGTCATCGTTACCAGCTGCATCGACAACCTGACCAAAGGCGCCGCCGGCCAGGCCGTCCAGTGCATGAACATCCGTTTCGGCCTCGACGAAGCCGAAGGTCTTCTGTAACTTTCCGGCCGCTGGATTTTCCGGAGGAGGACGAAGTGCCTCCTCCGGGCATTGCGGCATCTGAATTCAGTTCCGGTTATTCCGGTTTGGCGGAGCGCGACATCAGGTTGCGGATCGCGTCCGGAACATTGCGGTCTTCGTACAGGATTGCGTGGATTTCGTCGATGATCGGGGTTTCGGCGCCGGTCCGGCGGGCGAGGGTATAGGCGCCGCGGGCGGTTGTGACGCCTTCGGCGACGACCATGCCCATGGAACTGAGGATTTCCGGCAGGCGTTTGCCGCGGCCGAGCTCCTCGCCGACGTGCCGGTTGCGGCTGTGTCCGCTGGTGCAGGTCACGATCAGATCTCCGATTCCGCTCAGGCCCGAGAAGGTCTGCGCCTTGCCGCCGAGCAGTTCGCCGAGGCGGCCCATTTCGGAAATTCCGCGGGTCATGAGCGCGGCTTTCGGATTGTCCCCGAGCTTCATGCCGTCGATGATGCCGGCCGCGATGGCCATGACGTTCTTGAGCGCTCCTCCGAGCTCCACCCCGACGACATCGCTGCCGGTATAGACCCGGAAATTGTCGTTGATGAACAATTGCTGCACAAGTTCGGCGTCGGCCGGATTCGCGGAAGCGGCGACCACGGCGGTCGGCACGCGCCGCGACACCTCCTCGGCGTGGCTGGGCCCGGAGAGGACCGCGTACCGGTTCGGGCCGAGCACCTGCCGCACCATTTCGCTGATCAGCAGCCTGGAATCGACTTCGATCCCCTTGGCCACATCCAGCAGCAGGTGGCGCTGCGGGTCGAAGTGCGGCTTGAGTTTGTCGAGCACCCCGCGCAGATACTGCGTCGGAGTCGCGAGCAGCAGCAGCCCGGCGCCGTCGGCGGCCCTGCCGATATCGGCTTCGAACGACAGGGCTTCCGGCAGCTTCACGCCGGGCAGGAAACGGACGTTTTCGCGCTTTTCGCGCATCTCGTCCAGATAGTCCGGGAACGGACCCCAGCTCACGACTTCGTGCCCGTTGTCGATCAGGTTCATGGCGAGGGCCGTGCCCCAGGCGCCGTCGCTCAATACCGCGATTTTCATTTGCCGCTCCCCCGCTTGCCGGCTCCGCTGTCGAAGCGGTTTTCGGTGCCGTTCAGCAGGCGTTTGATGTTGGATATGTGCCGCAGGATCGCGAGAAACGCGATGAGGGCGAAAAAGAATACCGTCGAATTGGCCAGCGGGAAGGGGGTGCCGATCCCGAGCCCGAAGAAGAGCGCCGCGATGATCGGCAGCGACGCGGCGGCGACGATGCTGGCCAGCGACACGTAGCGGCTGGTCAGGAAGGTCACGACCCAGACCGCAAGCGCGCAGAGCAATGGATACGGCGCGAGGGCCAGCGCGACGCCGGCGGCAGTCGCCACCCCCTTGCCGCCCCTGAAGCGCAGATAGATCGGGAACACGTGCCCGAGAATGACCGCGAGCCCGGCCGCGAGGGCCAGATTCGCCGTGTTTTCCTCGAAGGTCATGTTGACGAGGACGACCGGAAGCGCTCCCTTGAGGAAGTCGAGGAAAAAGCAGATTTTTCCCGCGATTTTGCCGATCGAACGCGTGACGTTGGTTGCTCCGATGTTGCCGCTGCCGACCTTGCGGATATCGATGCCGTGCAGCCGCCCGATCAGGTAGCCGAACGGAATCGAGCCGATCAGGTAGGAGGCCGCCGGAACGATGAAATATTCCAGATTCATGAAAATCTCCCGTAATCTTAATTGAAACCCGCCCGCGGGGATACTATATTCTCCGATAAAATATCGCGGAATTGCGTTTATTGCAAATACGGGAGAGCTGAAATGCATAAAATCGTTCGTTTGATCGTCGCCTCCGGCGAGCAGTGCGCCGATCTCAGGTACGCGGCCGGATTTTCCACGCCCGACGAGTTCATCTACTTCGACGACGGCACACGCCGGGGAGTCGTCATGTCGGCGCTCGAATACGGCCGCGCGATCCACTCGGCTCCGCGGGACGTCGAGGTGCACGCCGAGACCGAGTTCGGCCGGAACCGGCTTGAGATTCTGAGCGGGATCGCCTCGATGCTGCGGAGCGGTGTGTTTCTGGTTCCCACCGATTTCCCGCTTGCGCTTGCGGACCGGCTGCGCGAGAACGGTTTCAAAGTGGTGCCGGAGACGGGGGCTTTCTTTCCGTCTCGGGAGTGGAAGCGCCCGGAAGAGGTCGAGGAGATCGTCCGTTCGCAGCGCGCCGGCGAGGCCGGCTGCCGCCGCGCGTTCGCCGTGCTGCGTGAAACCGATGTCGACCGCTCGGGGCGGCTGGTCTGGAACGGCGAAATCCTGACCAGCGAAATCCTGCGCGGCGAGATCGACGTGGAGATGGTGCGGCTCGGCATGCTGCCGACCGGCACGATCTGCGCCGGCGGCGAGCAGGGGGCGCAGCCGCACAATATCGGTTCCGGGCCGCTGTTTGCGGACCGTCCGATCGTCATGGATATTTTCCCGCGTTCCGCCTGCAGCGGATATTGGGGAGACCTGACCCGGACCGTCGTGCGCGGGCGCGCTTCCGACCTCGTCAAGCGCGCTTACGATGCGGTGCTCGCCGCCCGCGAGCTCGGCAAATCGCTCATCGCGATCGGCGCCGACCCCGCGGAGATTCACCGGGCGGCGGCGGAAAGCATGGAGAAGGCCGGTTTCCATACCGGCGAAGGGGAGAAGGCCGCGTTCGGCTTTTTCCACGGGCTCGGGCACGGCGTCGGGCTCGATATTCACGAAGCCCCGCGGCTCTCGCTGCGCAACAACGTGCCGTTCCGGGGCGGCGAGGTCGTCACGGTCGAGCCGGGGCTGTACTATCCGGAGTGGGGCGGCATCCGCCTGGAGGACCTTGTCTGGCTCGCCCCTTCCGGGGAGGCGCGATGCCTGACCGAGCTCGAAGATTTTCTCGAATTGTAACGGGGGCCGGGCCGGATTTCCGAAAATTGCCGCATCCCCTTTACTTTTCCGGGAAACGGCTGTATATTAGGGATGAACAGTCTGTTCCTTCCGTTTTGCATGAAAGGCGTTACCGAACAATGGACGATTCCTCCGACGGAGCGTTTCGATTATCCGGCTGTCTGCGGCCGGAACGGTGCATTGTGCTCGAACGGGCCGGCAAGCGCGAGGTGCTCGACAAGCTGATCCGGCTGTTGTCCGGTCCCGGCGGTGCGGGGGAGGAGTGTGAAATCGCCCGGGGCATCCATGCCCGGGAGCGTCTGCTGAGCACCGGCATCGGGTTCGGCGTCGCCATCCCGCATGTCCGGCTCGCTTCGGTGCACGGCCTGGAGATCGCCGCCGCGCTGGTTCGCGGGGGCGTCGCCGACTACGGCAGCCCGGACGCGGTGCCGGTCCGCCTGGTCGTGATGATTGTGGCCCGCACCGACCAGCATGAACTTTACCTGCGTGTGCTTTCCCGGCTGAGTTCCCTTCTGAAAGAGGACGGTTTCCGGGAACGCGTGTTCGGCTGCGCCGACGCGGCCGGGCTCTGCGCGGCTTTCACGGAAGATTGATTTCCCGGGGAAAACGAATCCGGCCGCCGGGCCGGTGAATGATAGAGAGAGAAGAAAGGATGGAAATGAATCAGGAAGATGCGGTTCCGCAAATCGACTGGGGGCGTGCGGACCTGTTGATCGAGCTTGCGCTCAACGAGGATCTCGATACGACCGGAGACGTGACGACCGCTTCGGTCGTTCCGGAAGAGGCGACCGCCACCGCCGTGCTGCGCTGCAAGGAGCCGAAGATGGTGCTGGCCGGAATCCAGATCGCCGAACGTGTGTTCAAAATGGTCGAGCCGCGCCTGCAGTTCCGGACCATGAAGGACGACGGGGACACCTGCGAATACGGTGAAGTCATCGCTGAGGTTTCCGGTCCGGCGCGCGGCATTCTCGTCGCGGAACGGACCGCGCTGAATTTTCTGCAGCGGCTCTGCGGCGTGGCGACGACCGCTTCGAAGTACGCGGCGGCGCTGGAAGGGACCGGAACCGAGATCCTCGATACGCGCAAGACGACGCCCGGTTACCGCAACCTTGAAAAGTATGCGGTCGCGGTCGGCGGTGCGACGAACCACCGCATCGGCCTTTACGACCGGGTCATGATCAAGGACAATCACCGCGAGCTTGCCGCGATGGAAGGCGCGGGCGGCATCGCCCGCTCTGTCGGGCGCGCCCGTGCAAAGTATCCCGAGCTCGAAATCGAGGTCGAGGCGGACAGTCTCGACGAGGTCCGCGAAGCCGTCGAGGCCGGCGCCGAATACATCATGCTCGACAATATGTCCGACGAGATGATGGCTGAGGCGGTCAGGATCGTCGCGGGCCGCTCGAAACTCGAAGCCTCCGGCGGCATCACGCTCGAGCGCCTGCCGCGGATCGGCAGACTCGGGGTGGATTATGTCTCGAGCGGGGCTCTGACCCACTCGGTCAAGGCGGCCGACATTTCGCTCGATATCGAGGCTGACAAGTGATAGCCCGGCTGACCGGAATCGTGGCGGAGTCGGGTTTTTCCGGCTGCGTGCTTGACGTTCACGGCGTCGGTTACGAGGTCGCGATTCCGGTTTCGACCTTTGAAAAGCTGCCGCAGCCCGGCGGGGAGGCGCGGCTTTTCATCCATACGCAGGTGCGGGAGGATGCGATTCAGCTTTTCGGCTTTGCGACCGTCGAGGAGAAGAATCTGTTCCGGCAGCTGCTGAACGTTTCCGGCATCGGCGGGAAGCTGGCGCTCTCGGTGCTTTCGGCCATGCCGGTGCAGAATTTCTGCGCGGCCGTCCAGTCCAGCGACGTCAAATCGCTGTCGCGGATTCCCGGCATCGGCAAGCGGACGGCGGAGCGCCTCGTGGTCGAGCTCAAGGATAAGGTGACTTCGACCGGGGCGGCGAGCGTTTTCGCCTCTCCCGGCGAAAATGCTCCGGCCACTGCGGTCGGGGATGCCGCGCTGGCGCTCGAGCAGCTCGGTTTCAAGCGCGATGCGATCGACAAGGTCCTCAAGGCGCTGGCGTCGGAACTCCCTCCGGCCGAGCAGAGTACCGAAAACCTGCTTCGGCAGGCGATCATCCGGCTGAAATTCTGACCGGCGGCGGAGGAAGCATGAAACGGAAAGCCCGGAGACTGCAATATGCCGGAGTCATCGTGCTCCTGCTGTTCGCCGTCCTCTACGCCAAAGAGGAGATCACTCTCGCCGGAAACGAATCGTCGCGCTTCGGCGTGATTCAGGCGCTGGGCGAGCAGGGGGTGTTTCACATCGAGCGCACGAATTTCGCCTCGACGGTGGACCGGGTCGAATGGAACGGCCATGTTTATTCGGATAAACCGCTGCCGCTCAGCAGCGCCGCCGCCGTGGTCCACGGAACCGTCCACCGCCTGACCGGCATCAATTTTTCGGAAAACCGGATGCTGGCAATCTATCTCATCAACCTGCTGTTCTCCGGCGGCTGCAATATTCTGCTGTTTCTCTGGATGTTCCGGCTGCTGCGCCGCACCTGCCGGGGCCGGATCGAGGTGAAGTGGCTGCTGGCGCTGGCGATGTGCCTGTCGACCTGGCTTCTGACCTACTCGGTCATTTTCAACAACCACACGCCGGCCGCGCTGGCCGTGCTGGGGCTGGTGATCGCGCTGGAGAAGTACCGTCGGCGGCCGACGCTCCGGGCGGCCGCCTGCGCCGCGGCGGCCGCCGGTGCTGCCGGGGCGCTGGATATTCCGCTGGGCTTTTTCTGCGGCATCGCCGCGGCGGCGGGAATCGCGCTCGAGAGTCCGGCGCGGCAGCGCCTGCGGCCGGTGCTGACGGTTTTCGCTGTCGGCGGCGGGATTGCCGCCGGAATCGTGCTGCTGAATCATATCGCGTACGGAACGATCCTGCCGCTTTATATTGCCGGGGGGTCGTACGTGCCGCCGCTGCTCTGGGCGACGATGCCGGTTTACTGGTATGAGTGTCTCTTCGGCTTCCGGGGGCTTTTCAGCTATCAGCCGTTTCTGCTGCTGATCTTTCCGGCGGTCTGGCTGCTGCGGAAGAAGCTGCGGGTGCCGGAGTGGACCGGGCTCGGCATCGCGGCGGCGGTCGTCGTTTTCTATCTGAGCCTGACCGGGGAGTACGGCGGCCCCTCCTACGGCATGCGCTACCTGGTTCCGGTGATTCCGGTTTTCTGGCTCGTGATCTCCCGCTGGATTCTGAGCTGGAAACAGGCGGTCTGGAAAGCGGCGGCGGTCGTTCTCCTGCTGCTGTGGGGATGCGTGACCTCGCTTATCGGCGTCTACTGCCCGTTCTGCATCGCGAATGAAGGCGCCCATACGCCGGACGGCCACTTCTCGAACACGATCCGCAGCCCGTTTCTCAGCAATCTTCTGGTCATGACCTTCGAGCGGGACCCGGAGGGAGAGATGACGAGGCGGCTGATCGATTCGCTCGGCGAAGAGGCCAGCTTCCGGCATATTTACGTCTCCGGCGTCCATATGCGTTCGCCGCAGCTCGTGGCCGAACTGCTCCGGAGCAGTCTGGCGGAGCGGCTCAGGGCGGAGAAAACTTCTCCGCATTGAGCCGCTGTTTCCCGGTTTCCCGGCCTCCGTGCGGAAGGGAGCCGCATGCTGCGCGCGTCCCCCCCCCCGCCTGTCCGCTCCATATGCCGCGGGAGCCGGAGGGGGGACGGAGCGTCCCCGCCGGGGAGACCGCGGCTTGCCGGACAATTAAACCAGAGGCATGAACGAATTCATGTAGATTGCGGCGACCGAAGTGGCGTTCGCGTAGCCCGGCGCCTGTTCGAGCAGGCCGGCGAGCGACGGTTCCTTGATGGTCATGTCGACGAGCTTGTCGATATCCTCTCTCCGGAAGCCGACGTCGCAGAGCTTCTGGGTCACGCCGCATTTGTTGAGCCAGGCCTGGACCGCTTTGCCGGCTTCGTGGGCCTCTTCGGGTTTGCCTTCGAGGTCCGGCGCGATCGGCTTGAGCAGGTCGGCGAGGATGAACGACTCCTGCGGATAGATCGCCTGGACCACGGCCGGGAGCAGGCAGGCAAGCCCGAGCCCGTGCGACAGCTCCGGTTTCAGCGCCGAGAGCGGATGCTCCAGCGCATGCGTGTAGTGCAGCAGGCCGTTGTCGAACGACAGCCCGCCGAGCATCGAGGCATAGAGCAGGAAATAACGCGCATTCAGGTCGCCCGGATCTTTTTCCGCGAACGGCAGGTAGCGTACGACCAGCTCGATGGTATTCTTGCCGAGCATGACGGCGAGCGGATTGGTCGATTTGCTCGTGGCCGCTTCGATGACATGGTTGACCGCATCGATGCTGACGAAGCGGGTCTGCTCCTTCGAGAGCCCGGTCATGAGGGCCGGGTCGTCGATCGACCAGGTCGGGTAGATGCAGTCGAAGGCGATGACCGGCTTCTGCTCGGTTTCCGGAATCGACAGCACGGCGAAACGGTTGACTTCGGTGCCGGTGCCGTGCGTGAGGTTTACCGCGACGATCGGCAGCGCACCCTCCGGCGTAAAGCCCTGCGAGAAGAGTTCGCGCGCGGTTTTGCCGGGGTGACGCAGCAGGATCGCCGCGCTTTTCCCGGTGTCGATCGGGCTGCCGCCGCCGATGGCGATGACGGCCTGGGCCCGGATGCCCTTGCCGAGAGCGGTCGCTTCGTCGGCCTGCATCGTGGTCGGGTTCGGGGTCACGCGGTCGTACAGCGCGTAGCTGATTTTACGGCTGTTCAGGATCTTTTCGACCACCTCCCACGCGCCGGTGCGTTTGTAGGAGCTGCGGCCGGTGACGACCAGGACGCTCGTGATTCCGCGGGCGGTGAGCTGGTCGGCGATATCGGCGAAATACTGAATCGCGCCGACTCCGAAATAAAGGTTGGTCCGTGTCCGGATGACCCGGACGCTGTAGATGTCAATGCCGTTTTCCCACATGATATTCCTCCTCAATGTGAAACAGTTCCACTCCGGCAGGCTTTTTTCACCTCCGTCCGCGCAACCGGCCCGGACAATGCTAATGTAGCACCGTCGGATGAAATGTCAAATCGTTTCCGGCACAAGCGGTAAAGAGGGCGCGTCACCAGGGGCAGTATTCCGGCACGTGTTCGCGGAGGAAGCGGTCGAGCTGCCGGTAGCCCGGGCAGAGCCGTTCGACTTCGCGCCAGTAGCGTGCGGAGTGGTTGAGTTCGATCCGGTGGGCGAGCTCATGGACGACCACATAGTCGACGACCGGCTCGGGCCAGCGGACGAGCCGCCAGGAGAAATTCAGCCCGCCGTCCCGGCTGCAGGAGCCCCAGCGTCCGCGGGCGCCGCCGACCCGGACATGGCGGTAGGTCAGGCCGAATCGTCCGGCGGCGTCAGAAACCTTCGGTTCGAGCAGTTCGGCGGCGAGTTTCCGGTAAAGCTGCTCCAGTTCCGTTCTGACGGCCGCTTCGTCTCCGGCCGGAATCAGGAACGCCCGGTCGAAGGCCAGCACCTTCCGGGTGAAGCGGACCGGATACAGCGTCCCGAGGTAATGGAATTCGCCGCCCTCGCGGAATTCGGGAACGGTCCGGCGCGCCTCGACCTGCTCGAACTGTCTGCGGAGACGTTCGATCAGGTCGGGATTGTGCGCGATGATGCGTTCGATTTCGGCGGCGGAGGCGCGCAGCGGCGCGAGGACCTCCAGCCGTCCGTCTTCGGGGCGGATGGTGAAGGCGACCCGGCGGCGGCGCGCCGAGCGGGTGATGACTGGCGGAAGTTTCAATTCTGCTCCGTGGTTCGACCGGTAAAACTGATAGACAATATAACCGTTTTTCCGCTTTTATCAACAGCGGAATATGCCTCTTTGCTCGTTTTCCTTCCGGCCGCCGAAGCGGGGTTTTATGATTTTTTTCATGTTTTTTCGCAAAAAAAGAAAACTTCACACTTGCAAATGGGGTGTTCGGGGGATATATTTAAAAATACCAAGCGCTCATAGCTCAGTTGGTAGAGCAAGTGACTCTTAATCACTGGGTCCTGGGTTCGAGTCCCCGTGAGCGCACCATTTTTCGCCTCAGACTGCCTCAGCAGGTACCATCAAGTACCACTGAGGTATTTCTTTTGCCTTCAGAAAATTTATTTTTGGCTGTGGACGATACCGAAATGAAAGGGCAACTCCGTGGCCGGGAAATCTTTACGTTTGAATGTCGGCTCGATCTTCACCAAAGAGCCGGGCAAAATCTACTTTTATCGCTACCTGCTTGACGGACACCGCAAAACCGTCAGCCTGCAAACCGCCAATCGCGTCGAAGCGATCCGGGAAGCGGAGGCTCTGTGTCCGATCGTACAGGCCACCAGCGCCGAAGTGATCGCCGCTCACGTCAGCCAGGCGCGCGGCCTGAGTTCCGTGGAACGCAATCTTTCTTTAAGTGAAGTCAGGGAGTTCTATTCCTGCCATCCGCGCCGCACGACTCCCGCGACCTGCGAGATTCAGCTCGATGACGGCAAAATCTTCAAATCGAGCAAGACGATGCTGAACGTCAGCAAACTGTCGGTCGGCGAGCACTCCTATAAAGTCCGCGCCATCGACAAGGACAAGAACATCGGAGAGTGGAGCGAAGTTCAGACCTTCACCATTTCGCGCTCTCCGGCAAGGACAACTCCGGCAGCATCGCGAAATACATCGTGACCTGTGGCGACAAGTCGGTCGAAACCACGACCTCCACCGCCGTTCTGAGCGATTTCGGAGTCGGCAAGCAGACCGCCTATGTCGTCACCTACGACGCCGAAGGAAATGCGAGCAAGCAGACGAAGGTCAGCTTCACGGTCAAGGACGCGACGCCTCCGGAACAGGTGACCGGGCTTGCCGTCCCGGTCGCGGACAGCAAGTACAAGGCGACGCTTTCGTGGAATCCCGGCGTGGACAACTCCGGCAAAGTGGCGCAATACGAAATCCAGCTCGACGACGGCAAGATTTTGAAATCGGGCAAGACGATGCTGAACGTCAGCAAACTGTCGGTCGGCGAGCACCCCTGCAAAGTCCGCGCCATCGACAAAGACAAAAATGTCGGCAAATGGAGTGACGCGCAGACTTTCACCGTCAAGGACATGACCGCGCCGGGAAATGTCTCCATCAAGGCGAAAGTCGAAGAAAACAGTCTGCTGCTGATCTGGAAAACGCCGAAGGACAACGTCGGCGTGACCGGCTATATTCTGAAGTACGGCGTCAACCTCGAACATACGGAAATCCTGGCGGCGAACGAGCTGAGCTTCCGGATCGACGGAATCGCCAAGGGCAGCTATCAGTATCGGATTGTCGCCGTGGACGCGGCGGGCAACGAGAGCTAAGCGAAGACCGGAAAAGCGACGATCAAAATGGAGTTTCCCGTGGCGGACCTCAACCTAGAGCTGCCGGAGCTGGCGTCGCTCTCCGGTTTCGATTCCGGCCTGCGTGCGGCGGCCCCGGAAACCGTCGCTGATCCGCTGGCCTTCTGCAGCTACCTCAAGCTCGAATCAGCGCTGAAACTCTCCGTCGTCGAGCTGCTCGGCCAAGATGAAACCAGCAAACGGCCTGCAACGCTTTTTGCTGTCGCATCCTGATTATTTCCACATTCACAAAACTCCTTCCCGAATCGCGCCAAACGCTTCAGGAAGGAGTTTTTCATGTAGCTCCGTTCTCTACCAAGGCACCACATTCACGCCCGAAAATACCTTTAGAAGTACCACCGAGTACCATCTGCGGTTGTCAAATTTATCCCGAGGTGTATATTAACTCATATATCATTTTATTATACAGAAAGAAATTATTATGCATAATTCTTTAATAGAAAACGGAATACAGAAAATATTAGAGGGGATGTGTTCTCCTGAAAAATATTCTCAGAAGGAATTATTGAAGTATTACCGACTTTATTTATATCTTCTAGAAACAAATTTTGAAAAATTAAAAAATTATAAATTATCTCTTGTAATAGATCTTATTCCGAAAGAGTATCTTCTCTCCGATATTTTTGTCATAGGGAGATATTTAACTAATGTTTTGAAAGATTCTGCAAGTATTCTTGGTGCTCAGCGAGCTAATCATACATTTTGTGATCATTGTATCAGTTCTAGTAATAGTGAGAAAATAAAATTCATTTGTCATATTTTGAATATTGAATATGGGGTTTTTTCTCAACCACAAATAAGTCCCCAAATTAGCTCTGCTGAAGTTTGGTGCAAACAAATAGAAAACGATCTTCTCCTTTGTTGCAAATTCCGAAGCAGTTCTTGGGGTGAAGATCAAAAAAGTAGTATTGTTCAGACTTTTAACTTGATCCTAGATTCCTTAGAACGAATTTATGTCTATAACCGTAAGATAATTCAACTTTATAGATTTTTCGAAGATTTTGGTGGTAATTGTCAAATAACTGATCTAAAAAAATTATTGCTTATTAAATATATACTATTAAATAAAAAATATTCTCTAGAAGATCATTCGTGTATTGAGGAACTAATAGAGAAAAACGAGATATTATTTTCTGACGAAGAAAAGTATTATTTGCAACAGGATTATTTCAACGAATTTAAAGTATTTTCTCCTCATTTTCGAACCTTACCAAAGGAAAATGCACCGACTTTTGGAACACAAATAATACAGTTTATTGTTCCGTTCCAATGTATCTGTCCCAAAGAAATTATTGTAAATGACTCGGTTGCTATAAAAGTTGAAGATATCGAGGCCGACCCTTTTAAAGATCCATTTACAGAAATTGCCACGGATTTCTCTATAGATTATCCGATTGTTCCTGTTTTCATTTCTGATATATATGATGCTTCTGAAGCAGCATATATTCAAGTTAAATATCAAAATGTGAAAATTCCCTCTCGTGAAGATGGCGCAAGAAATATTGAGGATGTAAGGGAACAGGAAGCATTACTTGGGCGAACGGTGATACATGATAAAGAAAAAGTTATTGCGACATTACGTAAAAGCTTTAATGAAATAAAGGATGTTTTAAAAATTTATCTGAGCGATATTACGATAGATCTATTTTCGAATTTTAAAATACAATATTTTCAGAACGATATTCGAAATACCATTTGTTTCGAGGCATATTTATTAACGAATCCCAATTCATATGAGAAAGCAAGAAACAATTATAAAGCAACGGTTTGTAATGCTTTGGATTCAATAACTGCTATAAGAAAGATTATTGCAGATAAGATTTTTTTTATGTCTGGAAGGGACATGTTAGATACTTTAGTCAGGCTCTTGCATGATGCAGTCGGTAATGCAATTGAGTATGGTGGATGTCGTTCATATTTTTCTGATATGGATGGACATCCTTTATCTGAACCTGCATTACAACCCTTTGTATATAATCAGTTGCGTATCCCACTTCACCTTATGGGAATAACAATAAACCGAGAAGTTGTTTGTTGTAATGGGTCCTTAGATTTTCACTGTTCTGCAACGTCCTCAAAAGGGAGTGCACTACAAATTGCTGTCGAGATGAAAAAAGCAGACCATCCACATTTAATTCACGGCTTGGAACAGCAGTTGCCACAATATATGCAGGCTGAGAATATTCGATACGGTATTTTTCTAATTTTTTGGTTCAAAACAAAACAATACCCTTATCCTTCTCAATATAGTAATATAGAAGAAATGAAAATTGATTTGGAAAGAAAGTCACCTCGACATGGCAAAACAATACGTATTGTTGTAATTGACTGTACTCCTCATCTATTTCCATCGAATCCTAAAAGTCTATGTAAATGAAAGTACCGCAGAGTACCATTAGACATATTCATCAGTATCGTTTAGAGTTGACTTCCTGTGATACTTGTGACATTTCTTTTGGCGTAAAAAGTGACTTTACATCTGAAGTCTGGCGGTTCTCCGTTTTCCGTGAGCGCACCATTTTTTTTCTCCCTCCTCTGTCCGTCTGTCAAAAGTACTGTGTGCTGATTTCCATGATAACGGGCGGTTTGCCGTCTGTGGGGGGCAGGGCCCTCGGCCCCGGCGGATTCCGAAGGCGCGGTGCCTGAGACGCCCGGCCGCGAAGCAGCCCGCCCGCGCCGAAGGCGGACTTTCCCGGGGGGGGGGCTCACGCAGGAAACCTGCATACGGCGTTGAAAAGTCGCCGCAGATTTCATGGGGACGTCATTCCGTTTCGTGTTTCAGCAGTTCGATGATGTGGCCGGCGGCCCGGCGGCGGCCGGAGGCGGCGACAAGTTCGGTATATGCTCCGGCGCGGTAGTCGAATTGAGCCGGGTCCGTGTCGGGATCGCCTTCGATCTGGACGACGACGAGCGCCGCGACGAGGAGTTCGCCCTGCTGCCGCATCGTCCTGATCGCGTTTTGAATCGAACCGCGGATGTCCCGGCGGGCGATCATGATCCGGGTCGTCTCGATTTCTCCGGTGAAGACCGTGCCGGAAAGGTCGTTTGCCCGGAGAGCTCCGCAGATCATTCGCACGTGCAGATATTTCAGCGGCAGTGCTCCCATCGTTCACCTGACTGCCTTTTCGGTTCTTCCGTTTGTTTTCCGGCGGTCGTTCCGATGCGCTCGCGGAGTGCGGAACCGTGTTCTTATCTTCCGGCGGCGGTTGTCTGATGACGGGTTCGATAACATGGTGCAGCGGTTCCTCAACTGAAGGATAAAAAGAGGGGCGACCCTCACACATATCCCCCTGCGGCACCGGCAAGCGCCCGTTTGTGGAATGTACAAGGGCGCCCCAAAGGACACCCTTGCTCATTCTCCACAAACTATAAACTTGCCGGTTTTCAGGGGGAAAAATGAACAAAGAAAAAATCTATGGTTTTCAGGTCAGAATTTACTTGCTGTCGATGGCACCTCCGAGGATGATCAAATTGTTTCCCGTAATGTAGCTGTCGAATCTGCGATTTGCAAATGGCCGCCGGAAAAATTTCGCTTTCCCGCGGCACGGACGCATCTGTGCAGGCTGCGCCCGCTTCAGCAATTGGTCCGGCCACCCCTCCCGGCCGGGAATTCCCGGCGGTATTTCAGCGGGGAGAGGTTGAATTTCTCTTTGAACAACCGCGAAAAGTAAAATTCGCTGCCGATGCCGCAGAGTTCGGCCACGACGCCGACCGGATGGGGAGACCCGGTCAGCAGCGTCGCCGCGAGCTCAAGGCGGCAGCGGATCAGGAACTGCCGGGGAGGAAGCCCGGCGACGGTCTTGAACAGTCGCCGGAAGTGATGCGGGGTGAGACTCCGCTTCGCGGCCTCGGCGGCGAAATCCCACGGCTTCTCCGGGTGGTGCCGCACCTCCGAAACGAGGTGGCGGAAATACTCCTCCTGAAACGCCGGCAGCCGCGGCTCGGCGAGCTCCGATTCGTGAAACTGCAGCAGCAGGTCTTCGTACAGCAGCACCGCGCGCGGCGGGGTGAGCGGGGCCGAGCGGCGCAGCAGCTGCATGATCCGCAGCATGGTGTCGAGGAACCGGTCCGGATCGGCGATTTTCCGGACCGGATTTTCAAGCCCGGTCGGCAGGAGCCCGCTCTCCACATATTTCCCGACCCGTTCCCCGTGGGAGCAGAGGAAGCTGTGATGCCGCGTTTCGCCCGGAACATTCCCGTATTCGAAGAAGGCCCCGGGGTGGGTGACGAAAGCGTACGCCCCCTCGTATTCCATGACGGGGCCGTGATTCAGCGCGAAGCGGAACCGCCCGGCGTGGTTGTACTGAACACCGTAGTAGACCGGCACATGGCGCGATTCCCCCTGATGGTCCGGCGTCGAATCGTAGAGGCTGAAGGCGTGTCCGTCGAAAAAGTTCATCGATTGTCCGTTTCGTGTAAAAAACAGTTCCTGCCGTTCATTCCCGAACAGCTTCGATTGTGGTATAATATACGCATATCCGGCAAAAATGCAAAAAAACGCCGGAACATCAACCGATGAAAGGGGGGAATGTCCATGAAGCAAGCGAAGATTGCGGCGCAGCTTTACAGCTTCCGCGATTATATCGGGACTCCGGCCGGAGTGCGCGATACGCTGCGGCGATTGCGGCGGACCGGCTACGAGGCGGTTCAGCTTTCGGGCGCAATCGCGCCGATGCCGGAAGCGGAACTGCGCCGGATGCTGCGGGAGGAGGGAATGGCTGCGCCGACCAGCCACGAGCGCGCCGCCGAACTGGTCGGGGAACCGGAACGGGTGATCGACCGCCTGCTCGCGCTCGATTGCCGCCATACGGCCTGTCCGTATCCGCAGCGGGTTCCGACCGGAGCGGGGGAGACGGTCGCCTTTGCGGAGGAACTGAACCGGGCGGCGGAAAAATTCCGCAGGGCCGGGATTGTTTTCGCCTACCACAACCACTCGATTGAGTTCCGGCGGTTCGGCGGCCGTCCGATGCTCGAAATCATCTACGAGAATGCGCCGCTCGTCGACGGCGAGCCGGACACCTTCTGGATTCAGAAGGGAGGCGGCGACCCGGCCGCCTGGATCGAACGGCTTTCCGGGCGGCTCCGGGTGCTGCATGTGAAGGATTTCGGGGTGAACCCGTCGGGGGAACCGGTCATGATGCCGGTCGGGTCAGGCAACCTCGACTGGAAACGGATTTTCGCGGCGGCCGAAGCGGCCGGAGTGGAGTATTATGTGGTCGAGCATGACGGAGACTGCGCCGACCCGTTCGAGTCGTTCGCCGCAAGCATGTGTTTTCTGAAAGGAAATTTCGTCTCATGAAAAAAGTCAGGGTCGTCATCTGGAACGAGTTCGTGCATGAACGGGAGGAGGGGGCCGCAGGCGATTATATCCGCACCGTCTATCCGGCGGGAATCCATGCGTGTCTCGCGGAGAAGCTGGCTGCGGCCGATCTCGAGATCCGGACCGCAACGCTGGACGAGCCGGGGCAGGGGCTCCCGGAACCGGTGCTGGATGAAACCGACGTGCTGGTCTGGTGGGGGCATTGCGCGCACGACCGGGTCGATGATTCGCTGGTCGACCGGGTCCAGCAGCGGATTCTTGCCGGGATGGGGCTGGTGGTGCTGCATTCGGGCCATTATTCGAAGATTTTCCGGCGCATGATGGGAACGGGCTGCCGGCTGCGCTGGCGGGAGATCGGCGAGAAGGAGCGGCTCTGGGTGGTCGATCCGTCCCACCCGGTCGCGGCCGGGGTGCCGGAGACGTTCACGCTGCCGCATACGGAGATGTACGGGGAGCCGTTCGATTTGCCGGATGACGGGAAGATCGTGTTCCTGTCGTGGTACGAGGGAGGGAATGTGGTTCGCAGCGGCGTCGCGTTCCGGCGCGGGGCGGGGAAGATTTTTTATTTCGCGCCCGGACACGAAACCTTCCCGATTTACCGCGACGCGAATATCCTCCGGGTGATCGGCAATGCGGTCCGCTGGGCGGCGGGGACGATCCTGCCGCCGCGGGTCACGCCGCAGCCGGAGCCGTCGGAGCGGGTGGCGACGGAAAATCCGCTGAAAGAGCTTGATACGAAAGAACTGCACAACAGAAAACAGGGGAGATGAGCGGCATGGCTGAAACAATCAAAGTCGGAATCCTCGGGATGGGCCGTGCCGGAGTCGGCATGCACGTCCGGGAAATTGCCGAGTATCCGGACCGGTTCGAACTCGTCGCGGTTGCGGATCACGATCCGTCGCGGCTCGAAAATCCGCCCGGCGTTCCGGCGCAGGCGAAGCGTTATGCATCGTGCGAAGAGCTGATCGACGATCCCGCCGTCGAGCTTGTATCGATCGCGCTGCGCCATCCGGAACACGTCCCGTACGCAATCCGTGCGCTCGAAGCCGGCAAGTATGTGAATATCGACAAGCCGATCGCCGTCAATTATGAAGAGGCGCAGAAGCTGAAGGCGTGTGCCGACCGTCATCCGGGCAGGCTGTTTCCGCGCCAGAACCGCCGTTTCGAAGGGCCGTTTCAAAAAGCGCTCCAGCTGATTTCCTCCGGAGTGCTCGGCAGAATCACGCTGGTCAAACTCCACCGCGCCTGCGGCTACTGCCGCCGCAACGACTGGATGACCATGACGGAATTTTCCGGCGGGCTCCTGACCAACTGGGGGCCGCACGTGATCGATCAGGCGCTGCAGTTCATCGGCTCTCCCGTGGCCGATCTGTGGGCCGACGTGCGTTCGGTGATCAGCATCGGCGACGGCGACGACCAGATCAAGCTGCTGCTGCGCGGCGAAAACGGCGTGGTGGCCGACCTTGAAATCTCCGGGACGAATGCGAAGCCGGGGCGCGAGATCGAAATCCTGGGCGAGCGCGGCACGCTTGTTTACGATCCGAAGGCCGGAGCGATCGAGATGCGATTTGTCGATCCGGAGTGTGAATTCAAGCCGCTGGCGCCGCATCCGGAGAATCCGCCGATGGAGTACGGCAACTTTGACGAGAAGCTGACCTTCATCGAGCAGAAAGTGGAAATCCCGTTCATCCCGATGTCGGAAATCTGGAAACACATTTATGCGTCGGTTCGGGAGGGGAGGCCGTTTCCGATCCGGCTTGAGGAGGCGATGGAGGTGGTTCGCCTTTGCGACGAGGCGTTCCGCCGCAGCGGATTCAGGCCCGCCACCCGTAAAAATCCGCAATGAATTGCGCGATGCGGGCGGAAGCGGAGTGCGCGCCGGCGGCCGGTGCTCGGTGTTCACCGATTCCGCCTGAAGTATTTCAGCAGCACTTTCCTTCTGTCGGTTTCGGCCGGTTTCGCTTCGGCGTCCAGTTCGACGTCCCAGTACGGCGATTCGCGGAAAGCGTGGTAGCTCCAGTCCCAGCCGTACTCCTCGAAGATCGAAATCAGCTCCTCCAGGTACTGTGCCGCGCCGGGCGCATAGCGCACCGCCGAGAACTCCCCGATGTAGATCTTCGCCCCGTACTTCTTTTCGAACTCCCGGACCGGGGCAAGGCAGCGCTTCAGCCGTTCCCGGTCATAGGGGGCGCCCTCGATCACGCCGGGGTAGACGACGGGTTCCGCCCGGCGGTCGTAAATTCCCTGGTGCGTGTACGAGTACGGCGCATACATGTGCGCCTGGTAAATGATGTTCGCCAGCGGCAGCGGCCGCAGCGCCGGAAACGCGGCCGGGCTGCTGGAGTTGTTCGACTCGATGATGACCGGCAGTTCCGGGTCGATCGCCCGGATGCGTCTGGCGGCTTCGTACTGCACGCTCAGATAGTCGTCTTCCGTCGGCCGGGTCTGGACCGGTTCGTTGAGAAGATTGCAGCCCCAGACGGCGGGGTGGTCCTTGTACCGCTTCGCCATCTGTTCCCACATCGCATAGAACGCGTCGCGGTAGACGGGATTGTAGAACATGACCATGTTGCCGGTTTCGTCGCGGCCGCCGGGCGGCGTGTGGAGATCGATCAGGACGTAAATGCCGAGTTCGCCGCATTTGTCGAGCACCTTGTCGAGCTCTTCGAGCCTGCCGTTGAACCAGCGCAGGTACTCTTCGAGGTCAAGCTCGGTGCCGGCCCGGCCCCAGTTGCGCTTGATCTGCCAGCGGATCAGGTTGGCGTTCCAGCGTTTCAGTTCGTCCATGTCCTCCGGCTTGAAGGAGTTCGGAGACATGACGCCGCGCAGGCGCGGCATCCGTTTCACGCGGTCGGTATAGACGGCCCGGAATCCTTCGGGAACCGTTGCCGCCGGTTCCGACGCCGTGATCTTCACGCTGCGCACCCAGACGGTTCCGGAGCTCGACTGGAGCCCGAGATTGATCGTTCCGGCTGTCGCGCCGGCGGGGATGAAGGCTGTCGCCGAAGCGGTCCGCCAGCCGAAACTCCCGGTGGGGGCCCCGGCGCCGCGCCAGACTTCCTCCTGCGGCGTTTTGAAGTGGAGCATGAGCTTGACGCCGTTCCACTGTTCGGGCGGGACGCTGACGTTCTCGCCCTTTACCTCGTAAGTCAGGAACAGCTGATTGCCGCGATACGGCGCAAGATCGATTTCGCGGATTGCGAAATGCTGTTCTTTCGTTTCATTCCCGGGCTTGACCGTGACTCGGAGCGCCGGCGCTCCGTCGACGGTTTCGACCTTCGCAAATGCCGGCGGGATCTTCCAGCCCGCCAGTTCTTCCGGGGCGAAACTGCAGCTGTAAACGCTTTTTTCCGCGGCGGAAAGAAGGCCGCCGATTGCAGAAAGCAGAAGGAGAAGAAGAAGAATTTTTTTCATGGAGCAGGTTTCCCGGTAGCGGTTACGGACGCGCGTCGTCCAGGTTTTTATCGTAGAAGCCGACGAAACGGTACTTCCGGTTCAGCGAATCGTAGTGGAGCGTTTCGACATGCCCGTCGAACATCGCGGCGTTCGCGTAGCTCATTCCGCCGTGGCGGTAGGCGACGGTGGTTACTCCGTCTTTTGACTCCATCGTCGTGCGGTAGAAGGAGGGAGCGGATTTCTTCATGTTGACCGCCCAGTCGGTCGCATCCAGGAAGGCGACCCGCTGCGATGCGTGGGTGATCCGGGAATATTTGAATGCGACATGCGGCTCCGGCTTGTTCCAGTTTGCGCCGATGTCCGCGAAGTGCTCGCTGGAGACGCCGTAGCTGTCGTTGATCCCGGCTCCCCAGATGGGTGTGTTCGGATCGGAGAAGCAGATTTCCGCGTTCGGGCAGACCAGCCCGGCCGAAGTCCGCCGGTCGCAGTAGCCGGCCGCCTCGTCGAGGTTCGGCGTCGGGATGGCGCCGCCGAGCATTTTGCGGTAGGCGTAGTTCACATGCCAGGAGACCGTCGTACCGCTCCCCTTCAGCCACCCGAGCCCCGGCACCTGGAAGTCATCGTAGGCGTTTGCGTAGAAGATGCCGGCCGCGGCGAACTGTTTGAGGTTTCCGGTGCATTTGATCTTCTTGGCGGTGGAGCGCGCCTGATTCAGCGCCGGCAGCAGCATCGATGCCAGAATCGCGATGATCGCAATAACCACCAGCAACTCGATTAAAGTGAACGGTTTGCGCATAATGTCGGATATGGGAAGTTTCCGTGCACGGTCTTTCATAATGTAACTCCTTTTCGTTGAATGAACTTATTCGGTCTCAGGGTCTTCGCTCCGCTGCGTTCACCTGCGCTGCGCTTGCTCCTTGCTGCGCAGTGCCTGCCGCGCTTTTTTGCCGGGCGGCAATACTGTTCCGTTTCACATTTTGTTTCATGGGGAATCTCCTCTGATGTGGGGTGAATTGTTTATAAACTAGTTTATATTTCCGGCTTTGTCCAGTGTTTTTTGTGAGGGTTCCATTGCGGTCTGGTGAGGCGTTCACCCTCGGAGCGGTGCGGATTCCCCCGGCACGAGCTTGCCGTGCAGTTCGCGTTCCGGCTCGATCTCCCTTTTCTGCAGCCGGGCGAGCAGCATCTCCACCGCGGCGGCCCCCTGTTCCTTCGGCAGATATTCGAACGTCGTGAGGCTCGGGGAGAAATCCGCGGCGGCGGAGGAGGCGTTGACGCCGGTCACGGCAAAATCGGCGGGTACGCGGAAGCCGGAGCGGTGCAGCGCCTGGATCGTTCCGATGGCGAGCAGATCGGTGGCGCAGACGACCGCCGAGCCCGGCTGGAGCTGATTGCGGCCCAGCAGTTCGAAGGTGATCTCCTGCGCCCGCTCCCGGCTGAAACCCGCGACATGCATCCGGTTCTCGGGAAACAGGAGGCCCGCCTCGCGGAGCGCGGCCCGGAAACCGCGTTCACGCTCGCGGGACGGGTAACTGCCCTCAGTTCCGGCCATGTAGTGAAATTCCCGGCAGCCCTGCCGGATCAGGCTGCCGGTCAGCGTATAGGTCGCCGTGAAGTTGTTCACGTTGACCGACGGAATGCCGGAGCCGGGGGCGATGCCGACGCCGATGACCGGCCACTTCTCGGAGAGGAAGCGCGCCTGCCAGCTCTCCGGCAGCTCGAGGCCGTAGAAGATGACACCGTCGATTTCGCGGTTCAGCAGCCAGTCGAAGGCGATCGATTCGTGCTGCTCCGGGCGGTAAATCTGAATCGTGACCCGGAAACCCGCCCGGTCGGCGGCCTCGACGATGCCGGAGAGCATGAGCGCCGTGGCCCCCTCCTCGAACCGTTCGAGCAGGATGCCGATGTTCCTGACCAGCCTGCTGTTGAGGCGGCGGGCATGGATGTTCGGCTGATAGTCCACCTTGCGGCAGAAGTCGAGAATCCGTTTTTCGAGTTCCTCGCTGACGCCGACCCGGCGCGCCTTGCCGGAGAGCGCGAGCGAGACCGCCGCTTTGCTGACCCCGAGTTCCCGCGATATTTTGGCCAGGGAATAACGCTGCATTTTCTGAATATCCCATCCGTACCGTTTCATCGATTTTTTTTGCTAAACTAGTTTATATTATGGATCGAAATGGTGCGAAAGTCAAGAGTACCGGGAAAAAAATCATGAAAATAATGCCATTCAAAACAAATCGGCATGAAAATCGCCGGAATCGGGTGATACGGCCGGCGGACTCCTTGAAGAATGGGGTCCGGGGCAGTAGTTTAATATGGAAACGATTGATTTTCGGGAGGAGACGGAATTGAATATACTGATTGTCGATGACGAGATGAATATCCGGAAAACCCTGTCGCTGTGGCTGAAGTCGCACGGCCATCAGACGCGGCAGGCCGGTTCCGCTTCCGCCGCGCGGGAGGAGAACGGTGCGAACAAGTTCGACCTGCTGTTTCTCGACCTGCGGCTCGGAGCGGAGAACGGGCTCGAACTGATTCCGGCGCTGCTGGCCGATTCGCCGTGGCTGAAGATCGTCGTCATGACCGCTTATTCGTCGATCGATACGGCGGTGCAGGCGATGAAGCTCGGCGCTTTCGATTATATCGCCAAACCGTTCACGCCGGAGCAGATCGATCTGGTGATCCAGAAGGCGGAGCAGGTTCTGGCGCTCGAAAACCGGATCTCCGTGCTGCGGGAGGACCTGAAAGGGCTTCACCCCGAGGCGGTTTTCGCATCGAAGAACCCGAAGATGCAGCGGCTGATCGAAATGGCGCGGCAGGTCGCGGCGAGCGAGGCGGCCGTGCTGTTGCGCGGTGAGAGCGGAACCGGCAAGACGGTGCTGGCGCGCGCGATCCACGGCTGGAGTTCCCGCGCGGATTTTCCGTTCGGAACGGTGTCGTGCCCGACACTGACGCCGGAGCTGCTTTCGAGCGAGCTTTTCGGGCATGTGCGCGGTTCGTTCACCGGGGCCGTGCGCGACAATCCGGGGCGGATCGCCGCGTGTGACCGCGGCACGCTGTTTCTCGATGAGATCGGCGACCTGCCGCTTGCGATCCAGCCGCAGCTGCTGCGCTTCATTCAGGATCACGAGTATGAACGGGTCGGCGACCCTGTGACGCGCCGCGCGGATGTGCGGCTCGTGGCGGCGACGAACCGGAATCTCGAGGAGGCGGTGAAAGAGGGCAGATTCCGCGAGGACCTGTTCTACCGGCTCAATGTGTTTGAGCTGGAGATTCCGCCGCTGCGCGAGCGGGTCGAGGATATCGAGCCGCTTGCGAACGACATGCTGCTCTTCTTTGCGAATGCGAACCGCAAGGTGCTTTCGGGCTTTTCCGCCGAGGCGCTTGAGGCGATGCGCGCCTATCCGTGGCCGGGAAATCTGCGCGAACTGCGCAATGCGGTCGAACGCGGCGCGATTCTGGCGCCCTCCGGCGTTGTCGGTCTGCCGCATCTGCCCGGCGCGCTGCAGGGCCGGGCCGCGGAGAACCATTTTTCCGGCCGCCGGACCCTGGCCGAGATGGAGGAGGCGTATATCCGGCACGTCCTGGCCACGACGGAATCGCTGCAGGAGGCCGCCGCCATCCTCGGCGTGAACCAGGCGACGCTCTGGAGAAAGAGGAAAAGCTACGGAATCTGAGGCCGCCGCGCATCGCCGCAGTTTGCCGGAGCAGGCTCTGTGACGATTGGTCCGTTCTGCCGGCTGAGTCCGCCGGGCCGGTTTGAAACGCTGTCCGGCAAGGGGCGTCACGATTGCGCCCGGTTTCGCCGCCCTGTCGCATTGCATTTTGCAATGAGTGTGTGCCGCATTTCTTGCATTTTGCAAGATGAGGTGTTGTTTCGCATCGCTCCTGTGCCGGAAACGGGTTGGCATGCGGTTTGCTGGTTGTTTTGTCACAATACGGAGTGGTTCAATGGATATCAAGAAAAAATTCCTGACGAGCTTTGCGGTCCTTCTGCTCCTGATCGGCGCCGTCGGCTTCGTGATGGTGCGGCAGGTCCGTCGGCTCGGCGACTCGATCGATGTGATCCTGCGCGAGAATTACCGCAGCGTGATCTATTGTCAGCAGATGGACGACGCCCTTGAGCGGCTCGACAGCGGCATCCTGCGTGAATTCGGCGGCTGGGGCGACCGTTCCGAAGCGTATTTTGACGAATATATCGAGGCTCTGGCCGGAGCCTGGCGCTCCGAACAGGCGAACGTCACGGTGCCGGGCGAACAGGCGCTGGTCGACGTTGCCGCGGAGCTCGTTCCCGATTATATCGCATGTGTGGAGAAAATCATCGATCCGGCCGTGCCGGAAGCCGAGCGGCGGAAGCTCTACCGTGAAAAGGCGTTTCCGCTTTTCACCCGGCTGCGCGAACTCTCCCGGCAGGTTCTGGCGCTGAACCAGAAGAATATGAGCGAGGCGAACGACCGGGCACGGCTCGGGGCGGAGCAGCTGCACGCCCGGGTTTTCATGATCCTTGCGGTTTCTCTGCTCTTCGCCGTCGTGTTGACGCTGTTCCTGAAAAACTGGATCGAAAAACCGATTCACCGCCTGATCCAGCTGACCGCCGGCATTTCGAACGGCGATTTCGACATTGTGCTCGATGCGAAATCGAACGACGAAATCGGCCGGCTTTCGCGCGCCTTCAATTCCATGGCCGCCGCATTGCGCGAAGCGCGGCGCAGTTCCCGGCTGAAGCTGGAACGTTCGGAACGCACCAACCGGGATGTCTTCCGTGAACTGCCGACCCCGATCGCCGTGGCCGATTCCGGCAGCGGCACGGTTGAAATCGCAACCCAGAGCGCGGAGCGGTATTTCGGGCTCAGCGTCGGCACCCGGATCGATTCGCTCGGCATCGAATGGCTCGACCGGATTTTCCAGCGTGTCGTGCAGACCGGCGCCCCGTGCGTCTGGCAGGAAAACGGCGGTGTGATTCAGTACTTCATCGAGAACCGGGAATATTTTTTCCAGCCGACGGCGGTGCCGGTCCCCGCCGATGCGCCGCCGGACCGGGTTTCCGGCGTGGCGATTATCCTGAAGGACGTCACGCTGGCGCACGAGCAGCAGGAATTGAAGAAAAGCGTGATTTCGACCGTGTCGCACCAGTTCAAGACGCCACTGACTTCGTTGCGGATGTCGATCTATCTGCTGCTGGAGGAGAAAATCGGTCCGTTGAATCCGGAACAGCTCGATTTGGTGGTCTCCATGCGTGACGACAGCGAGCGGCTGACCGGCATCATCAACGACCTGCTCGACCTGAACCGGATTTCGAGCAGGACGCACCTGAAGTTCGAGCCGCGTCGGCCGGAGGAGCTGCTGCGGGGCGCCGAATCCCGTTTCCGGGCGGCATGTCTCGACAGGGATATCAGGCTCGAGGTCCGCTGCGATTCCGCGCTGCCGGCCATTCCGGTGGCGGTGAACCGGATCGGTTATGTGTTCGACAACCTGATCGGCAACGCGATCCGCTTTACGCCGCCCGGCGGCACCATCACGCTTGAAGCGGAGCCGGACGGCGATGCCGGAATCCGCTTCGCCGTCCGCGATACCGGCTCCGGCATGTCGGAAGAGGTGCGCAGCCATCTCTTCGAGCAGTTTTACCGGGCACCCGGCCAGGACCCTGCCGGCGGTGTGGGGCTCGGGCTCTCCATCGTCCGGGAGATCGTCACCGCCATGGGGGGAACGATTACCGTGGAAAGCGCCGAAGGCCGGGGCAGTTCGTTTTTTTTCACCCTTCCCGCGGAGCGGGAACGCGGAGAAGCCCGGAACAGTGTGAAGTGGTTGTAAACCCGGCTCTCAGGCAGAAGGAGGAAGAAGTCCATGAATGAACGTGCCGCCGACAATTTTCTGAAATTGATTCGCAGCTCCCGCCGCGGCAAGCTGAAAATCTATCTCGGCTACTGCGCCGGAGTCGGCAAGACGATGCAGATGCTGAAAGAGGCCCGGCGGCTGAAGGAGATCGAGCACGTCGATGTGGTCGCCGGCCTGGTCGAAACCCACGGCCGCAGAGAGACCGAAGCGTGTCTTGACGGACTTGAAGTCATTCCGCGCCGGGTGGTTGTGCATCACGGCATTGAGCTCTCGGAAATGGATGTCCCGGCGATTCTCGCCCGGAAACCGCAGGTCGTGCTGGTTGACGAACTTGCGCACACGAACGTGCCCGGTTCGAAGCACGCGAAGCGCTATGAGGATGTCGAAGAGCTGCTCGATGCCGGAATCCATGTGATTTCGACGCTGAACATCCAGCACCTTGAGAGTCTCTACGAGATCGTTGAGAAATCCACCGCCGTCAAAGTCAGGGAGCGGATTCCGGACTGGGTCGTAACCGGGGCCGACGAGGTCGTCAACGTCGACGTTTCGGTCGACGACCTGCGCGAGCGTATCCGCACCGGACGCATCTACCCCGAAGAACGGATCGATTCGGCACTTGCGAACTTCTTCAAGGACAGCAATCTGCAGCAGCTCCGCGAGCTGACGCTCCGGGAAATCGCCGCCCAGCTCGATACCCGGTTCCGCGAAAAGGCCGGGGAGGGGGAGAACGCCGCCGGCGAAAGCGTGAGCCCGGATCAGGTCATGGTCTGCATGAGTTCTCGGAGCCCGAACACCGATGCGCTGCTGCGCTACGGTTCCCGCCTCGCGGGCCGGCTGAACCGGAACTGGTACGTTCTCTACGTGCAGACCCCGCAGGAGAGCGCGGTCCGCATCGACGCCGCAACGCAGCGGCATTTGACCAACACACTCGAACTCGCCCGGCAGGTCGGGGCGACGGTTTTCACCTACAAGAGCGAAAACATCGTCCGGACGATCCTCGAATTTGCCCGGGAACACCGGGTCGGGCACGTCGTCATGGGGCCTTCCGGACGGAAAATTCCGTTCTGGCAGCGGCTCCGGGGCAGGCGCTCGATTCTCGAGGAGCTCTGCGCCCGGAATTTCGATTTCAAGATCGTGATTACCGAAAACCGCCGCCCGGAGTGATCCGGCGTCACCTGGCGAGCGTGACCGCACGGACCGCGATGATTCCGCCCTGCGGCTCCGCCGCGAGCCCGATGGAGACGAGTTCGCGCTCCGGATGCGGATTGGCGAGTTCGGCCGCGTAGAAGCCGAACTCCTTCAGATCCGGCGCGATGAATTCCGCCGCGGCCGGGATCGGGTCGGCCGGCGCCCCGGCCAGATACCAGTCGCGCAGTTCGACGTTGCTCCGGAGCGGCAGCTCCGCTTCGCTGCCGTCCGCATAACGGAGGAGAAGCGCGCCGAGCTTCGCGCCCTGCGCCGGATCGTTGTACATCGCGGCCAGCAGCAGGACGATGCTCCGGCATCGGCCGCGGACTGCGGGTGTTTCCGCCGCGGCCGGATTGCTCCACCTCGTTCCGGCCGCGGCGAGCCAGCCGCCGCCGAGTTCGAACGGGTAGCCGCCGAACACCTTGCGCCCTCTGCCGAGCGCCCGGGCCGTGTCGAGGTCGATGATGTCGGTCCCGGCGGAGAGCACGGTTTTTCCGTCCGGTTCCGGCAGGGGAACGAAGACGGCGTTTTCATCATCGAGCTTCTGCGGCACGTGCCGCACCATGCCGACGTCGTCAAGCAGGACGGCGCCGCTGCCGCCGTCGACGCCGAAGATCACGGCGAGATTGTCCGCCGGGAGCTTGTCGAGCGTGAAGTCGAACGTCAGCTTTTCGAACCGGTCGGCGGGCGGCGTCGGATAATCCTTCCGCAGCAGGAGCTTCGCGCCGGGCGACGTGTCGAAGACGCTGATGTACGGTTTCGCGTTGCCCGAGAGATTCTTGAAATGGGCCGTGACCCGGTAGGCGCCGGTTGCCGGCGGCTTGATGTATTCGAAGAGGTAGACGCGTCCTTTGCCGGTGGTCCGCAGTTCCGCCGCGTAACGGCCGCTGCCGCCTTCGGGCCGGATCGATATCTTCGCTCCGGGGTCGAAATTCACCCGGGTGATCCAGCCCGCGAACGTGCAGCGCTCAATGCCGGTCAGCGCATCGCCGACCAGGTCTTCGAATCCGGTGTTCGACAGGAGTTCCCCGGCCGCGTCGAGCGTCGCCGAGACGATCTCGAGCGGTTCCGGGCTGACCAGATAGCAGATTTCGCCGCCGGTGCGGAAGCGGTTGCCGGAGCAGTCGATTCTGCGGCCCATCGTATCGCGCGCTTCGAGGATTTTCCCCTGGAATTCGACCGTATAGCTTCCGGCGCTGCTGCCGACAGCCGACAGGATGTTTCCGTCACGGCGGACAAGTTCGCAGTTTACGTCGAATTCGCCCTCCGGCAGCCCTTTCACGACGCCGCGCCGCGCATCGCACCGGTCGAGGAAATACTGGCTGACCGCGAATGCCTGCAAAGACGGTTCGGGAGAGTTCGTATGCTCGTCGCTCAGCGTGTCGCGTCCCCAGCCGAAGCTGAAATACTTGTCGAACCCGAGCTCGAGGAACCAGAGATTGATCGCGGCCGTGAGATAGCTGCGGCGGGCCGGGTCGTTGATGACGTGCCACATCTGCTCGGTCTGCCAGATCGGCATGCCGGGCCGCGCCCTGTCCGCGAGCGCCTTCATCTCGGCCATGCCGACTTTGGCCCGGTAGGAGTGGACGTTCCAGATATCGACCCAGTCGCCGGCGCCGAGGCTGACGAGTTTTTCCGGCATCTCCATGTCGCAGACCGTCGGCGTGTTGCTGAAGCCGGAGACTAGGACTTGATTCGCCGTGTCGGCGGCGCGAATCTCCTGCGAGGCGCTTTTCAGGAGCTCGAAATACTCCTCCGTCGTGCCGCTGAACGACTCGGCGAAGCCGGGGGGATGAAAGTCGACTTCGTTGTAGATCTCGTAATGCCGGACCCTGCCGGTGAAATGGCCGGCCACGTTCCTGACATAGTTTCTCCATTCGTCGACGCTGCGCGGTTTCCAGCGGCCCGGCTCGCCGCGGCGGTAGCGGAACTTCGCGCGTTCGCCCTCTGCCGGCGGCGGTTCGGCCGCCCAGAGCGGCGGGTAGCCGAGCACGGCGAGGATGTTGACGTTGCAGGCGCGGTAGGCGTCGATGATCCGGTCCGCCGTGCGGAAATCGAATTTCCCCCTGACCGGCTCGACCTGGAACCAGTTCAAATCCGGATGCCCCCAGGAACGCATCCATTTGATGTTCAATTTTTTGAATAACTCCGGCTCGCGTGCGGCCGCGAGGCCGAGATATTCAGCGAGCTTTCCTTCCGGCGCGCCGGAGACAGCCGGCAGGACGGAGAGTTTGAGCTTGCGGACCGGTTCGTCCCCGGCATGAACCTCGATGCTGTGCAGTCCGGCCGCGAGCGGACCCGGGTCGAGCCGGAATATCTGCTGGACGCAGCCGGGCGGCAGCGTGACGGTACGCCTGACCGTGTGCGCGGCGCGTTCCCTGAACTCCCGGATTCTGAATTCGACCGGCAGCTCGACCGGACGCTCCGTGTAGTTGCAGCCGACGAAATCGAGGGAAACGGGTTCGTTTTCGCGCACGACCCGGTCGCTGAGTTTCCCGAACGGCAGGAGCGAGACGAAGTTGCGGTTGCGGAAGAACGGCGCCGCGAAGAAGCGGCAGTCGGCAAGATCGTCGGCGAGAAGCGTGCATTCGGCGTCCGCCGTGAACGGTTTCTCCGGCGAGGCGTTCAGCATGCCGGACGGCAGCTGGGCGGCCGACACCTTCAGGCGCGACGGGTAGAACGGTGAACGTGTGATGACGTTCAGCATCGGCGCGGCGTCGATCAGCGGCCCCTTGAACGGGGCGCGGCGGAGCTCTTTTCCGTTCACGCTGAAGACGGCGCCCGCCGGTCCCCACGAGAGTGCGAGGTTGACCGTCTCGCCGGCACGGATCGGGGAGGCTTTATCCTCGAGGTAGACGACCTGCCCGCCGGCGCCGCGCAGGATGCCGCGCAGCCCGTGCTCGGTTTCGGGATTGCCGGAGGGAGTGTAGATGCCGAGCACGGTGCGTTCGGCGTTGCTGTTCTCCTTGCCGGGCAGCACGAATGCGAAGCTCCAGTCGTTGCGGAGATCCTTCACGTCTCCGGCCGGAGTCACGGTGATTTCAACGGTTCCTTCCGCCGGGTTGATGATGCCGGCCGACGGGAGGGAGAGGATGCCCCCGGGCAGTTCGAATGATGCCGCCGCCAGCGTTCCGGCGGCGAACAGGAGAAGGAGAGCGGAGAGACGTTTTTTCATGCGCGGTGGTTCCTTTGCTGTCTTTCAATAGCGGTAATATCCGTCGTGACGGGTCCAGACGTTGTATGCGTCGTTTGCGGTGTTGCCGGAGTCCACCCACGGGCCGGCGAGCTTGCCGCCGCGCGTATTCATGAGGATTTTCGCCCCGGCTTCCCCGGCGGCGCTGCGGTCGGAATCGACGTGTCCGTCGGCGAAGACCGCCGCCGCCTCGGTGTAGCCGCGGTGCGCCGGCCAGAGCGTCGGTCCGCTGCCGGCTTCGGAATAATGGCTGTTGACCCGGTAATAGCCGAGCGGTTCGAGGTCGCTTGCGTCCCGGTTTTCCCGGGCGGACTCGGCGACGATGATGGTGCGCGACATCTGGCGGAACTGGCTGGTTTTGGCGCCCGAGACATAATGGAAATTCAAGCCGTAGTCGCAGATGCTCCAGTCCGTGCTGTCGAGGTCGCTCGTCCCGGAATTCGGGTTGGCCCAGAACTGGCGGTACCATTCGCTGCCGTTCGGCGCAAGGCGGGTGCGGGTGGGGCAGCAGAGCAGGCTCTTGGTCAGGTAGTTGCCGGTAACCATGACGCCGGTCCAGTAGCGGGCGCTGTAGTTGATGCCTTCCACGATGAACCGGTCGTCGGAATCCGATACGTATTGAAGGTGTGCCAGCCCCTGCTGCTTGAGGTTGTTTTTGCAGGTTGCCGAGCGCGCCGTTTCGCGCGCCTGCTGAAGGGAGGGCAGCAGCATGGAAGCGAGAATCGCGATGATGGCAATGACTACCAGAAGCTCGATGAGGGTGAAGAATCGATTCGTTCTCATTTTTTTCTCCTTATTGTTGTTCCGGTTGCGCGATGGTCGGATTCTATCTGCGGTTCGGGTCAGGCCGGTCCGGGCGGACCGGTGATGACCGGCTTCAGCATCAGGTGTTCGGGGGAGAACCGCGGATTGTCGAGCCGCCGGGTCAGGTGTGCCGCGGCCTGCCGCGCGAGTTCCGCCACCGGAATCACGACGCGGAACGATTCCGGCGGCCCGGGAGAAGGGGCGAGATCCATGTCCGGCGCGATGACCTGCGTTCCGGTGCCGGCCAGCAGCCGGGCCGCGTCGCGGCGGAGATTGGTCGGGACCACCGCCGCGTCGAGTTCCCCGAGCTCCTTCCGTGCGGCGGACAGCGTTTCGTCGAGCGTGATCGGCGTGACGTTACGCACCATGCCGTTGCGGAACGGCAGCCCTCGGGCGGCGAGCGCCCGGCGGACGCCGCGCGATTTCAGCTCCTGCCGCCCGTCCGTATTGGAGTCGAGCAGCACGAAATTCCGGCGTCCGGTCTCGAGCAGCCGGTCCGACACGAGTTCGCCGTATTTCTCGAAATCGATCGTGAAGCAGGAGACGGTATGGTCCGCTTCGAATTGCGGAATCACGGTGACGATCGGGATGTTCTGCTTCCGGAACTCCCCGAAATACTCCCGGACGGACTCCATCGGGCCGAGCCAGAGCAGCCCGGAGAGCCGGCTGGTGGCCATCACCCGGATGGTCTGCGCCGGGTCCCCCATGAAGTTGATGTGGCGGACCTGGTACGGGGTTCCGGCGAAGCCTTCAGCCACGCCGTGCAGCAGCGCGAGGATGTAGCTGTCCCAGTAGGCCAGTTCTCCGTTCAGGATGATCAGCCCGATCAGCTTCTGCTGTCCGGCCGAGTTCAGCACGGCCGGATGGATGAAGGTCCCGTGGTGCGGGCGGCGGACCAGCAGTCCCTCATCCACCAGCATCTGCAATGCGCGCCGCACCGTCCCGCGCGATGCGGCGAAGAGCTCGCAGAGTTCGCGTTCGGTGGTCAGGCAGAGGCTGCTCTCCTCCGGCGCCGCCGCCGCGATCCGGGTGAACACGTACTGCCGGATCCGTGAATATGCCGTTGAAAATTCGTCCGTCATTCCCGCCGCCGCGCCTTCCGGTTTTTGAGTGTACAAATATGAACAAATGGAGGCAAATAAAAAAACAGAACCGAACGTTTCTATAATTATGGCGGAGATTTCCGAAAAAAGCAAGACGGAATCCGGATTTTATCGCGTTTTTTTACGGAATCGGGAAGCGTGCCGCATTTGCGGTGAAAGCCCGGCGCTATTTTTCGGCAAGGAAAGAGGTTTCGAAGCCGTGCTGGAGCCGCCCGTACATGGCGAGCAGCTGCTCCTGCTCTTCGGAAGTCAGGACTTCCATGGCGATGCGCTCTTTCTCGAAAATCGTTTCGACCACCTCCCGGGCGAATTCCCGCCCGGCCGGGGTGAGCGAGACGAGCTTGCGGCGGCGGTCGGCCGGATGCGGCAGCCGCTCCAGACGGCCCTCGCGCTCGAGCGAGTCGAGCACGAAGGTCATGGTCTGGCGCGGAATGCTCAGCTGGTCCGCTACCGCCGCCGGTTCCAGCCCCTCCGGATGATGGTAGAGCTCCTCAAGCACGAGGTACGCATTGTAGGAGAGGTTCCAGCGGTGCAGGATCTTGAAGTAGACCCGGTCGAATTTTCCCCACAGGTCGAAAAGCCGCTGCATCCGGCCCACAATGTCGTTGTCGTTTTTCATCGCACCTCGCTTGTTGACGGTTTATACTATATCACCGTCTTGCCTCGAAAGCAAAGGCGCGTTCTTCCGTTTCGAGCCGGAATCCGGGCTTTTCCTCCGCAGCTTCCTGCGCGCTTCGGCGCCAGAGCAGCAGCACGACGCCGAACATCAGAAGCTTCGATACCGGCATGGCCGCCCAGATGCCGTCCGCCCCCCGCCAGAGCGGCAGGAGCAGCAGCGAGAGCGGCAATACCAGAAAGCAGTCCAGATAGACGAGCAGCGAAGCCATCCCGGGACGGTCCATCGCCTGAAAGTAGGCCTCCGACACCTTCTGGAGTCCGAGGAACGGATAGACCGCCGCGCTGATGATCAGCCCGCGCCCGGCCACGGCCACCACGTCGCCCGAAGCATTGAACAGGGCCGGAATCAACCGGTATCCGCCGGCCGAAAGCAGCAGTCCGCCCGCTCCGATGAGCACGGCCGAGATCACGCCGTAGCGGGCGATCTTTTCGCGCCGTTCCGTATCGCCCGCGCCGTGCAGGAAACTGACGACCGGCTGGATGCCGAGGCCGATTCCCTGCTGGAGCATGAGAATCATCGCTTCGACGTAGCTGATGATCGCGTAAGCCGCGACGGCCGCGACGCCGCCGTACAGCAGCGCCTGCCGGTTGTGCAGCAGGATCACCGCCGCCACCGAGATCTGCACGCCGAAGGACGGCAGCCCGGCCGGGATGATGCGCCGGACGATCCGGCGCTTCAGCCGGAAACAGCGCCTGCTGAAGCGGAAGTGCGACCGTCCGGCCGCAAAGTATCCGGCCGCCAGCGCGAAGCAGATCGCCTGCGACAGAACCGTCGCCCAGGCTGAACCGGCCACACCGCCGTGAAGAACCAGGACGAAAAGCCAGTCGAGCACGATATTCGCCGCGAGCCCCGCCACCATGATCGCCATGGCCGGCTTCGGCGCGCCGTCGTTCCGCATCGCCGCGACGAGACAGACGGCGGCCATCATGAAGATTCCGCCGCCGAGGGTGATCACCGCGTATTCCCGCGCCGCCGGCAGCAGGGCGGGAGCCGCGCCGACCGCGCTTAAAATCGGATTCAGAAACGGGATCAGGCCCGCCAGCAGCACCGCGGCCGGAACCAGCAGCGCCAGGGAGTTCCCGAGGAACAGGTCGGCCGTCCGCCGCGCTCCTCTGCCCCGGGCCAGCGCGATATTGATCGCGCCGCCGGTGCCGATCATTTCGCCGCAGGCGACGATCAGAAGTGACAGCGGGAATGCTACGTTAATTGCGGCCAGGCCGTCGTTGCCGGCCCCCCAGCCGACGAAGAAACCGTCGACCAACGTGTACACTCCGGCGGTCAGCATGCTGATCATCGACGGGATGACGTAACGGAAAAACAGTTTTCCGTCCGTCACAGTCGGATCGTTTGCAAACATGATGAACCTCCGCAGGATTTTCCGGCACTTCCCCATGAAGTACCGGTTGATATAATCTCAATTGGTATCATATGGCAATATACAATGCGGAGTGAAAAAATCAAGCGGAAAGATCTGCCGGAGGAGAGAGGCGGTGAAAAGGGCGCGACGAAACCGCCGGTGGGAGTTCGTCCGCCCGGAATGCGGTCACGGAGAGATCCGGGATGGTTCAGAGCAGCGAAAGCATGCGGTTCATCTGGTGCTCGATCGACTCGACCAGCCTGAACTGGTTCCGACAGCGTTCGAGGTTGTGGTTCGGGCGGCGCGTCTTGAAGTAAAGGTCGCCGTTGATATAGTCGGTCAGGAAACGGATTCCGGTTTCAAGCGTGATGAGTTTGCCCGAGAAGGGCAGATTCTCCCGTTCTGCGGCGGTCAGGAAATCGCCGGCGCTCGACAGGAATCCCTGCAGCAGCGCCTCGAACATCTCGAAACGCATGCCGACCTTCGCGAGATTGACTTCATCCTCCTCGGCCGGACTCGTTCCGCCGCGCACCATGTCGCCGAAATCATACAGCGACAGCCCCGGCATCACGGTGTCGAGATCGAGCACGCAGATGCCTTCGCCGGTCAGGTCGTCGATCAGCAGGTTGTTGGATTTCGTGTCGTTGTGGGTGATCCGCTCCGGAATAGCCCCTTCCGCATGCAGCTTCAGGAGCAGCTCGGTTTCCTCGCGCCGCTCCAGGACGAAGTCGATTTCCCGCTTGACGCCGGCGGCCCGGCCGACCCGGTCCTCGTCGACGGCCTCGATCAGCGCCTCGACCCGTTTCGGCGTGTTGTGAAAATCGGGGATCGTCTCATGCAGCCGCGCCCCCGGCAGGTCGACGAGGTCGCACTGGAATTCGCCGAACGCCTGCGCGGCGCGGTAAGCCTGCTGCGGAGTTTCAAGGACGTCGTACGAGCGCGCGTTTTCGACGAACACGTAAGCCCGCCAGTAGTCGCCGCGGCAGTCCCGGACGTACGGGAGATTCGAGAAGGTCCGCAGCAGCCGGATCGTCCGCTTGCGGGTCTCCTCGTTGCGGCTCCTGATTTTGCCGAGCAGGTGGCCGGTGACCCGGTCGATGTTCTCCATGACCTGCTCCGGCTTGCGGAACACGGCGTGGTTGATGCGCTGGAGCGTGTAGTGCAGCCGCACGCCGCCCTGATCGTAGGTCACCTGGAACGTGTCGTTGATGTGACCGGTCCCGAACGGAACCGCGACGAGGAAATCCCCGTAGATTGCGAACCCGGCGCAGATCTCCCGGAGATCGGCCTGCGTATAGGACGGCGCGGCAGTCGTCATTTGAACAGCTTCTCCGGATAAGCTCCCTCCGCGACCAGCTTCCGCAGCGCGGCCTGGACGAACGGCTTGTCTTCGCGGTAGGTGATTCCGAACCAGCTGTCCTCGCTCTTGAGCATTTTGATCTCGGCCCTGCCTTCGCGGATCAGCGTATCGACGGCGAACGGCAGATAGAATTCGCTCTTGAGTTCGGTGCCGTGCTCTTCGAGGAAGCCGGTGAAGAGCCGTTCGAGTTCGCCGACCAGCTCCGGCATGAATCCCCAGGAGTTCATCGAGACGAGCTCTCCTCCTGTGAATTCGAGCTCGGCGCCGTCCTCCTGAACGCTGATGACTTTGCCGTCCCGGCGGAAGATCTTCGTGTTTTCGACCACTTTCGAGAGGTTCCCGGCAGCGTCCGCCGAGCAGATTCCGCGCGACACGGAGCCGTTTTCGCTGAGCGTGTTGGAGAGCACGAACGAGGCGATGCAGCCGCGGATTTTGCCGTCCTCCGGTGCCGACTTCAGGTAGCCGGCCAGCTTGCGGTAGCTGTCCGCGCCGTAGAAATCGTCGGCGTTGATGACCGCGAAGGGACCGTCGAGCAGCTTGCGCGCCGCGTAGACCGCCTGGCCGGTGCCCCACGGCTTCGTGCGTCCCTCCGGGACCCGGAAACCGGCCGGCAGGTCGTTCATGTCCTGAAACGCGTAAGCGACTTCGATCCGGTCCGCGTAACGGCTGCCGATCGCGGCGCGGAACGCCTCTTCGATATCCTTGCGGATGACGAAGACCACCCGGTCAAAACCGGCGCGCATCGCATCGAACACGGAGTAATCCATGACGGTTTCGCCGGAAGGACCGACTTCGTCAAGCTGTTTGAGACCGCCGTAACGGCTGCCCATTCCGGCCGCCAGCACGAGAAGCGTGAGTTTCATGACAGAACACCTTTCACTATATCGATGATTTCAGGAGAATATACTTCAAAATATGCCTCAAAACAAGTTTTTCAACGCAAAAAGAACGGAGGATGACCGGTTTTGCAAAAAAGTCCATAAGTTTTGCCGATCTTTGCATTCCGCTCCGGAACGCCTGCATTATATTGTATGGTGGTAGATCATCCCTTTACAAACAGGAGAAAAACAGATGCGTACCTTGATTGTGAATTGCCGTGTCGTCTCGCCCGGAATCGACCTTGCCTCGGGCGCGGTCCTGATCGAAAACGGCACGATCAGCTCGATTTGCGACGGAGGCTCCCCGCTGCCGCCGGCCGGGAACGTCATCGACGGGACCGGACTCACGGCGATGCCGGGCTTTGTCGACGTGCACTGTCACGGACGGAACAACTTCGACTTCTGTGACGCTTCCGAGGAAGGCGTCCGCCGCATCGCGCGCGGAAAGCTGGAGGAGGGGGTGACCACGCTGCTGCCGACCACGCTGACTTTGCCGGAGGAGCAGCTCAGGGCAACCCTCGAAACGATCGCCCGCTACGACGGCAGCGGCTGCAGACTGCCGGGCGTCCACCTTGAAGGACCGTTCATCAACGTGAAGTGCTGCGGCGCGCAGAATCCGGCCTACGTCCGGCTGCCGGACGCGGAAGAGGTCAGGCGGCTGAACGCGGTTTATCCGGTGAAAAAGGTTTCGTTCGCCGCCGAGGCGGAGGGCGCCCCCGCGCTGACCGCTGAACTGTGCCGGATGGGGATCGTTCCCTCCTGCGTCCACAGTGCGGCGAAGTACGGTGAATTCAAACGCTGTTATCTCGAGGGGATGCGGAATCTGTCCCACTTCTGCAACCAGATGACGCCGCTGCACCATCGCGACATCGGGCTGGTCGGCGCCGGGCTGCTGGAGGACGATGTTTTTCTCGAGTTCATCTGCGACAAGCTCCACATCTGCCCGGATATGATCGCACTGGTGTTCAAGATCAAGGGGCCGGACCGCATCCAGCTGATTTCTGATGCGATGCGCGCCTCCGGCATGCCGGACGGCGAATATACGCTCGGCGGTCTGCCGGTGATCGCGAAGGACGGCGCCGCGCGGTTGAAAGAGGGTGGAGCGCTGGCCGGCAGCGTGCTTCAGCTCAATGTGGCGTTGAAGAACGTGGCGGAAATCACGAAGCTGCCGCTTGCGGAGCTGGTCAAGTCGACGTCGTACGCACAGGCGCAGGCGCTCGGCCTGCCGGGGATCGGCAAACTCGAGCCGGGCTTCCGGGCGGACATCGTGCTGCTCGACGCGGCCTGGAAGGTCCGGAAGACGTTCGTCGACGGAGAAATCCGTTTCGAAGCGTAAAGGGGGAGAAATTTTTGAATTTTCCCTCAAATCCGATTTGACATTCCGCAGAATCAGGCTATTTTAGGAATACGACATCCGATGCGGAGAGATGGCTGAGTGGCCGAAAGCACAGGTTTGCTAAACCTGCGTGGGAGAAATCTCACCGAGGGTTCGAATCCCTCTCTCTCCGCCATTTTATTATTTTCGAACTCTCGGTTATTTTTCTGAAAGCAATCATATCCTGTTGCGCTAGAAAGAGTTGCCAGAATCACGCATTTGGGCTGCAGCCAAGCTCAGAAAAAAATATACGCTCAAAACCAGTGCCTTTTCCATTCTGTAAATTCTGAGACGGTTATATTTTACGTTCAAATTCAGCTGTTTTCGATTATAAAACCTAATTTTTTGCGCTGTTCATTCCAATCATCCGGAAATCCTTCATGCAGCCGTGCCAAACTTAAGGCGTCTGGAATATTACCATTGACAATATCTTCAACGATACTTGGAGCAAGATTGCTTAATGCCAAAACCCTATGTACATATGGTTCGCTGAATTTAACATAGCGGGCTAGGTCAGAAATATTCTTCAGCGAGCCGGAACAGAGTAATTCGTTCCATTTCCATGAAATTGCAATCGCGTGTAACAAACAACGACGATTATCATTATAATTAATACCCGCCATCTCCAGGTGATTTTGACCATTGACACGATGCTGACTTATTGGGGATTCAAAAAGCAGACGTTCATTTTCGAAAGAAACGAACGACAGACTTCGCTCTTTCCGTAAACGGCTGCTAATTTCTTCCTTCAGACTGTAAAACTCTTTACTCAGGAAAAGTTGAACTTTAGTAGGATAAATCCTTATCTCTTCAATTAGCGAATCTAAAAACTCTGTTTTGCTTTGAGGAGACATAAGGTTCCAGATTGGGTAAAATTGATCAATATCGTGATCAATTTTACTCTGCCGGATTTTTTTCTGACAATTAATCAGGCAACTGTTGATTTCTGCAATTCTCTTTTCTTGCTCTTGTCGTGTATCTTCATCCTTTACATATTTCAGCATTTGACGCAATGCAGAACGCTCTTTGACAAATTTTTTACAATATTCACGTTGACCTGTTTCGAGTTCCCGAATAATTGCTGTTCGCAATGAATATGATTGGAGAATAAAGGCCAACTGATGACAGATTAATTTTTCCATCTCTCCCGCAGAAATCTTCTTCAGGTTACAAATATGATCTGGATATTTCATTGCTTTCTGACAGACATAATAAAAATAACGCTTTCTGTTTTTGTCTGTATAAGTAGGAGTTAATGCGCAATCACACTCTCCGCATTTTACTAATGTGGTAAAAATAGCAAATTGTCGTAATTTGGAATACGTTCCATGACTATGGCGATTTTGGGCAAGAATATCTTGCGCTTGATCCCAAATATCTTGAGATATAATGGGCTGGTGTTCTCCCGGGTATTTTTCTTCATGATGCTGAATGATGCCAATATAAATCGGATTGGTTATAATTTTGTGGATTGCCAGAAGATTCCAGATCTTGCCACCATGAGGAATATTCCGAACGGAAACCCAACGACGTGTTTTCTTTCCTCTCATGTTCAGTGTTGCTGCGACCAAACCGCACGAACGCATTTTAAGATAGTTTTTGAATATCCAGCGGACAACTCTGGCTTCTGACAAATCAATATCAAGACGGCGTGTCTGTTCATTTCGCTTGTAACCATATGGAGTCATTCCTCCATAATATTTTCCCATTCGTCTGCTTTCCGCGATTTTATCACGCACACGCTCCGAAATAATTTCACGCTCATATTGTGCATACGAAACGAGAGAATGCCAATGTAAATTGCCGGATGCTGAATTCCTGTCTATCGCTTGAGTAACAGAAACCAGTGTAACATTATGCTGATCGAAGTAATTGTTTATTTTGATAAAATCAATCATTGATTTGGATAGCCTATCGACCTTGTAAACAACAACAATATCAATCAACTTCGCTTCAATGTCTTCAAGAAGTTGCATAAAAGCAGGCCGATCCGTATTCCCTCCAGACCATCCGCCATCATCGTAATGTTTAGGCAGGCATATCCAACCGTCATACTCCTGCAAATCAATATAATTCTGGCAACACGAACGCTGTGCGTCTAATGAATTAAACTCTTGCTCCAATCCATCTTCAACACTTTTACGGGTATAAATAGCACATCTTTTCTGTTTTATCATTTTATCCTCCAAAAAACTTTTCCACTCCATTGAGTTCCTGTTATGGCAAAGGCTGCTCCACTCAGAGAACGATATAATTTCCCATTCATTCTAAATCCATTCTCAACGGCAACTATCCGATACAAGGTCCCTTGCCAGACACGAGAAAATACTTTTCCAACTTCAAATCCTTTGGAATTTAAAGTTATCGGTTCTTGAGAAGCTATATGCAAAACCTGAGTTCGCACAAAATCGGAATAACCTCCATATTTCTGTTCTTGAAGTAAAAAAGCGATACGCTTACGAAGAAAATGCCGCGACAACCCCGGTGCTCGTGTGTGAAATCTCTCTTGCCAGAAATCTCGTAATTCATTCAGGGACATTTCTTCCAACTTCGAAAAGACAGATATTAATTCTTCTGTTTGCATTGCTTTTCCCTCGCTGCTTTTATTTGATTTCGAACACGCCGTAATTTCTTCTGAAGGATTGCCATCGCAACAATTCTCGCGACCACCGTGATTTTATCTTCCACATCCACCTCCTTATTGTTGAAGCTTGAACCAGGATAATAAAGTCAATTATTATATTTGACTTTGAAACACTTATGAATATATTACACTAACCGGTATTTTCCAACTTGATGTAGATAATGAGGACTGATTATGGAGCTATAGGATTTGTCGATTGTTCTTGGCGTACTCAAGCATTAGAAAGCCCTGAAATCAATTTATGAGCCTTGGTGTTATAACGTTTTCACCATGACTTCATGGAAGATATGTACGGGGCCACAGTTGTTATGCAGAACGTCAAACAGAGGGGCAAAGCCTCATGCTAGAGCCATTGTAAGCTAAACCACCAGAGATCATGAAGACGCAAGTAGAGTCAATGTTTTACTTGCCATTCTGCAATCCACGCTAATCGAATGGAAAAAACAGAAAATTCGTTTTTTCTTTGCAAAAGCAAATTTTAGATTTGCTTTTGCGATTTATGAATATATTTTACTGCATTGTTGCGGTTTGACTTTGAAACTTTGCTGGGAGCGGTATGAGAACGGATTATAGAAAATTGTGGAAGCTGTTGATAGACCACAATATGTCAAAAGGCGAGTTACGGATAAAATCCGGAATCAGTTCCGTCACGCTGGCTAAACTTGGAAAAAATGAAAACGTTACGACCGATATTCTACTTCGAATATGTCGTGTGCTCAATTGCAACATTGGCGACATTGTTGACTCAGTTCCAGAAGAAATTATTTCTGAGATAGATATTAATGCAAAAGAGTAAATATATTATTTATGAGGTTAAATAGTGATAAAAAATACTATTTTCATAAGCCATGCAGTAACGCCTGCAGATGATACTTTTACTCGTTGGCTTGCATTGAGATTAATGGCAGCGGGATATAAAGTTTGGTGCGATCTTTTGAAATTGAAAAAAGGCGGAGATTTTTGGCGTGAGATTGAAACTGAGATAAGACAAAATACCTGTAAGTTCCTGTTGGTCTTATCTGAAAAATCAAATTCTGCACCTGGGGTGTTGAAGGAAATTGCAGTAGCCTCAAAAGCACAAAAAGTGATAAATGATGATACTTTTATTTGCCCATTAAAAGTGGACCCGAATCTCTCTTATGATGACATTAATGTTGATATTATTCGACTAAATGCCATCGACTTCACTGCATCTTGGGCGACTGGCTTAAAAGCTCTGTTAAAATCACTCGAAGAACAAAAAATTCCTCGTTCTCCAGAAAATTACTCTAAAGTTGCGCAACTTATTCATGATTTATTGAATATAGAAAGTAACGTGATTTGGAAAACAGAACTTTATGATTCAAATTGGTTTCCGATCACAACGCTTCCCAAAGAATTGTTTTTTTTCAAGCTTAAAGGTAATTTTGATTCGTCTTTCAAAAAGGATATCAGTATTCCGGCAACAACACATCAGGGGTATTTGGTCACTTTTGAATGCTTCGAATCTCTACCAAGTGATTTATCTGAAAAAGTAGATCAAAATCCTAAAATTTTGTTAACTCAAGAAATTTTAGATCAAAATATAACCGTACTTTTCATAGATAAAAAACAGGCAAAATTACTACTCATTGAAATTCTAAATAAAGCTTTTGGCTATACATTGAAACAAACTGCTGGAATAAGATCGTACCTAATGTCGGGACATTATGCTTTTTGGCTACCTGCGGATGTAATTCCTAAAAATAAAATTGGCAGAATTCAGCTTGTAGGCAAACAAAAAGATAAGATGTGGCACTTTGCTATTTCAGCATCTGTAAAATTATTTCCAGAACCATTATTACAAATTCGTTCTCATATAGTATTTACAACAGATGGTCAGACCTTGATTAGAGAAGATGGTATTCAACATTCTGCACGACGAACAAAAGGAAAAAGCTGGTGGAATAAAGACTGGAGAAATCGATTATTTGCTTTTGTCACGTTTTTATCTAAAGACACTGACTGCATGACTTTTTCTTTGGGGAATGAGAAAAAATTTCTAATCTCAGCAACATCAATTCAATTTCAATCTCCAATTAGTTACAAATTGCCTAAAAATAATAATTTGGATGATGAATTCATCGAAACTGATATAGAAAAACAAGGAGACTCTCTAATGAATACTAATACGGAGAGTGCCGATGCGTAAATTATCATATATTCCAGAACCCAATATCTTATTAGGACATGGCCAGAAAATGCCTGATCCGAGAGATGGGCTTACACTGTTTGGGCCATTACCTTCGGCAATTAGAGAGATACGAAGTGGAGTAGTAGCAACCAAGGAAGGGTATAAATATTTTCAGAATTTTTTAAAAAGCATTCAGTCTCCAGTTTATAATAGTAATTCAATCAGTAGACCATTTTTTCCTGGATTTGAAGCTGCATTTGGATGTAGTTGGAGTCCAGACCATATCCTATTTAAAGAAATATCTCAAGAAAAAATTAATGAGTTTTTGTATGTTGATAGTACACATGTGCGCACTTACGACATGGTGAGTTTATTCATAGAGCCAATAGTCAATTCAAAGAAAAATGACGATGAAAACATAGATGTTTGGTTCATTATTGTTCCTGATATTATTCACAAATATTGCCGTCCCAAATCAACAATCCCTAAAGAGCTAATCAAAAGACGAAGTTTGCTTTCTAAGGCTAAAGCAAAAATATTTTCTTATACGGATTATCTATTTTCGGATATGCGGGCGGAAGAAGATAAAAAAGCCGATGAAGTAAAGAAATATAGTTATGATGCCCAATTTCATGATCAATTAAAAGCTCGCTTACTTCCCTATTCAATTCCCACACAGATACTGCGTGAGAGTAAGATCGCATGGCGAGCATTTACTGATACTCGCGGGAAGTATCTTCATGATTTTTCAAAGATAGAAGGGCACCAAGCATGGTCTATTTCTACGGCCGCATACTATAAAGCTGGCGGTAAGCCATGGAAGTTGTCAGATATAAGGGCAGGAGTTTGCTATCTTGGTTTGGTCTATAAACAATTATCTAATACAAAAGATGTGAGAAACGCTTGTTGTGCGGCTCAGATGTTTTTAGATAGTGGTGATGGTACCATTTTTCGCGGGGAAGTAGGACCATGGTTCAATCCAGAAACCAAAGAATATCATCTCCAGGAACGAGAAGCTAAACAATTGCTCACTCAAGCACTAGACTCGTATAGAAGTATTATGAACAAAGCGCCAGCAGAAATTTTTATTCATGCGAAAACAAGATTCAACGAAGAAGAGTGGGCAGCATTTAAAAGTGTTACTCCTTCTGAAACGAACATCGTAGGAATAACAATATCCAACCGAGAACCATTGAAATTATATCGAAAAGACGGAGATTACCCCATTCCGCGTGGGATGTTTCATATTATTAACAAGTGGGAATGCTTGCTTTGGACTACTGGATATATACCAAGGCTTCAAACAACATCAGCGATGGAGATACCAAGACCTATCCAAATTAGAATAGATAAAGGTGTCGCTGATCTCAAAGTTGTTGCGACAGACATTCTGTCGTTGACAAAACTTAATTATAACGCATGTATATATGGGGATGGAATACCGGTAACGCTACGCTTTGCAGACAAAGTCGGAGAAATCCTTACAGCTTGTCCTGAGTTGAAAACCCCACCATTGGCGTTTAAATACTATATTTAATTTGAGTTGCCGCGGAATCAATACTTCGTATACTTATACATCAAGGTAGTTTATTTTGAGATTGAAATACTGGTACTAACAAATATAGCGAATATCCCCAACACAATCAACGTTGATGAAAAAATCAAGAAATTTACGGCCTTAAACACTTAATTTTTTTGTCCGTTTGATGTGAGTTATTGAACATCGATACACTTACGTGCATAACAGCACCGGGGGTTCAAAAGCCGTTCTCTCCGCCATTTTTGAGTGTGAACAGCCCGGAAGGTATTGATCTGTACCGTTTCGGGCTTTCTTTTTGTCAAAACACGTCTATATTGGCTAAATCCGGTACTTTCAAACGAAAGGACAGAACATGGCCATCCAAAAAATCAAACTCGATCTCGGAACCGTCTACCAGAAAGAGGAAGGTGGAATCTATTATTTCCGCTATCAGGTCAACGGAGCACGCAAGGCAATCAGCCTTAAAACCCGTAACCAGAAAGAAGCAAACAAACAGATTCCACTTCTGAAAGCAACTTCCGCTGAAATCATTGCAGCTCACATCAAACATGCACGTGGTCTTATCACTCCCGAAAAGAATCTGCTGCTTTCCGAAGCATGGGCCATCTATGAGAGAAGTCCTGAACGCGCTACTCCTGATACAGTGAGCGAAGCACTTGCCTATCGCTCTACCTTCGAAGAGTTCGTGAACTGGATCGACGATCCCGGTAAGACACTACGGGATATTACCAGTCAGATTGCCGATGAATATGCACAGCATATGCGGACATTGAACATCGCCGTTTCCACCCACAACCAGAAGCTATATTACTAGATATGACATAACATATCCAGAAAAGCCATAATAAGACACTTTTGCTTTACCATTTGGTATTTCCGGCAAAATATCGAAAAGAGATTTTTTCTGATAAAGTAACAGAAAGTCTTAAGGATATTTGTTTGGGAATATCTCATTGTTACGAAATCCATTTTGTTGAGATTGGTTCCGATGATGATCATGTTCACTTTCTTGTTCAGAGTGTTTCTTCCTTATCAGTGAGTAGGGTTGCAACTATTGTAAAAAGCATTACAGTTTGTGAGGTATTTTCTCGACATAAAGAAGTGAAAAAAGTATTGTGGAGTGGTAATCTTTGGACAAGCGGTTTCTATGCGAATACCGTTGGCGAATATGCCAATGCGGAAAGCATCCAAAAATACATCTCTGGCCAAGGAACCTATAAAAGACTTCTGTTTCAACAGCTAACCTCGATTTGTGAGAAGATACCTCGACCTTTGGGTCGAGGAACTTCATTTTCCATTATTTACAATAAGATAACTTGAATTACTCATTTACGCAACGTATCATTAATATTAAAAGATGAATATTTTCATAATGAGGGGAAGGAAAAAAATGATCTTTTGCGGAAAACCTCCGGTGTGTTTGTTTATACCGGTTCGATAGGAACAATCACCGAATCTGCCGATTACGAAGTCTTCTATAACGCGACAGCTACGAATCACCCCAATTGTACCGATTGTCCGGGATGCCCCAATTGGTTCTATTACTACAAACAGAATGCGGGAGGAGGTAGTTATAAATATGCTTTCGATAGTGAATCCTGTTCGCAAAACGGGGGGAGAGAAAGTACGATTCGCATTGGAGACCGCGCCTACTCCGGAGATACCTATATCACTACAACCATTAATGCTCAAGGACGTTTGAAAGCCACAGGAAGGTCAAAGATTTATAAATATTATCAATACTTCTTTGGCGTTCGAGAACATGAACGTCAACATGCGAATAATGAAAAACCGGGAGCACCCGGCGGAGCAGATGATTATGATGCTGATTATTTGTATAATGACTTTGAGGATAATATATCTAAAAGTGATCGCCTGAGAAGGTACAGCATTTTCGAAGGTCAACTTGGGTTAGATGACTTTCTGCCGGATGATGAAGCATATGCCGGAGGTCCTGTGGAAGAGCAGGCAATAAAGAGTGCCGATACCAGTAAAGATTGGGCATATCCCGGAAGCAATTCAAAACAATGAAGGAGTTCACCATGAAATATAAGAACATATTGATAAAATCAGTCATTATCATGATCGGCTTTCTGGCAGTCAGCACCCTACATGCACGGGATTACGTCGCTCTGGATAAAAAAGACGCCATCCTGATGGGACAGATCAAGAGCTTGTCATGGCAAACGGAAAGCTTGTCGGAATCCCAAGAGGAACAACTGTTCAATTGCCTGAAGCATCCTCACATTTATGTCGCGGAAGCGGCGTTGGCTGCAGCCGTAGCCAAGCAAGCCCGGACTCTGCCGGCAATGTTGGAGTACGCGTCGGCACATTTAACGGGAGACGCCAAGAAACTTGCGGAATACATCACGATTTTGAGCGCCCGAGGGAATATTTTTGCGCAATTGACGTCGGAACTGGAACAGGTTGCCGCAACAGGTAAAATACGTGGAGGTCTACCTCAATATACCAGGAATATCTTAGTCAATCATCTCACCCTCGAGGCCCGCAGGAATCATAAACAAGTGGCGATCCCCCCAAAAATTTATTTTACTCCGGAACAAAAAGCTATTCTGGAATTTTCCTGGAAACAGGAGGCGGAGGCATTCGTCTACCTCAGCAACTTAGCTGCCAATGAAAAGAATGTTTCGCGAATCTATGCTTATGCATGGGCATTGTCAGCTTATGACCGAGTATTTTTCGATGAAGCTGTTGCTTCTTTGAAGCGCCATGATCTGCCGCAGCAGGACCGGGAATTTCTCGGTATCTACTTGCAGCTCAATCAGTGGCGGCTGACTGAAGAACAAAGAATCGACTCCGTTAAATTGCTGAAAGAAGTCGGCTATTACGCAAAAGAAGAAGAATAACACGACACATCGAGTAAAAAAGGGAGGACAAATGAATCAGATATTATTGATCTTTCTCTTTTTCGCAGTAATGCAAATGAATTATCTTTGTGCCAATGAAACGGGCCGCCTGACTGACCTGTTATGGAAAAATAAAGAGCTAACGGAAAATGATAAATCTTTTCTTTTAGAATTAGCAGGGTCTTCAGATGATGCAATTGCCTCGAAAGCGCTTGTTGTTGGAACGGTGAGAAATGCCTCCGATATTGGGAAAATTCTCGATGCGGCGGCAAAAATTCCAAAAGGAAAACGCGCAGAAGTCGCGCGGCAAATTCGCGAAGCAATGGAACAGGGGGAGATTGCCCCGGAATTGACCCGACGGCTGCTTTCGCGCCCTTATGTCCGCTATTCGGCCCCTCAAGCGGATGATTTCTTGCGTAATATTATCGTTTGCCTCATTGTCCGGAAGGCTCGCGAAAACAACAAGCTGCCGGAACAATTACCAGCATTGCCCTATGATTTTTTTGAGCAATCCATGCTGAGGTACGGATACTTTCCAGAAGAAAAAGCTTTTTCGTCCATCTTCGCCATTATGTATGAAAACCTGGATAATATTGCGTGTCAAAACGCTTGCATGGTTGCCTTGTCCGCCTACAGTCGGATTTTTTTCCGGGAGGCAATTGATAAAGTGACTGTAAAAGATACACCAAAAACAATCAGAGAAACGCTGCTTTTTTATTTGAGAATGAATCGTAACCGGATGGACTCCGACCAAAAAAAAGAATTGGATAAAATTATTAAGCAATTATATCCAGAAAATACAAAATAAATGGTGCCTTTCTTTATTCTTTAAATAATGGTGCACTAATTATTATTGGCTTACAAAGAATGGCACCAATTATTAAAGAATACTTTAACAACAACAAATGGGACTGTTGCGGTAAGTTCTGCCTGGGGAAGTAATGAATTGCATTATGGTACATCAAGTACTCCTGGAATTTCTTTTTCACGAACTATATCTGTTTCCAGTGGGTTTTCTGGATCCACTGCATATTGGAAAGTGATAAATTTGTCATGTGCGGGAATAAATGGTTCTGTTTTTCAGTAAAAAACAGGTGACACTTTTCTCCCTGTTAATAAATTGACAGTCAATATGATGCAACAATGCATCATATTCTGTCAATAAGAGTAAGATAG